>QAKH01000036.1 GCA_003343885.1 Clostridiales bacterium | reverse complement strand
ATCTGTGACATCAAAAAAATCACGTTCGGGCCATAAATTCTCCGGAAAAAAGTCGGATAACAACGGAGCGGATGGTGATGTGAAGGTAGCATTTTTGGGTTCCACTACTTTTGGGATTATAAAGATTGTATTGTATATAGCTGTTGTAGCGCTGTGCTGTTATTTTTTATCCACAACTGTGATAAACGTTGGAAATGATGTTTTTGCTTTTGTGAAGAACGGTACAGCTGAACTGCTTGAAGAGCAAAATGTAACCATAGTTATTCCGGAAGGTGCGACAACAGAGGATGTTGCGCAAATTTTGTATGAAGCCGGCGTAATAAAGTATCCTTGGGTTTTTGAGGTGTACGCAAAATTCCGTATTGATAGACGTTCTTATCTTACAGGCGAATATCTTACAGGCGAGGTAACGGTAAATCCGATGATGAATTACGATACTCTTATCAATACTGTTTCTGATTATGAGAGAACTCAGACCGGTACTGTAAGGATTACTATTCCGGAAGGACTTACCGTTAACGAAACAATCGACCTTCTTGTCGAAAACGGAGTAGGAGATAAAGAAGATTACCTTGAGGCACTGCAAAGCTTTGAATATGAGTATCGTTTTGCAAAAGAGCTTACGCCGGATAAACTTTCGGAGTACCGCTTTGATACCGATTACAGTTACCGCCTTGAAGGATATCTGTTCCCGGACACATATGATTTTTATCTGAATGAAAATCCGATTTCAGCACTCGATAAATTCCTTGTCAACTTTGACAGGAAATTTGAGGACGAATACTATGAGAGATGCGACGAACTCGGAATGACGGTTGACGAGATAATTACTCTTGCCTCTATGATAGAGAAAGAGGGAAATAACGCTGAGGATTATTACTATATATCTTCAGTATTCCACAACCGACTCAATAACAGCGCTGACTTCCCGTATCTTAACTCAGATGCAACGGTACAATATGCGTTAGGTGAGAGAACAGGCATGTATGGCATAGATACGTCCATCGATCATCCGTATAACACGTATAAAAATAAGGGACTTCCTCCCGGACCGATATGCAATCCCGGAACAGAGGCAATATATGCGGCTCTCTATCCGTATGAAACATCGTACTACTACTTCTATACAAAGAAGAATGGAGAAACCGTATATTCACGGACCTACCAAGAGCATCAGAATTATATAAACGCCGACAAGAACAGCTGAATATAAAAGCTGAAACCGGCAGAAAAACGAGGCGTTTCGCCGTCACAGTGCGGCGTGCGCCTTGTTTTGTAAAAAATAATTGCGTAATTTAAGAGAGATACAAGAGATATAAGTAAATATCAAAAAAGAAAATATCAAAAGGTGAATATTGACATGAAAATAAAAAAACCGGAAATATTGTCCCCGGCAGGTAATTTTGAAAAGCTCACTTTTGCAGTGCTCTACGGTGCGGACGCAGTGTATGTTGCCGGAAAAAGCTTCGGAATGAGGGCGGCTTCGGATAATTTTTCCGATGAAGAGTTAGTGCAGGCGGTAAAGTACTGTCATGAGCGTTCGGTAAAGCTGTACGTTACGGTAAATGTAATGCCGAGGGAATACGAAATTGGCGCACTGCCGGAATATTTAACTTTCTTAAACGAAAAAGCCCGCCCCGACGCGCTTATTATATCAGACCTTGGAGTTCTTGCACTTGCAAAACGCTATGCGCCGGATATTGATATTCATGTGTCAACGCAGGCAAGCACAGTCAATTCGGAAGCATGCAAAATGTATCATTCTCTCGGCGCAACACGTGTTGTGCTGTCAAGAGAGCTGACGCTTGATGAGATACGCATGATAAGGGATAATATACCGGATGAGCTTGAGCTTGAAGCCTTTGTACACGGCGCAATGTGCGTTTCGTATTCCGGACGGTGTCTGTTATCGAACTTTTTTGCCGGCAGGGACGCAAATCGCGGAAAATGCGCACAGCCGTGCCGCTGGGAGTACTTTGACGGAGAGAAGTACGCTGAGATTTTCGAAAAAAAGCGTCCTGAGGAAAAAATATCGCTTGTTGAAAACGAGCGTGGAACATTTATGTTCAGTTCGAGAGATTTATGCATGATTGAGCATATCCCGGAGCTTGTGCAAGCAGGGATAGACAGTTTCAAAATAGAGGGAAGAGTCAAAAGCGCGTACTACACTGCGGTTACCGCCAATGCGTATAAAACCGAATTAAACTCATACTTAAGAGATCCGGAAAATTATGTTTTTAATCCAAAGAGTCTGTACGAACTGGAAAGCGTCAGCCACCGTGAGTACGCAACAGGCTACTTTTTCGATAACTGTTCGGAGAACGCGCAGATATCCTCGGACGGCGGATACCTGCGTGATAAAGCGTTTCTGTCAACTGTGTCCGATGTAGATACCGAAAACGGACGTGCAGTATTGTGCCAGAGAAACAAGTCGGTGAACGGTCAGGTCTGCGAGCTTGTGTCTCCTGGAAAAGACTCGGTTGAGTTTATATTGGAGGACATGCGCGACGAAAAAGGAAATCCAATCGACTCGGCTCCGCACCCGCAAATGCTTTTTTCAGTTAAAATGACGGTTCCTATGAAAAAAGGCGATATAATTCGTGGTCGCTGATACTGACGCTTTTTTCGGATTGGTTTGATTTTTTGGATTGTTCTTTACGGTTGGCAAATTGTTCCGGTCGGCAAAAGTATATATTTTTCTTAAAAAGCCGTAAAAAATAAAGCCCACTGATACCCTGATTTTTATATTTACCGGTATCAGCGGGCTTTTTTATGCGGTTGTTTTAACAACGTTTAGAAGTTTAGTTTGCAGATGCAGTCACTTCAAGTGTTTTACCTTCGCGCTTGTACTCAATTCCGAAGGAATCGTACAGTAAAAGCAGGGGGATTAGCGGCAGTCCGTCACGCAGAGAAAGCGCTTTGTCAAGACGGACTTCTTTTCCGTTTATGACGGCAATATCCTTACCTACAGTAAATACCGCGTCTTTTTCATATCCGTAAGCTATGTAAAGCTTTCCGGTAAATCTTGACCATTCATAGTAAAAATGGTGCATTTCGAAAAATCCTGCCTCAGGCTCAGCGGCAACATATATTTCTTTTTCGTCAACTTCAGGCGGAAATACCGGTGAATACTCAACGGAATTTATGTACAGCGTCAAAGGCTTTTGTCTGTCTGAAAGTCCGAGCAGTTCAAATGATTTGACTTCAAAAGTACCCGGTTTATTAAGAATGTCAAGCCTGAATGACGTTATTTCATCTTTCCAACAGGAAAATC
Source organism: Clostridiales bacterium (assembly GCA_003343885.1). Classification (GTDB taxonomy): domain Bacteria; phylum Bacillota; class Clostridia; order Oscillospirales; family CAG-382; genus UMGS882. Next base: position 63,079 of record QAKH01000036.1, on the reverse strand, counting down.
TTGCGGTCGGTATGACGTATTCGGTGAAATCGTCTGACTTTTTTACTCTGAATTTCAAACAGTTTTTGCCCTCAAACTCTGTACAAATATCTGTTGTGAAAAACAACTCGGCATCAGCATCGACGTTTGATTTTAAGACCATGCGTACAGCGCCGATATCTTTTGCGCTTACCGGCTTGAAATTACGGTCTTTTCTTATCGCAACAGATGAATCATTGCTGGTTGATGAAGCCTTAATGGTGTCGCCGGATATAGAGTATTCGTCTATGCGCAGAGCCGGCTCCATGTCTGCGCCGCTCGCACGGTAAATAAGCTTTTCCGGAAGTTCAAAATACGGTTGTTCAATGTCAAATCTCTCAAGAGAAGTTTTTTTGCCGGTGTACATGTGTCCGAGACGCTTTTTCTGGTTTTCAGTAGGATAAATGTTTGATGAGTGATCTGTAACTCCCGAAATAACTTCGGCTACATTTTCCAAATATCCGAATCCGTGAAGTCCCTTGCAAGGCATTACATACGTGCCCTCTCCGTATTCGTTCCATGTGGAAACGATGAGAGTCCTTGCTTTCCAGCCGCTTTCAGCCGGAAGGTATGTGTTCTTTATGTATTCGAGTACTTCCTTATGATCCTCAAGCGAAGCCATGGGCTTCCTTACGCCCGACCAGCCGATATTGTTGAAACCGACCGAAACGGTAGGAACAATGTGAATTTTTCTGAAATCCTGATTTTTTTGGAGCCTGGGGATAGTGTCGCAGGCATGTACGCCGAATTGCAGCCAGTGGTAAGCGTAAGCCGCAGTTCCTCCGATTTTTGCCATGGTATCAAAGGTTTCGGCATCGGTTCTGTGACTGTCGGCAAAGAAAATCATAACGCCGTCAAAGCCGTTGGCTTTTGCGTCACGGTTCATGAAATCCACCGCCTCAAGACAGCCTTCTTGAGTTCCCCCAAATCCGGTTATGAAATTTCTGAAACTCCATACTGTAAAGACTATCTTGTTGTCAATAGTGTAGAAGCGATCGTCAGTGAAATAGTAGTCCATCCAGTATTTCCAGATGTATTCCCTGAACTGTTCAAGGCAGTGAACATTCGTGCCGCCGTTTTCCCACATTAGAGTAAATTTCATCATGTCGGAATATTTTGCGTTAAAAAATCCGTCGTGAAGCGCCCAGTTTAGATTTGACCTCTTTATCGGCTCGTTTATGTCCCCGGACGGACAGTACCAGCACAGATGCTGAACGTCAATGCCGTTTTCAACCATAAACTTGATTTCCCAGTCAGCGACCTCAGGTATACCCTCATCATAAAAGCCGAGAGCCGTTTCAATATCAGGATATGCAGACTCACAGCCCCAGCCGGAGTGAGAGCCTTCGTGTCAAAGAGAGCATATGTTAAGGATTACGTCATATCCGTCATCAGGGGTAGGAACAGGCTTCGGGCAGTAATCTTCATATTCATGCTCCAAAAACAGCTTTACATCATCAAAGTAAACATTGCCGCTGTCAGACTCAAAAAGTACTTCGTCTATATAATCAACCTTATTGTCAAAAGAGAACTCACCGACTTTTTTGCCGTTGACCTTGTAAAGGACCTTGCCTGAAACGGTGTCGGCTTCAATGCGCAGGCACTGCCATATGTTGTTGGTATGGTGTCTGAGTTTGGTTCCGTCAGCCTTAAACACTCCGTCGGCGTTTACTGTAAGCTTTGCCGCAGGAACGCCGTTTCCGAGCAGGCTTACCGAACCGCAGTCGCTTTTTTCAGGAAACAGCATGTAGCACTCAAACACAACAGATCCGGATAACGGAGGGACTGTCTGCTTAGCGGATGATTTTCCACCAAGAAGCGCACTGTTGTAGTCATTGTAGCGCTGTCCGCCGGTACGAGCGACTTGAGCACTGCCGGTCACCGTCCAGTCCGCAAGCGCCGAACTTTCGGGCACGAGGAAAATTTCGTTAATCGCATAATTCTTATAAACATCACAGCGGTGAACAGCGAATTTCTTTTCATCAGTCTGGAAAAAAGAAAAGCTTACTCTTGAAGCAGATACATCTGCGAGGGAATATTCCGAAGACGCTCAGAAAAAAAGAAAATTCAAGTTCTTTTGTCCCGCTTTTCTTCGAAAGAAAAGCGGGCGCGGTCGAGGGCGCGCAGCTCTCGTCGCCCTCCGCAGAGGGCGAAAGACCTTATTCGTTCTAAAAGCGCAGGAAAGAGTGAATTTTTTAGCCGCAAAGCGGCTAAAAAAGAGGGAAAACCCTCGCCGGGGGTTTTCCCTAAAAAGCAACAACTACTTTTTTGTTACATAAAACTACAAATCATTGCGAACATGACACATCTTTTTCAAATGTTGTTCTGCGGTGTAAATTTGTCAGTTCTTCTTTATGATTTCCTTGCCGCCCATATAAGGTCTGAGAGCGACAGGAATACGAATGCTGCCGTCAGCATTGATGTTGTTTTCTATAAACGCAATCAATCCACGGGGCGTAGCAAGTACTGTGTTGTTAAGAGTCGCAACAAGATATGTGCCCTTTTCGCCTTTTGCACGAATGGAAAGCCTTCTTGCCTGAGCGTCTCCGAGCGTCGAGCAGGAACCTACCTCGAAATACTTCTTCTGACGGGGACTCCATGCCTCAACGTCACAGCTCTTTACCTTCAAATCCGCCAAATCTCCGCTGCAGCACTCGAGCGTTCTTACCGGAATGTCAAGACTTCTGAAAAATTCGACCGTGTAGCTCCACATCTTGTTATACCAGTCCATTGCCTCTTCCGGCTTGCAAAGTACAACCATTTCCTGCTTTTCAAACTGATGAACTCTGTAAAGTCCACGCTCTTCAAGTCCGTGCGCTCCCACTTCTTTACGGAAACACGGAGAATAAGAGGTAAGAGTGAGCGGAAGGTCGGACTCTTTTATAATTTGTCCCTTGAATCTGCCTATCATCGAGTGCTCGCTGGTACCGATAAGATACAAATCCTCGCCCTCGATTTTGTACATCATTGCGTCCATTTCCGCAAACGACATAACGCCGGTAACAACGTCGCTTCTTATCATAAATGGCGGAACACAGTACGTAAATCCCTTGTCAATCATGAAATCTCGGGCATAACTAAGCATTGCAGAGTGAAGTCTTGCAATATCGCCCATAAGGTAGTAAAAGCCGTTTCCGCTTGTTCTGCCGGCACTTTCCTTGTCAAGTCCCGAGAGAGCCTCGCAGGCATCAGCATGGTAAGGAATTTCGAAGTCCGGAACAACCGGCTCACCGTATTTCTGTATTTCAACGTTTTCGCTGTCGTCACGGCCTATCGGTACAGAATCGTCAATGATGTTCGGAATTACCATCATTTTCTGTTTCAGTACTTCGGCAAGCTCCGCTTCTTCCTTTTCTATGACGTCAAGACGTGCGTTAATCTGCTTTACACGCTCTTTTTTTGCGTTTGCCTCTTCAACTTTCTTTTCACGCATGAGAGAGCCGATTTCAGTACTTGTGGAGTTTCTTTCGCTTCTTAAATTGTCGCCCTCGCCTTTGAGCGCTCTTACCTTAGCGTCTATTTCAATGCACTCGTCAACAAGAGGAAGCTTCTCATCCTGAAACTTTTTTCTTATATTTTCTTTTACTACGTCGGGATTTTCCCTGACAAACCTGATGTCTAACATTTTTACATTCCTTTCAATGCCTTTTTATCTTTTTCCTGTTATCCTACGGTATTTTACCATATGTTTTCGAAAATTACAATACATCAAGTCCAAAAAGCTTGAAAAACTCGCCGTCCGGCACTTTTTGAAATGATACATTCTTCCCTAAAAAAGGGTTGATAAATGAAATTCTATATGAACACAAACACATTTGCGCCTTTATACTGCTGCCGTAGCGGGAATCGCCGACTATTGGCATTTTGCGTGAGGCAAACTGAACCCTTATTTGGTGAGTCCTTCCTGTGTGAAGCAATACTCTCATCAGCGTCAGCGTTCGCCCGGCGTACTGCGCTTTGCCTAACACTTCATACTCAAGAATTGCCTTGCGCACACCTTTTCTTTCTCTGTCCACAACGTAGCTTTTGTTTTTCTTGGAATCGTGAAGCAAAAGATCAACCATTTCTCCGCGCTCCGGCTCCGGAACGGACTCAACTACCGTGAGATACTGCTTTTCAAAAGAGCCGTCAGTAATTAAGCGGCTGATTTTTTCGGCGCCAGCTTTGGTTTTAGCGTAAATCATAACGCCGAAAGCCTCCCTGTCAAGCCTGTGAACAGGATATATCGGGGAAGAAAGCCCGGCGCTTAAAAGCGACACCATACTTCTTTTGGAGTTTTCGTCAGCGCCGGAGGAAGCCTGAGAGATAATACCGGCAGGCTTTATTACTGCGGCAAAATGTTTTTCCTCGTGCAGTATTTCTATTTTTGGAAGAATGGATTTGGTATTTTCAGAGCGTGCGCGCTCATTTTGAGCTTCGTTTTTTTGCCCCAAGTCGAGTATATCTTTTGACATATTTTTCTCCGAAACAGCGGTACAGGAATCTTATACGTTCGCAAGCTTTTTTGAAAATTCCGCGAACGTCATCTTGTGTACGCCGTCAATTATTTTGATATTCATCTCTTTAGCACGCCCTATAAAGCGCTGAAGAGAAGAGTAGTTCTTTTGTAAATCCGTTGCGACAAGTATTTTTTTTGCGTATTTAATGCCGAAATGAGCGGCAACAGCGCTTAACTTGTAAAGCTCGTTTTCATCTACGTTACCGTTTTTGCATGAAATAAAATATGGAATCATGCCCTTTACAAGAAGTACGTCGATTTCGTTTTCAGTATCTAAAACACTGCTTGCCCCAAGGTGGACTTTGCCGTCCCAGTCAAGCACCACTCCGCTTAACGCGTCGTCATACACCGTAAAACCTTTTTTAGTTCTTGCGCTCTTTGCCGCAAGATAGGTCATGAGTTCTAACACAGTGCCCGCCTTTACAAGGCACTGCCTTACCTGCGCGCTTTTGTACTCAAATCCGAAGTTTTTTCCGTCGTTTACATAAGAACGCACAAGACCGGCTTTAGAAAGGCGAAGCAAATGAGAGTCAAGGGAGTCGGCAAGATAGCGTTTTCCTTTTTCCTTTAGTGAATAGTAGCTCGTGTTAACGGTAAGACTGCGGTCATCTTCAGCTTTTTTTGGATTTGCAAAGCTTTCAAGTTCACCCATCAGCGCTCCTGCCTTGTTCCATGCCCGGCAGTCAGCCCGACATATGTTCCACATCGCACGTACATCTTTTTCAAATCCGTCCGATTCAAAATCCCAACGGTATGTGCCGCTCTTTTTTTGGTCCGTGTAGACGATTTTGCCTCCGTGAAGACTTATAAGCTCGTCACATGTGAGATCTATTCTTTTTTCTAACGTTCGTGAATACAACGGTTTCCCATAACAGGAAAAGGCTCCGGAGCGTACGCTTATGTGCACAGCCTGAACTCCTTTTCCCTCACAGCGGCAGGCGGCAATCCCGGCTCCGGCAAGCACATAGTCGTCGCCGCCGGAAACGTCAATGATAACCTGTTTTTCATTTTCCGCAAGTTTGCAGATAACGTCAGATACATTGTTCATATCATATTTTTTTATGGGAACGTATTTTATTTCGGCGATCGGATTGAAGCGGCGGATAACTTTCTCATAAACTTCCGAGTTTTCGGTCATTTTCTTTATGTTGGAGCCTAAAAAGTATATCTTGTCCGCCTTAAAGCTCAAGGCGCCTGACAGATTTTGCAGCGGCGATACGTCAAATAGCTCAATAACAGTCATTTTAACCACCTTTTTGATTCGAAAAATCTCAAAGCTCAGAACAAGGCGATAAAAGGCAAATTGGGTCTTAGATCAGAATAATGTCAGCTGGTTGGTTTCGCTCAAGCTTTCCAGTACGCCGTTTTTCCGTAAAATCTCAATAACAGCCTTTGAAACCTGAGCACGTGTCCTCAAATCTTCAACCGACAGTACCTCACATTCCTTGCAGGCGTTGTACAGGCTCTCTGCGGCGGCTTCTCCGAGACCGCCCATAGAGGAGAATGGACAGCGAATTCCCTTTTCACCCTCGGGAAGGAAATGGAAGGAGTGTGATTTTGTAAGGTCCGGCGGAAGAAATACAAAACCACGTGCGCACGCCTCGTTACATAATTGCAGCGTCGCAATCATGTCTGTTTCCTTTTGTGTCGCTTCCTTGCCTTTGCTTTCTATTTCACGCAGGACATTTTTTATGTGTTCCTTGCCTTTTGTCATGATTTCCGCCTCAAAGCCGCCTGGAGCGACCGACAGGAATGCGGCGTAGAACACCTGCGGCATGTGAACCTTGAACCACCCAAGGCGAAGCGCCGACATGTCGTACGCAACCGCGTGAGCTTTTGGGAACATGTACTGTATTTTAAAACAGCTGTCGATATACCAGTCCGGCACTCCGTGAGATTTCATTTCCTCAACCATTTCCGGAGTAAGCTTCTGTTTAGCCTTTCCTTTTCGGGTTATCTCCATGATATTGAAGGCAAGGGAAGGATCAAGTCCCTTGTGCATAAGGTAAGTCATTATGGAATCTCTCGTTCCGATAACCTCGGAAATTGTGCAGGTTCCGTTGTGTATAAGGTCCTGCGCATTGCCGAGCCATACGTCGGTACCGTGTGAAAGACCTGATATCTGAAGCAGGTCGGTGAAGTTTTTGGGCTTTGACTCGACTATCATCTGACGCACGAACTTTGTTCCGAACTCCGGAAGTCCGAATGTTCCGACCTCGCTGTCTATATCTTCAGGATTTACGCCTATGGACTTTGTCGAGATAAATAACTCCATAACGTCAGGATCGTTCATCGGCAGGTCAAGCACGCTTAATCCGGAATATTTTTCCATCATCTTGTACTTTGTCGGCACATCATGGCCGAGCAGGTCAAGCTTAAGGATAGTGTCGTGCAAAAACTTGAAGGCAAAATGCGTCGTGACAATGTCGCTTTTCGGATCGTCGGCAGGGTGTTGAACCGGAGTAAAGTCGTATACGTCGTATTCTTTAGGAACTACGACTATGCCGCCCGGGTGCTGTCCGGTACTTTTTTTGACGCCGGTACAGCCGTTTGCAAGCCTTTGTTTTTCAGCTCTTCCAAGCTCTATTCCATGTTCTTCAAGGTATTTACTGACATATCCGTAAGCGTTTTTATCAGCGAGCGTTCCGAGCGTTCCGGCACGGAACACGTTTTCGGCGCCGAAAAGAACTTCGGTGTATTTGTGTACCATGCCTTGTACGTCACCTGAAAAATTAAGGTCAATATCCGGCGATTTGTCGCCCTTGAACCCTAAGAAGGTTTCAAAAGGAATGTCGTGCCCGTCTCCTACCATAGGAGCAGAACACCTCGGACAGTTTTTCGGAGGAAGGTCAAAGCCGGAACCTACGGAACCGTCCGTAATGAATTCGCTGTATGTGCATTTTGGGCAGCGGTAGTGCGGCGCAAGCGGATTTACCTCGGTAATTCCCGCCATGGTTGCAACAAAAGAGGAGCCGACGGAACCTCGGGATCCGACAAGATAACCGTTTTGTTCACTGTACTTTATAAGTCGTCTTGCTATAACGTACAATACGGCAAATCCGTGCTCTATTATAGGTTTTAATTCTCTTTCAAGACGGTTTTCAACTATTTCCGGAAGCGGATCTCCGTAAAGCTGTTTTGCAAGCTCATAACAGCTGTTTGTAAGCTCTTCCTCGGCTCCGTCCATATGGGGAGGAAAAGAGCCTTCGGGAATCGGGCGTATGCGTTCTATCATGTCGGCAATTTTGTTGGTGTTTTCGACAACAACCTCATATGCCTTTTCCTTGCCGAGATACTCAAATTCGGCAAGCATCTCTTCTGTCGTGCGCATATATAAGGGGATTTTTCTGTCCCCGTCCTTGAATTTCTGACCGCATAAAAGTATCCGCCTGAATATGCCGTCGGTAGGCTCGTTGAAATGTACGTCGCCGGTGGCGACAACCGGAATTCCTAACTCCTCTCCGATTTTCACTATGGTTTTGTTGTTTTCCATGAGTGTTTCAGTTGTTACGTTTGAGTTTTCTTCTTCAATCATAAACTGATTGTTTCCGAGCGGCTGTATTTCAAGGTAATCGTAAAACTTGGCTATCTCCAAAAGCTCGCTGTGATTTTTTCCAGAAACGATAGCCTGATAAAGTTCCCCGGCTTCGCACGCCGAACCGATAATAAGCCCGTCACGGTGCTGTTCGAGTATAGTCTTTGGAATTCTCGGCACACGGTGAAAATAGTTGAGATAGGAATACGAAACAAGCTTGTATAGATTTTTAAGTCCCGTTTTGTTTTTAACAAGTATAATTTGATGATATGTTTTAAGCTTCTTCGGATCACATCTTCCGCTCATTGAGTTTACTATCTGCGAAAGGTCGTGCAGTCCCTCGGCAGAAAGCTTTGAACAGAGCTTGGCAAATATCAGAGCCAACATGTGCGCGTCTTCAAAGGCACGGTGATGGTTAAAGTCGCCGAGATCAAAATATTCGGCAACTGAGTCGAGAGTGTGCTTTTTAAGCTCCGGATTGCAGTACCTTGATAAAGCGACAGTGTCAAGGTATGTAGGGCTAAATTCTATGCCGCATTTTTCGGCGTTGTGGCGTATGAATCCAATGTCGAAAGAGGCGTTGTGCGCAACAAATACGCAGTCGCCGGCAAAATCAAGAAACTTCGGCAATACCACGGAAATGTCCGGCGCGTCCGCAACCATTTCATCGGTTATGCCCGTAAGCTCGGTTATTTTAGCGCTGATATGTGTCCCGGGATTTACAAAGCTTTCAAAAGTGTCAAGTATCTCGCCGTTTTTGTATAACACAGCTCCGATTTCCGTAATGGCGCAGTCCTTTGCGGAAAGTCCCGTGGTTTCTATATCAAACACGCAGAAGGTATCGTTGTTGAGATCCGAGTTTTTGCCTCCGAATACGGCAGTCGCCGTGTCGTCGACAAAGTAAGACTCGATTCCGTAAATCACCTTGAAATCAGCTTTTACCTTTTCAACTTCTGTCATTATTTCAGGAAAAGCCTGGAGGTTTCCGTGATCTGTAACAGCAACAGCCGTGTGCCCGAATCTGGTTACTGTCTTTACCACGTCCTCGGGAGAAAAAGTGGAATCCATTGTTGACAGAGTGGTGTGAAGATGAAGCTCCACTCTCTTTTTTTCAGCCTTGTCAGTTCTTAGCACTCTCTTTATGAGAGCAATAGCGCTCGGTTTTATAACAGGCGCATTGTCAAACTTGTCCATTTGCATGTTTCCGCTGAGCATTACCGAAACGCCGTTTTTTATAGATGAATAATCTTCGTCCGAGTCGGCGGGATACAGCCATTTAACCTCGGCGGAAGAGTCGTTGTCTGTTATGTAAAACGAAACAATGCAGTAAGAGCCGTTTTTGGTAACTTTCTTCTGAAAAGAGAAAACTTCTCCGCATATTGTAAACTGGCTTTGGGAAGAGTTGTCGATCATCCTTATGGGAATAATATCAATTGTCTTTATTTTACGGTAAATATTCTGCATTTCCGAAATGTCAAAAGTCATACCGCCGGAGGTGACAAGCGCGTTTTCGGCGTCGATCTGTGTTTTAAGCTCGCCGCTTGAAAGAGAGTTTGAAACCTTGGCAGGATCCGGCTTTTTTTGAAATGAAGCATTCGGAACCGGCAGGGGAATATCCTGATGCTCCCAGTCAATGCTTGTGACTCCGCAAAACTCAATTTTAAGCCTTGTGCGGAACATCTTGAATATTACGTCCGAAATAAGCTTGTCGCAGCCTCCGTAAATTAAGAAATCTTTTCCGCCGTTTTTAAGCGAGATATAAAGAGTATCTCCGCTTGACGTGATGTCAGCGCCCTCAAGAGTTGTTTCTGCTCCGTTAAAAAAACCACGTCCTTGTGCTGTGAGCCTTGCAAGCTCAAAAAATACGGCGTCCATGTGCTCGACATCGAACGGCTCGTTCGGGTATGACGGATGAATAACCATGTAGTTTAGTTCATATGAAGCGCAAATACCCTGTTCAACGCATTCAAAGCGGTAAGGAGGGATATATGTATCAAAATCGGCGTCAACCTGTATCATACGGTTCGCAACGTCCACCTGCGCTGTAAAATCCGAAATATGGTCTATAACTCCCTTGGCTGTATCGTCAGGAGTATATTTTTTGAATTTTTCGTAGAAATTCATGGGCATTTGCTAAAAACTTCCTTTCTTTATACAGCCTCGTGTGCTTAGTTTACGTATTTCAGATGCGGATATGCTGATTTTTCGCCGTCCGGCGTATGTGTTTTATCAACTTTTTTCACATCAAATCAGCTTGTCCGAATTATAATAACAATTTTTGGATAGATGACGGTTATTTTTGTCAACTGTTACTTTGCAGTAGAAATATTCTTTTCTTCCCAAATCTTCTTCGCTTCTTTCATCAAAACGTCGAACAACTCGTCTGAAGAAATACTTCCCACCGGCTCGCCGTGCTTGAAAAGCAGTGCGTTTCCTTTGCCTCCGGCAACGCCGATATCTGCTTCTCTTGCTTCTCCCGGACCGTTTACCGCACAGCCCATAACCGCAACGGTAATATCCCACGGCTTGTCTTTTAAGGCGTCCTCAAGCCTTTTCGCGGTTTCAAAAACGTTTATGTTGCACCTTGAACATGTCGGACAGGACACCACTTTTACGCCGCTTCTGAGTCCGAGCGAGAAAAGTATGTCTTTTGCGGCGTTAACCTCTTTTACAACGTCGTCGGACAGCGATACACGCATCGTGTCGCCTATTCCGTCAACAAGCAGTGCGCCGAGTCCTATGCTTGAGCGTATAAGCCCCATTCTTTCGGTTCCGGCTTCCGTAACGCCTAAATGCAGCGGATAGTCCGTCATCTGCGCAAAAAGCCTGTTTGCTTTGACGGTGGTTTCCACGTCGGAGGACTTTATGGATACGATTATATCGTTAAAATCAAATCTTTCAAGCAGTTTTACGTGGTACATCGCACTTTCGCACAGAGCTTCCGGGGTAGGGGAGCCGTACTTCTCAAGTATGTGCTTTTCAAGAGAGCCGCCGTTTACTCCGATGCGTATAGGTATGTTCTTGCTTTTGCAGGCGTTTGCAACCTGTTTTACACGCTCAGAGCCGCCTATGTTTCCCGGATTTATCCGGATTTTGTCAATGCCGTATTCGACAGCCTGCAGAGCAAGCCTGTAATTGAAGTGAATATCTGCCACAAGCGGAACGCTTGAATGTTCCTTAAGGTAAGGAATACTTTTTGCGCACTCCTCGTCCGGCACCGAAAACCGGACTATCTCACAGCCGGCGTTTTCAAGCTGTTTTATTTGTGAAAGCGTAGCTTCTTTGTCAGAAGTTTTTGTAAAGGTCATGGACTGAATAGATACCGGGTGCCCCGAACCGACAGTCACATTTCCTATTTTTACTTCTCTTGTCTTTCTGCGTTCCAACCTTAGTACCTCCCTTGTGAAAGTCAGGCGCTATCTTGTAAATATGCGCACAATATCGTTGTATGTCACAAACAGCATAAGGCCGATAAGAATCACAAATCCTGCCGCGTGAACATACCCTTCGTATTTCGGATTTATCGGTTTTCCGCGTATAAGCTCAATAAGCATGAAGAACAAACGCCCTCCGTCAAGTGCCGGAATCGGCAGAAGATTGACTATTCCTACGTTTAGCGTTATTATAACCGCAAGGAAAAGAAAAGCGTCCCAGCCGTAAGAAACGGTTTGCTCCACCTGGTCAATAACTCCGACAGGCCCCGACAGAGCCTCTGTTCCGTATTCGCCCTTGAACGTGTTTAATATCGATACCCATAACATCCGGATTGCCGAAACGGATTGACAAACCGACTGCTTTATTACTTCGGGAAACGTTTTTTCAAGCCTTGTCGTGATGATATATCCGGCGTCTCCGAAGGTTATGCCGCTTTCCGTGTACGTGTCGAACACAACGTCCGGAATTACTACCTTCTCCCCGTCACGCTTTACCGTCACGTCAGTCGGGGTGTCTGCCAAAAACATTACCTCATAGATGAAATCTTCTCTGACGTTGATTTTTCTGTCGCCTATCTTTAAAATGGTGTCGCCGACCTGCATGCCGTACTTTTCTTCGCAGTACGCAAGCTTTCCGCTATCATCGTAGTAAGCAAAGCCCGAAATAGTGGTGGAATATATATTTTTGAAAAATATTATGACAACAGCCATCAGCACAAATCCGAGCACAATGTTCATAAACGCTCCTGCGGCGACTATTATCATTCTCTGCCAGACAGGCTTTCTGCTAAGCGCCCGTTCGTCGTCAACGTCCTCATCTTCGCCGACCATGCTGACAAAACCACCCATAGGTATAAGGCGAAGGGCGTATCTGACGCCGTCTTTTCCGATTTTTGAAACAAGCTTTGGCCCCATGCCTATGGCAAATTCTTCTATGCCGACCTTGAAGAGCTTGGCAAACATGAAATGCCCGAGCTCATGGATAAGGATTATTATTCCGAATACGAAGATTCCGAGAAGAATGTATAAAAACGTCATAAACAAATTACCTCCGTTACGTAAGCACTGCCCGTACATACAAACATATGCTTTTCAGGTATAAAAAAGCCGCAATATCAATACAATTCTCAAAAAATACTTATTAACATTTATTATAATACTTTCACGCGATTTTATTTGAACTTTTCGTTAATATTAGCCTTGAAAAGCAGACAGTTACAGATAAAGCAAACATATATTGCGGGGGACTCAAGAAAGATGCTTGTCGTAATACACTGAAATATTTCTTTTTTTACCGGTGTCAAGATCGGTAAAATTTATGACACATCCGTCAAGGCTCATGAATTCCCAGATTTTCATCTCGTCAACATCAAGCCGGAAAATTGTTTTAACTCCGCAGGTTGCGCACATCTGGGACCTTTTTTCACCTAATAGGTTTATGTGCCCGGCTCGCCCTATAATAATTTCTTCTCCGGACTCGTCTTTTTCGCTTATATATTTGAAAGGCATGTCGTGAAGCTTTTCGGCAATGCGGCGGTTTACCGACCGTTCGGAGTTCCCGGCACCGAAAAGACCTGCTATTTTTTTGAACATATTTACCATCTCCCAAAGCGGATTAAAGAAATTTTTGACACTTTTTTCAAAGCGTATAAACAGCGTGTAAATTCGACCGTACAGTTATTGACATTTAACTACTGCTATTATATAATAAAATGTAAATTTGCCTATGAAATAACTGTGTATTTTTGTCAAATTTTCATTTTTGTGTGTCAAATTCATTTGTTTTTCACGAAAGGAATGTCAATCTATGTTAACAGCAATTTCCGGAATCAACTGGGGAGATGAAGGAAAAGGCCGTATGGTCGATCTTCTCTCAGAAAACGCCGACATCGTCGCAAGATATCAGGGCGGCAACAATGCCGGTCACACCGTTATCAACGAGTTCGGTGAATTTAAGCTCAATCTTCTGCCGTCGGGTATTTTCAGAAAAAATGTAGTAAATATTATGGGCAACGGCATGGTAATCGACCTGAAACACCTCATAGGCGAAATGAAAAATCTTACCGGCAGAGGAATAAGCATTTCTCCGGAAAATCTCAAGATTAGCGATAAAGCTACTATCGTTATGCCGTACCACGTAGACCTTGACAGACTCGAAGAGGAGCGTCTTACCCGTGTAACAGGAAAACCCTATGGCTCGACAAGACGAGGAATAGCACCCGTTTACGGCGATAAATACCTGAAGAAGACCATTCGCATGTCTGACCTGTTTTTTGAAGATGATTTGCGTGAAAAAGTAACAAACATTGTTGCGTATAAGAATTTGCTCATACAGGGCGGATATAATGCCGAACCGGTAAATCCCGATGATATTATGGCGTGGCTGCACGAGTACGGCGGTCCGTTAAAGGAATACGTGTGCGACTGCGGCGCGTACCTCAGAAAAGCTCACAACGAGGGTAAAAACATAATTTTTGAAGCACAGCTCGGGGCGCTCAGAGATATAGATTTCGGAATATATCCGTATACGTCTTCATCTTCAACAATTGCCGCATACGCTCCTATCGGAAGCGGAATACCCGGCATAAAGCTTGATAAGAGCATAGGTATTATGAAAGCTTACTCAACCTGCGTCGGAGCAGGCCCGTTTACCGTGCGCATGAGCGGCGAAGAGGCGGAGGAACTGAGAAAAGCCGGCGGCGAATACGGTGCCGCAACCGGACGTCCCAGAGAAGTGGGAGCTTTTGACGTCGTTGCGTCAAAATACGGAGTTATTCTCCAGGGCGCTGACGAAGTTGCGCTCACAAAGCTTGACGTCCTCTCATACATGAACAAAATACCGGTTTGCGTTGCGTATGATATCGACGGTGAGATAACGACGGAATTCCCGAGCGGATTAAGACTTGATATAGCAAAACCGGTATATGAATACCTTGACGGCTGGAAGTGCGACATTTCCGCATGCCGTACAAAGGATGAGCTTCCGGAAAACGCAAGAAAATATGTTGATTATATCGCCGAGAAGGTAGGATGCAATATAAAGTATATTTCTGTCGGCGCAAGCAGAGAAGCTTATATTGAGGTAAAATAAAGTAAAATAATCAGATAATATATTAAGTGTCTTACGTAAATGCGGCAAGACACTTTTGTAAAACACGGAAAGGTTTGCACTTGGCTATGGGACTTAAATTTACAAAAATGCACGGATGCGGAAACGACTATATATACTTCAACTGCTTTGAGCAGAAAATCGAAAATCCCGAACAGCTTTCCATAAAGCTGTCTGACCGTCATTTCGGCGTGGGCGGTGACGGAATAGTTCTCATCTGCCCGTCTGACAAGGCTGACGCGAAGATGAGAATGTTCAACCTTGACGGCAGTGAGGGAAAAATGTGCGGAAACGCTATCAGGTGCATAGGAAAGTATCTGTACGACAACGGAATAGTTAAGAAAAACACTTTGACTGTTGAAACGCTGTCCGGAATAAAAATACTTGACCTTTTCACAGGATCTGACGGACTTGTCGAAAAAGTAAAGGTGGATATGGGAAAGGCGATACTGAAGCCTTCGGAAATTCCCGTAAATTTTGACGGCGACACCGCTGTAAAAAGAAAAATGACGGTTGACGGAAAAGACTACGAGGTTACATGCGTGTCGATGGGAAATCCGCACTGCGTGATATTTACCGATATTGACGTCGCAAAAATACCTCTTGAGGAAATAGGACCGAAATTTGAGTTTTCTGAGCTGTTTCCGGAAAGAGTGAATACGGAATTTATAAACGTGCTTGATTCGCATACCTTAAAAATGAGAGTGTGGGAGCGCGGAAGCGGCGAAACGCTTGCCTGCGGAACGGGCGCCTGCGCCTCTGCAGTTGCAGCCTGCCTTAACGGTTACTGCAAAAAGGGAGAAGATATAACCGTCAAGCTTGTCGGCGGAGATCTTACAATAAACTACACGGACGACGCAGTATTCATGACCGGAGCGGCGACTGTTTCCTTTACCGGCGAGCTTGCCGACGACTGACAGACTGACAGACCGACTGACTGACCGGCTGACAGAATGGCAGGTACTGACCTAACAGACTGACAATACCAAAAAAGGAGTTTTACAGAGCATGAAAGTTAATAAGAATTATTTGCAGTTAAAAGAAAGTTACCTTTTTTCTACCATATCAAAAAAGGTAGCGGCGTTTTCCAAGGAAAACCCGAACGCTTCCATTATACGCCTCGGTATCGGCGACGTAACGCTTCCGCTTGTGCCGGCAGTTGTTGACGCACTGAAAGCGGCGTCAGAGGAGATGGGCGTGAAAGAAACTTTTCACGGCTACGGTCCGGAGCAGGGATATGATTTCCTGAAGGAAGAAATTCGCGTGTATTACGAGCAAAAAGGTGTGTCTCTCCAGTCGGAGGAAATATTCGTTTCTGACGGAGCAAAGAGCGACCTTGGAAATATTCTCGATATCTTCTCGGTGGACAATACCGTGCTTATCCCCGATCCGGTTTATCCGGTTTATGTTGACACAAATACTATGGCGGGAAGAAAAATTGTGTATGCCAACGCAACCAAGGAAAACGACTTTCTTCCTATGCCCGACAGCTCGGTTAAGGCTGATATAATTTACATGTGTTCTCCCAACAACCCCACAGGCGCCGTTTATAACGCAGAGCAGCTCAAGGTGTGGATTGATTACGCGGTGTCCATGAACGCCCTCATTCTTTTTGATTCGGCGTATGAAGCATTCATTCGTGACGAGAGCCTGCCGACAAGCATCTATCAGATAGAAGGTGCAAAGAAATGCGTTATAGAATTCTGCTCATTCTCTAAAACAGCAGGCTTTACCGGAACTCGCTGCGGATATACAGTTGTACCGCATGACCTTGTTTTTGAAGGCGTGTCGCTTAATAAGCTTTGGTTAAGACGCCAGACCACAAAGTTCAACGGAGTGCCGTATATTATCCAGAAAGGCGCCGCCGCTGTGTTCAGTGAAGAGGGCAGAAAGCAGATAAAGGAAAATATTGATTACTACATGGAAAACGCCGCTATTGTTTCCGACGCTTTAAGTAAGGTAGGCATTTGGCATACCGGCGGCAAAAATTCACCTTATATATGGCTTAAGTGCCCGGACGGTATGAAGTCATGGGAATACTTTGACTTCCTTTTGGAAAAGGCAAACGTCGTCGGAACGCCGGGCGAGGGATTCGGTATTAACGGCGAGGGATTCTTCCGTCTTACCGCATTCAATTCAAGAGAAAATGTTGTAGAAGCGGTAAACAGAATAATTAAAGCTTCTCAAAAGTAATTATTTTTTTAATACTAAAGCACGCTGTTTTGACAGCGTGCTTTTTTTGCGTTCGTATCAGTTTGTATTTTCGGTTAAATCACATGTTTGCGCATTTGTATACCGTATTAAATCCTCCGGCGATAGAATGAGCTGACACCCTCTGACTCCCGCGCTCACGGTGATTTTATCGAATAACAGAGCCGTTTCGTCAATGAATGTGGGAAAATGCTTTTTCATGCCAATCGGCGAACACCCGCCTCGAATGTATCCCGTAAGCGGCA
Source organism: Clostridiales bacterium (assembly GCA_003343885.1). GTDB lineage: Bacteria > Bacillota > Clostridia > Oscillospirales > CAG-382 > UMGS882. The sequence goes on along the minus strand of QAKH01000036.1, from coordinate 46,029 downwards.
GTAACTCTTTTACAGCAACTAATTCTATGCGCTTGTTTCCTGTCATTCGGGCGCATTTTTTCAAGTCCAGCTCGTATGCGCAAGGTATGCAGAATACTACATACGGAGTTTTATCCGCTCTTGCGACAAGAGTTTTGAATACCATATCCGGATCAAGCCCTATGCTTTTAGCTATGTGCAGTCCTGTTAAGTCGCTTTCGTCGTATTCGTATTCTTTTGTTTCATATTTTATTCCGGCTGCGTCAAGCAGTCGCATTGCGTTGGTTTTGGTCAACAGTATCACTCCGAATTTGTTACTTGCATAATTATACCACTTTCAGACAACTTTTTCAAGGTGAAGTAGTAAAATAAAAGTAGACACATGGAAAACCACCATGTATCTACTTTTTTGTTTTTGTAATAAATATATTAAAATCTCAAAAAAAGTTTTGCTGGTAATAATGCGTAATGCGATTAGTAATCAATTTTAGACTTTTTGCGTTTTCTGACAACATACAAAATTACAAATATAACAAGCGCAAGAATGATTATTATTGCCAACGGGAAAATCGTGCTGTCAAAAGACGAGGTGCTGCGGATTTTTAACCACAGGTCTTCCATGAGCGCATTTGCTTCATCGCCCAACATAACAAACGTTTCAGAATTTGAAATAACCTCGTCGGATGGGTATATGCGCTCATCAACGCCTAACTGCTCTGCGGCAACAGTGTGCGGAGTAAAATAGGAAATATACTCACAGTTTGCAACAGCCACTTCTGTTTCACAAAGGAAGTTGATAAACGCCTCGGCAGCCTGCTTGTTCTGCGTGCCCTTGGGTATACAGATAGAGTCGATAAATCTGTTTACGCCTTCTTTGGGATATGAGAAAGCGAGATCACTGTTTCGCTCCATCATGGTAAGGCAGTCGCCGGCGTAGTACGGAGCGGCGTAAGCGTTCTCGTTTGCCATTTTGTCAAACGTCTGGTCCATAGCGTAAGCCTGATTTACTTCTTTCTGCGCAGTAAGAGCTTCCGAAGCCTCGGTTATTTCGTCAAGATTTTCAGTGTTTAACGAATAGCCGAGCTTTTTAAGCGCAATCGCAAAAGCGTCTCTGCTGTTACCGAACATAAGCACTTTGCCCTTGAATTTTTCGTTCCAGAGCACATCCCATGAACTTGCCTCTTCTGCGGTGACGTACTTTGTGTTGTAAACAAGTCCGACCATGCCCCAGGTATACGGTACTGAATATTCGGCATTCGGGTCAAAATCCGTGTAGCGGTACTTGTCGTCGATATACTTGATGTTCGGAATGTTGTTATAATCGATTTTTTCAAGCATATCTTCATCGATAAGGCGCGCAATCATGTAGTCCGACGGAATGATTATGTCGTACTGAGAACCGCCGTGTGCAAGCTTCGCATACATATCTTCATTGGTGTCAAACAGCGTATAGTTTACCGTGATACCTGAAATATTCTCAAATTCTTCAATAATATCGAGACTTCCGTCGGTACCGTCGGAAATATATTCTCCCCAGTTGTACACATTAAGAGTTATTCCCTTGTCACGGAACGCTGCGTAGTAGCTTTCATCGTCTACCGCAACCTGAGCGGAAATCCCGACGCTCAGAAGAACTGCCGCAATAACAGCGGTTGTAATTGCTGATAATACTTTTTTCATTTTGTGTTTCTCCTTTTTTATTTTCAGTTGCCGCGGCTTTTGCCGCAGTCAACGAAATTTCATGCCGATTTTACGCTTTTCTCGCTGCTCCTGCAGCTTTTTTCTTTTCGTTCTCAAAACGCATGTCCACAATATTGTATATTATAAGAACTGCAAGCACGCCTACAAACATAAGCGTAGATAACGCATATATCGTCGGTGTAACTTGTTTTTTTGTCATGCTGTATATCACGACCGGCAGCGTCTGAGAGGTGGTTCCGGAAGTAAAATAGCTTATTACGAAATCGTCTATCGAATAGGTCAGAGCCATTAAGAATCCGGACACAATACCCGGCATAATTTCCGGAATAACAACCTTTGTAAAGGCTTGGAAACGATTGCATCCGAGATCCATCGCAGCCTCGTAAAGACTTACGTTCATTTGCCGCAGTTTCGGCAGTACGCTAAGTACTACTGTCGGAACGCAGAAAGTAATATGCGCAAGTATGAGCGTCAAAAATCCGGACGAAAACTTGAAATACGCAAACAGGAGCATTAGAGAAATACCGGTTACGATTTCAGGATTAAGTATCTGGATATAAGTGATGGTACGCATGGTGCTTTTGGAGAATTTTTTCATGCCGTGCATACCGAAAGCGGCAGTTGTTCCGAGAATTGTGGCAAAGACAGAAGCGGCAAGAGCAACTATCAATGTGTTGACGAATGAAGAAATAATTTCCTCATTGCGGAACAATTCCGCATACCATTTCGTCGTAAAACCGGTCCATGTTGCTCCCTTGCTTGTGTTAAAGGAGAAGACTATAAGCACTGCTATCGGTACGTACAGGAACGCAAAGCAAATTCCCGTATATACTTTGGAGAACATCTTTTTCATTTTATCGAATCCTCCATTTCATCACTGTCAAACTGGTTTAGAATTCCCATGCTTATAAGCACAACTATCATGAGTACAAGGGAAGTAGCCGAGCCGACATGGAAACCGACGCCTTTTAGCTTAAACTGTTCCTCGATAAGGTCGCCGATAAGATAACAGTCGCTTCCGCCCAAAAGTCTTGATATAATGAAGGTGCTCACGCACGGCACAAAAGTCATGGTAATACCTGTTGCAATTCCGGGAAAGCTTAACGGCACAACAACCTTGCGTATAACGGTTATGGGATTGCATCCGAGGTCTTGGGCGGCTTCTATGACACTCTTATCTATTTTTGTCATTATGGAAAAAAGAGGAAGGATCATAAAGGGCAGGTAGTTGTATACCATTCCTAAAACCACGGCGCCGGAAGTATTGATAAGCCTTGCGGCAGGCAGTCCGAAAAATCCGAGTATGTTGTTGATAATGCCGTTGTCTTCGAGAATAGTCATCCATGCGTAGGTGCGCAAGAGAAAGTTCATCCACATCGGAAGCATTATAAGCATCATAAACGCACGCTGAACCGCAGCCGATTTTTTTGACATAATGTAAGCCAGCGGATATGCTATAAGCAAACAGATGAGCGTTGCTATAAAAGCGAGTGAAACGGATTTTATCAGAACGGGGAGATAGGAGCTTGAATTCACAACATTGTCAAGAGTGAAAGCGCCTGTCTGATTGTCTGTAAAAGCGTACCATATTACCAGAATAAACGGAATTATGGTGAAAATCAGTATCCAGATGATGTAAGGGAGAGATGAAATCTTAGAGTTCTTTTTCATTCACGGCACCCTCCTGAATTGAAGAAGCTTCTTCGATATTCATATTGGAAGCATAGCTCTTATGCATGATATGGATATCTTCCGGAGTCAGCGCCATGCCGATAAAAGAACCCGGCTCGGCGGCTTTGGTCGAATGTATTTTCCATTTTGTTCCGAAGCTGTCCACAATCATTTCAAAATGCACGCCCTTGAAAGTTACCGTCTCAACGGTTCCGTCAATGGTGTTTTCATCAGGCTGTTTGAAGCGTATATCTTCGGGACGGATAACTATATCGACCGGCTCCATCTTGTCAAAGCCCTTGTCAACACAGACAAAATGCTTGCCGGCAAATTCAACGTCAAAGTCATCGTGCATAATGCCGGACACAATGTTGCTTTCACCGATAAAGCGGGCAACAAAGGTGTTTGCCGGTTCGTTGTATATATCTTCCGGAGTGCCAATCTGGTCTATCATGCCGCGGTTCATTACAACAATGCGGTCAGACATTGTCAAGGCTTCTTCTTGGTCGTGAGTAACGTAAATAAATGTAATTCCGAGCTGCTGCTGCATTCGCTTTAGCTCAATCTGCATTTCTTTGCGAAGCTGTAAATCAAGCGCACCCAGCGGCTCGTCCAAAAGCAGCATGCGAGGGTGATTTATAAGAGCTCTTGCTATTGCAACTCTTTGCTGTTGACCGCCGGAGAGAAAATCGACTCTCTTTGCGCCGTATCCTTTGAGATTTACAAGTTCCAGCATTTCAAGAACCCGCGTTTTTATCTCTTTTTCCGGAGTCTTTTTTAATCTGAGCCCGAACGCAATGTTTTCAAAAACATTCAAGTGTGGGAAAAGTGCGTATTTCTGGAAAACGGTGTTTACCTGCCGCTTGTACGGAGGTATTTTGTTTATCCGTTTCCCGTCAAAGAAAACGTCCCCTTCATGCGGCTCAATAAAACCGCCTATTATGCGTAATGTGGTAGTTTTACCGCAACCGGAGGGGCCGAGCAAGGTAATAAACTCCTTGTCATGGATATCGAGATTGATACCCTTTAAAACCTGCTCATCGTCAAAATTCATGACGATGTTTTTCAGACTTACAATAACACTTTTGTCCAATCTTCACACCTCCGCGCCGTGTTGCTTTGCGGCGCAAACACTTTTTGACAGGCAAAAAATTCAGGCACAGGCAGCGTTCCCTTGTGCAACAGTCAAATTAATGAAAAACTCTGTGCTCAATACCCGACATGATAATGATACATGTTGTGATAGTAAAAATCAATGACAAAATCCTACAAATTTGTTAATAAAAAAATGTCATCTCGTGTCGAAATATGCGTAAAATACGCATAACGATTTTTAGAATATTTCAAAGAAATAAAGTGTATATGCGAGAAAATCCGATATTTTTCAAAATGATATAAGTAACAAAAAATACACATATAATCCAAACTGTACATTATTTTAACGAGATTTTGTTTATCTTAACATTAAATTAAAAAAACGTTGAAGCAAAACTGTTTATATAAAGAGTTATTTTTTGTATAATCAAGACAGAATAATTTAGAAAAGAGGGAACGAGATGCCGAAAGTATTACCCGATGAAATTGATGGGAACCTCAGAAAATTCAACCTGAGAGTTCCGGAAGTTATTCGTAAATGCAGCGGAATAGTTATATTCGGAAAGAGAATAAAATCTCTTGTTTTTTCTACGGACCTATGTATAATAAAGAACGTAAACGCAGACGCAATAATTGCCGTATATCCTTTTACACCTCAGCCGGTTATAACACAGGCGCTTCTCATGGCTGCCGATATCCCGGTTTTTGCAGGGGTAGGCGGAGGACTTACGGGCGGACAAAGAGTAGTAAACCTTGCCATGTTTGCCGAAATGCAGGGAGCGACCGGCGTTGTGGTTAACGCACCTACAAAAAATGAAGTGTTAAGGGACGTTGTCCATACCATCGATATACCTGCGGTTGTAACGGTTGTCAGAAGTGATGAAGATATTGCGGCAAGAATTGAAGCCGGAGCTTCTATACTTAATGTTTCCGCAGCAGCTTCAACGCCAGAGGTTGTGAGGAGAATAAAGAAAGAATTTCCCAAAATTCCGGTTATAGCGACAGGCGGCCCGACGGACGAAAGTATTCTTGAAACCATTGCCGCAGGCGCAAACGCAATAACCTGGACTCCGCCGTCAAACGGAGAAATTTTTAAAGAGATAATGGCGGCGTACCGCGAGAACCGTGAACATCCGTAAATTTTTGAATATGTTATGTCGTACAGAAATCAGATACCGCATGACAGGACAAACTGAATATCAAATACTTAGATTTTTCCGAATAATTCAGAGGTTGTAATGTTAATATGTTTTATGTGCGATCTGCACCTTTCGTATAATAAGCGCACTGTTCAGTATGATGCGCTTGACTGGGCGTGCAGTGACTTGAAGAATAAAAGGGCTGACGCTGTCGTTTTTGCTGGAGATTTTACCGCCGACGGCAACATTTTTGCCGCAAAACGCTTTGTTAGAAAAATACAGTCGCTTACAGTTCCGTGCATAGTAATACCCGGAAACTCAGACTGCCGCACTCCGAAAAATATTTCTTACATGCAAAGTTTATGTTCGCCATGTGAGAACATACTTTCAGAAAAGATAAAAATTTTCGCCGTCAACGACAGTGAAAAGATTATCGACCTATCAACGTTTGAAACGCTTGAGAAGGCGGATGAAAATTCCATTGTCGTTATGCACCATCCGTCAGGTAGCTTGGAGGAGAGTTCAAAAAAACGCTTTGAGGACTGGCGGAAACGCCATCAGAAGTCCTTGCTTGTATACGGGCATCTTCACAAGAGCAGCTTTGCCGAGAATTCTTTATCACTTCCCGCACTTGATCCTGACAAGTCCATAGGTGAAAATCCGAGCATTGTGTATTACGACACCGAAAGCGGAGAGATTACAAAATCATGTTACTTTTGCCCTGTACCCGGCGATATTTACGACTACATAGGAATATCGTGCTTTGATGTGCCGCAGGATATAAATTACGCCGAAAAGGAAGGGCTTAAGTGCATTGAGCTCAGATATAACGCACTCGGGACAGATGCCGGAACCTTGCATGATTCAATAGCGGCCTGGAGAAAATCCGGCGGAGTGAATTTGTCAATGCACGCTCCGGAAATAGTTTATTCTTCCGGCAATATTGAAAATCAGGCTGATTGGGATAAATTTACAATGACAGCAAGTTCCCTTGGCGCGGACAGAATTACCGTACATGTGCCGAAAATCAGTATTGACACCGTAAAAAAAGACAAAGCGGCTTTTGATAATATTTCAGATTTTCTTGCAAAACGTTTCGCTCTTTTGCCCGCAAAGTGTGTAATAGGCGTTGAAAACATGCATATGACCGAGATTGAGCGAACCGGACAGGCAGAGTCAAGACGGTTCGGATATCTACCGGAGGAATGCGTCGAGTTTATGAAGCATCTCAGGAAGAAGTGTACACGTGTAATAGGCATTAACCTTGATGTAGGACATGCGAGAAATAACGCTCCGTTCAGTCAGAAATACCCGATTTCAACATGGTATGCTGAAACAGGACGGTATAGCGTCGGTTATCACATTCACCAAACTGTTAAGGATGAACAGTCCGACAAAATGCTCAATCATATGCCGATTACCGATGTGTACGGCAGCCTTATATCTTACGCTTCATTTTTTAAATGCTGGAGCACAGGAGCGATATCAAAAGCTCCGGTGATACTTGAAATAAGAGGACACGGCGAATATAAAGCAAGCGTAGAGCTTTTCAAAAAATATAGGGCGAGATGCGTATTTGACCTTCATACGCATACAAACTTCTCTTCGTGCGGCAAAGACAGGCCGGAAAAAATTATACTTTCAGCTGTGGAAAACGGAATAAAGCTCATCGGAATTTCCGATCATTGCTACGATGTTTCTCAAAAACAGGATTTATATATTAAAAAGATACGTGATCTTGCTGGCAAATACTCTGAACAGATAAAGGTTCTGTGTGCTGTCGAAATAGCAACCAGAAAAACGCTTTTTGAAATGCAGGACCTGTCAAAGCTGTCTGAATACGATTACTGCCTTGTCGAGCATATCACCGATGAAGAAAGCGTGGTTGGAGGAAACTTGCTTGAATTTTGTGAAAAGATAGGGACACGGTGTGTCATTGCACATACCGATTTGTTCAGGTATTGCGAAAAATACGGATATGACGCTCACGAATATTTCAAGCTTTTAGCTCAAAAGGGTATAATTTGGGAAATGAACGTATGCTGTGACAAGGTTCATTTTTACAGAGAGCACCAATACGTAAAAGATTTTATGTCAGATACGGCAAAACAGAATGTCGTTAAAGAAGCGGGGATGTTTATAAGCGTAGGGTCCGACTGCCACACGGCCGAAGAATACCGTGCGTGCAGAGTGCATGACATGTATGACTTTTTAAAGGCTGAAAATATAAACACTGCGGATCTGCTGTTTATGTGATTTAACCTGACATGAAATTTAAAAACACCATTGCGAGTCAAATCTCCGCAAACGGATAAGAGAACGAAAAGAATAAAGAACAAAAGAATAAAGAGTATAATGAAAGAAAAAACGGCTGAAGCTCCCATTGATATGCTTCAGCCGTTTTTTATAATGCTTAGAAACAAAAAGTCTAAAAGGTTTGATTTTTCCGGAATATTTCAAATAAGAACACTTGCGCCGCCGTATCCTGAGGCGTTCTTTTTGTAAGTACCGGGAAGCATACCCGTAACGCTTTTGAAAACCTTTCTGAAATATGCAGGCGAGCTGAAGTTCAGCCGTTCGGTTATTTCATCAATGCTTTTGTTTTGAAGCAAAAGCTGTTGAGCCATGCGTACACGGTAGGTGTTCTTGTATTCAACCGGCGTAAGACCGGTGTATTTTTTGAACAGCGAATAGAAGTTTGAAAGGCTTAGTCCGCACATTTCAGCAAGTTCTTCCGCGTAAAAATCTTCAGTGCAGTTCTCTTCTATGTATGAGGCGGCTTTTTCGCAAGGATTGTCGGCAAACCGAATATATGTTTTGTCAAGATGAGGCAGCAGCTCTCCGAAAAAAGAGTAAAAATCCATAACCGCCTCAAGACCGGTTGATTCCGGGTTGCAATATCTCAAATACAGCTTGTCAAATGTTTCGGGAATACCGCACAATCCGGAAATATCAGGTTTTTGAAGAACATAGCTGTCGTGAATTCCCGCATAACTTCCGATAGCGCCGAATTCGCTTTTTAACTCAAACCCGAAGTCTATGCCGTAAAAAACTATGTCAGGCGTTCCGGTCCATTTTGCTGTATAGCGCTGGCGCCTCGGAATGTACAGTACCTCTCCCGGATTAAAGTGAAGTTCTCCTTTAGGCGTAGAAAACTCAGCCGCACCGTTTACAAGATAGTATATAGATGCGGTTGCCCTGCCGCTGCGCTTGTCGCAAAGACTTTGTCCCGGAATATGAAATTTATGAACCGCGTAGTGCGTAAGAGAGAAAAATGTCCCGGGTACCGGCTTTATCTGCTCCATTAAAACACCTCTTTTGCACAAAAATGTCCTTTTTTTGAATTATACTGTCTTGTTTTGCTTTTGTCAATGTGTTAGTATAAAAACAAATAAAATACAAGTAAATGCGTATGATTGTAAAACAAAATAATATAGGCAAAGTAAGGGGGAGTAACATTGAAGCAAATAGTATTTACTGGCGTTAATAAGGCCGAACTTTTGGAAGTGGAGAGGAAAGCTCCGGCAGAAAACGAGGTCTTGGTAAAAACAGCGTTCAGCACTATAAGCAGCGGCACGGAAAAAGCAAATATTACCGGTAATTTAAATGTCAGCATAAGTGATATCCCGCAAGGCAGCGAACCGGTATTCCCACGTATGTCCGGATACAGCAGCTCCGGCGTTGTGCTTGAAACCGGCAAAAACGTTAAAAGCGTAAAGCCGGGAGACAGAGTTGTAGTATCCTGGGGGCACCACAAGCAGTTCAACACGGTACATGAGAAAAATGTTGTCAAAATTACGTATGATAATATAAGTTTTCAAGAAGCGGCGATGTTTCATATTTGTACTTTTCCGCTTGCAGGTGTCAGAAAAACAAGGCTTGAAATCGGCGAAAGCATGCTTGTTATGGGACTGGGGCTTCTCGGTCAGCTTTCGGTATTGTTTGCCGTAAAGGCGGGAGCGGTTCCGGTTATCGCTGTTGATCCGGTTGCCGAAAGAAGAGCTCTTGCATTAAAAAACGGAGCTGATTACGCGTTAGATCCTTTTGAAACGGGATTTGTTGACAAGGTTAAGGAAATAACCGGCGGCGGAGCAAACACTGCCGTTGAAGTGACAGGCATTGGAGCGGGATTTGATGAAGCTCTTGACTGCATGGCACGCTTTGGAAGAATTTCACTTCTCGGCTGTACAAGAAGCTCGGATTTTACCATCGACTACTACCACAAAATTCACGGACCGGGAATAACGATAGTCGGAGCGCACACACAGGCAAGACCGGAATACGAGTCGTACCCCGGATTTTTCACACAGCGTGATGATATAAAAACGGTAATGAAATTATGCGGTCAAGAAAGATTGGATCTTGAAAAACTTATTTGCGAAACCCATTCTCCGGCAGAATGTGGGGAAGTATACAACAGGCTTGTTAACGACGCCGCGTTCCCGACAGTTGTTCAGTTTGATTGGTCATTGATATAAGCTGCGAAAGCTTAAAACAGGAGGTAATACAATATCATGAGTACAGCGAAAAAGGTAAAAATTGTCCAGATTGGCATAGGACACGACCACGCGTTGCCGACATTTCGCAGTTTGTTAAAGCAAAAAGATATATTCGACGTTGTCGGACTTTATGTGCCGGAAACCGAGAGAGGGCGAAAGGAGGAGCAGTATAAAGAATTTGCCGAAGCGCCGAAGATGACTCTTGAGCAGCTGCTTGACTATCCGGGGCTTGACGCAGTAAGCATCGAGAGCGACGACTGGAATCTTACAAAATATTCGCTGCTTGCCGCAGAAAAGGGCTTGCACATTCACATGGATAAACCGGGCGGAGTCTCGCAGAGCGAGTATGAAAAGCTGTTGTCGCTCATAAAAAGAAACGGCACTGTTTTTCAGACCGGTTATATGTACAGATACAACCCTGCATACCTTGAAGCAAAAAAGCTTGCCGAAAGCGGAGAGCTCGGGGAAATATACAGTGTGGAAGCGCACATGGACTGCCTGCATCTCCCGGAAAAAAGAGAGTGGCTTGCTCACTTTGACGGCGGAATGATGTATTTTCTCGGATGTCACCTTGTAGATTTGATATTGCTTTTCCAGGGTATACCGGAACAGGTACTTGCCCTTAACTCGGCAAGCGGCTTTGACGGCGTGAAAGCGGAGGATATAGGCTTTGCGGCGTTTAAGTATAAGAACGGAGTGTCCTTTGCAAAAACGAGCGCCTGTGAGCCGGGCGGCTTTACACGAAGACAGCTTGTTATATGCGGCTCAAAGAAAACATTGCATATCCTGCCGCTTGAACGGTACCTGAACTCAAATCCGGGAGATACGCTTGAAACGGATATGAGAATATGCGATGGAGTTGAAGGCTGGAAAGACAGCGGAACGGTGAAACACTTTGAGCCGTTTGACAGATACGACAGTATGATGGCTGATTTTGCACGGTTTGTAAGAAAAGAGGCGGAAAACCCGTACAGCCTTGAGTATGAGGCGCGGCTTCACAGGCTGATACTTGCAGCGTGCGGAATAGAAAGCGACTATAAAGGAGATATAAAATTATGAAAGCCGTACTTATAAAAAGCGACAAGGCTTTAAGTTATGAGTTCGTTCCGGATCCGGAAGTAAAAGCTGACGATATTCTCATAAAAGTAAAGGCGGCAGGAGTAAACCGTGCGGATCTTCTCCAAAGAGAGGGGAAATATCCGTCTCCGGCAGGATGTCCCGAGTGGATGGGACTTGAGGTCGCGGGAACGGTTGAAAAAATGGGAGAAACCGCAAAAATGCAAAGTTCGCTTAAGATAGGCGACAGCGTGTGCGCACTTTTGGGCGGAGGAGGATATGCCGAATACGTCAGCACACGATACGACATGGCTCTTCCATTACCTGAAGGCTTTGATTTTGAGCACGGCGCCTGCATACCCGAGGTGTACAGCACGGCGTATTTGAATCTTTTTCATGAGGCGGGACTCAAAAGCGGAGAAACGCTGGTTGTTTTTGCCGGAGGAAGCGGAGTGGGGATCGCCGCAACGCAGATAGCAAAGGCGTTCGGCGCAAAGGTAATTTCAACCGTCAGAAGCGACGCCAAGGCAAAGACGATAAGCAAATACGGCGCCGACATAATCATAAACACCGAAAAAACAAGCCTTGATGAAGTGTTTTCATCAAACAATGTAAACGTCGTTCTCGACTGTGTCGGCGGAAGCCAGTTAGGAAATTATTTTACACGCATGGCAAGATACGGCAGATGGATTATGATAGCAACTCTTGGAGGAACTGTTTCGCAAATAGACCTTGCGGCGCTTTTATCAGGCGGATTTTGCTTAAAAGGCAGTACCTTGAGAAGCAGAACTCCGCAGTTTAAGGCAGCTTTGCTTAAGGAGCTTCAAAGAGATTTGTACCCGTATTTTGAAAGCGGAAAAATAAAGCCGGATATATACGCTTCTTTTCCTATACATGAAGCCGCTGAAGCACACGAAATACTTTATAAAAATAAAAATATCGGAAAGGTTGTGCTTACCTTTTAACTGATAAGGAAGTCATAAGCTTATCTGTGCCGATTTGATACTACAATTGCAAAAGTGGAAAATTGCGTAAAAGCATGCCGGACTTTTGCAAAAGATTAAAAAAAGAGCTTATAAAGAGCATATATAACACAGCAACGTAAGCGTATTGCCTGCGTATGCTGTGTTATTGTTTTTTTCGCTTATATTGACTTTTTTTTTGCCTTGTCGTATAATACATGCGAGAGAATGGAGAAGACTATGAATGTATATGATTTTGACAATACCATATATGACGGAGAGTCTTCGGTCGATTTTTTAATGTTTTGCCTGAAAAAAAGACCTAAGCTTATCAAATATATTTTTGTCGTTTTTTTTAATCTTGCAAAATACAAGGTATGTCTCATAAGTAAACAAGAATTGCTTAAGCTTGCCGAAAAAAACTTGTTCGGAATACTGGATATATGTCCTGATTATGAGAAGCTTGCAGAAAGCTTCTGGGACAAATCAATGAACAAAATAAAGCCGCTTTATTTGGACAATAAAAGAAAGGACGACGTAATAATCAGCGCGTCGTTTGATTTTCTTCTCAAGCCGTGCTGCCGCAGACTTGGCGTCTCCAATTTGTTATGTTCCAAAGCGGACCTAAAAAATGGAAAGATAACAAGGCTTTGCTTTAGGGAAAACAAACCCGAAATTTTTGACAGCGTTTTCGGCAGTGCGCATATAGACAATTTTTACACTGATTCGGCAAACGACTTACCTATGATTAAACGTGCTGAAAAAAGTTATTTAGTGAAGGGAAACAGATTAATACTTGTTAACAGGCACGGCAAGACTGTTTCCAAAACAAAATAAACAACAAACAAACGAACGGTAGAGTGAGTAATGTTAGAAAATATAAAATCACCCGGAGAGATAAAAAATCTTTCTAATGAGCAGTTGGAAGTGCTCGCTTCGGAAATACGTGATAAAATAATTGAAACCGTTTCCGCAAACGGCGGACATCTCGGCTCAAACCTTGGCTTGGTTGAAGCGACATTGATAATTCATAAAATGTTTGATATACCCCACGACAAGCTTCTTTTTGACGTGGGGCATCAGTGTTATGCTCATAAGCTTATAACCGGCAGATATGGCCGCTTTGACACCCTTCGTAAGGAGGAAGGAATTTCAGGCTTCTGCAACCGCTTCGAAAGCGAGTATGACACCCTTACCGCCGGGCACAGCGGCTCGTCTGTTTCCGCCGCCTTAGGCGTTGCCACTGCCGCAAAGCTTTCCGGTTCTGACGCTTATACAGTTTGCGTGGTGGGGGACGGTTCCTTTACAAACGGCATGATATACGAGGCGCTCAATAACTGCAACAATAAAAATATACGCCTTATTATTATTTTGAACGATAACGAAATGAGTATTTCACAGAACGTCGGAAGTCTTGCGGCGTACCTGTCAAAGATAAGAACAAGCGGATTTTACTATAAATTCAAGAGGAATTTACAAAGGGTTTTGAGAAAACTGCCTTTTGTCGGTGAAAAAATCATAGTTTTTGCAAGACATATTAAAAACGCCCTAAAACGGGTTTTTTACAAACAGCCGTTTTTTGAAGCGCTCGGTGTAAGATATCTCGGTCCGGTTGACGGAAACGACTTGGAACGGCTGCAGGTAGTTCTTGACGAGGCGAAAAAAGACGGAACCTGCACGCTTGTACACATAAAAACAAAAAAAGGATACGGATATAAGTATGCCGAGGAATCACCTGAAAGCTATCATTCGGTAAGCGCGTTTGATCCTGATTCCGGAGTAAATCATACCGGCGGCAACGATTTTTCATCACAGTTCGGAAAAATACTGTGTGACGCCGCCGAGAAAAACGATAAGATATGCGCAATCACTTCAGCCATGCGTGACGGCACCGGACTTGCCGGCTTTGCTGAAAGATTCCCAAAGCGTTTCTTTGACGTCGGAATAGCTGAGGAGCATGAAATAGCTTTCGCCGGCGGACTCGCGCTTTCCGGATACCTTCCTGTTTGCGCAGTCTATTCGACTTTTGCGCAGCGTACCTACGATCAGATTATCCATGACGTTTCAATACAAAAGCTGCATATCGTTCTTGCGCTTGACAGGGCGGGAATAGTCCCCGGCGATGGTGAAACTCATCAGGGAATTTTCGACTGTGCCTTTTTGTCAAGTATTCCGTCGGCGCTTATTTATTCTCCGGACAGCTTTGACGAGCTTGAGAGTACGCTTCATAAAGCAATAAACGCGCAGGGCGTAGCGGTTGTCAGATACCCCAAAGGCGGAATGTGCGAATATGACAGAGAAAGCTTTGAAAATTTCGGCGATTATGCCGTGTGCAACACATTTTGCGCTCAAAAAACGGATATAGTGCTCATAACCTACGGCAGAATTACCTGCGACGTGTATTTTGCGGCGAAAAGACTTGCCGAACGAGGGGTAAAAACAAAGATAATAAAGCTTATAAAAGTATTTCCGCTCGATATGGCGCTTGAAGCAATTGAAAATCTTTCAGCCGGCGCCGGCGGCATATACATTGCCGAAGAGGGAGTTGAAAGCGGCGGAATAGCCGGGAAAATCGTTTCGGAACTCACTTGCAGAGGCAAAACCGGCGCCAAATTCCGTATCAAGGCTATGCCGGAAGGCGTATATCCTCCGCACGGCTCTCTTGAATACGTAAAAGCTTGGGCAGGACTTGATGAAAAATCACTGGAAAAGGATATATTTGATTTTTATCAGCAAATAATCGTGTGATAATCCGATTTTATACTTTTTTCCGGCAAAAACACGTTAATAAAGACTTCGGAGGAGATACAATTTGCAAAAAATCAAAAATAAAATTGCCGACATTATTTTGTACGGCTTTGTGCTGCTGTTTATCTGGATAATCTCAAACGGACTGCTTAACTATGACGCCGTTTCGTATGACTTCAATCCGGTGCTTTTATCTATATATATCATCGTATATTTGGCACTTCTTGTTTTTGTACGCAGGAAAGCCGCCGTTTATCTTTCACGCATAAAATACCTTCCGGCTGTTTTGCTTACTGTTTTCGGCATTATCAGCCTTGTTACCGGTCTTATTTTCAGAGTAAATCCCTCTTGGGACATGGGAGAGGTTTTCAATATAGCGAAAGCCGCGGCAAACGGAGATGCGATAGAAACTTATTATCTCTATTACTATCCGAATAACGCCATGATGGCAATTATATACACGGTAGTATTTAAAATTGCAATGCTTTTCGGCGCGTCAGATCTCGTGACGGTAGCAACCTGCTTTAACTCTCTTTTTGTAACGGGAACGGCAGTTTTTATTTATCTTGCGGTACGCAGTCTTTATGACAAGCAGCACGGTATGCTCGTGCTGTTGATAACTCTTTTTACCACACCGCTCTATTTGCAGTCCGCGATATATTATACCGACAGTGCCTCCATGTTCTTTACATCTCTTACATTTTATCTTGTTGTCTGCGCTGTTAAGGCGGATACAAAAATAAAGTCGGTTGTTATTCAGATACTTTTGGGAATTACGGTGTTTGTAGGTTTTGAAACCAAATTAACCACATTTATCCTTATAATTGCGCTTGTTATTTACGCCCTGTACCGGGGATTTTCTCCGGCTGAAGTTAAAAAGGTGTTTATAGCCTTTATTTCATTTGCTGTAATGTTTACCGCATTTACTGTTGCTAAGAACGCCGTATATGACTCAGAACTGTCTGACAGATACCAATATCCGCCCGAGCACTGGATTATGATGGGGCTTAACGGAGTCGGAGGATTCAGCCTTGATGACTGCGTTTACACAAATTCTTACGAAAGTTATGAACTGAAACAGCAGGCTGACAGGGAAATGATAGCCGAAAGACTTTCTTGGTACAACACAAATACTTTTATTAAGCATATAACGCAGAAATTGAAATTTGCCTGGACGGACGGAGTATACTATGCGCCTGAAAAGTTAAGACGTGAGCCGGTTGACAAAGGATTTTTCCACGAATTTGTACTCTACGACGGCAAATATACGCCGTATTATAAATACTTTCCGCAAACCATGCACTTTGGTATGCTGATACTTATGACAATAAGCGCATATTCGCTTATAAAGTGCAAAACCAAAACAGACAGGAAAGGCATAGAAGCCGCATTAGTGCTTGCGGTTTTAGGCATTGCACTGTTTTTGATAATCTGGGAAAATCGTTCGCGCTACATTCTGACAATGCTGCCGGCGATGATGATATTACAACTATCAGGGCTTGACTACCTCATAGGCAGGCTGGAAGAAAGAAAGAAGGAAAAGAAAAATGCGCAGAGTGTCATTGGTAATACCGATGTACTTCGAGGAAGAAGTAGCGAATGAGTGTTACGCACGTGTGAAAAAAGTGCTTGACGGACTTGACGGTTATACATATGAAATAATTTTTGTGAACGACGGAAGCCGTGACGCAACCGGACAGATTTTGGCTGATATTGCGGCGAAAGACAAAAAAGTCAAGGTTATTACGTTTTCAAGAAACTTCGGACATCAGGCGGCAGTAACGGCAGGACTAAAATTTGTAACGGGCGACGCCGCCGTGATAATCGACGCCGATTTGCAGGATCCGCCCGAGCTCATTCCCGATATGCTAAAACTTTGGGAACAGGGCGGCGAGGTCATTTACGGTAAAAGAAAGACAAGAGAGGGAGAATCCGGCTTTAAGCTGTTTACGGCAAAGGCGTTCTATAAAACGCTCAACGCTCTTTCGGATGTCGATATTCCGAGAGATACCGGGGACTTCAGACTTGTTGACAGAGCTGTCGTTGAAACGGTAAATAACATGCCCGAGCACAATAAGTTCTTACGAGGGCTTTTCAGTTGGGTAGGGTATAACCAGGTACCGTACGAATACGAAAGAAAAGAGCGTTTTGCAGGGAAGACAAAATACCCTCTCAAAAAAATGCTCAAGCTTGCCTCTGACGGAATTATCAGTTTTTCGACAAAGCCGTTAAAAATTGTCGGCGGACTCGGAATGATATCCATATTTTTGTCTGTTGTAATACTTATTTATTCGCTTGTTTCATATATCTTCAATCTGAATAATCTTGTGCCGGGCTGGACGTCGATTATGGTGGCGCAGACCTTTTTCAGCGGTGTCATTATGCTGTCAATCTGGATAATGTCGGAATATATTGCGAGAATATATGATGAGAGCAAGAAACGTCCGCAGTATATCATCAAGGAAACAATCAATGTTTACGACGCTGACAGCGGTGACAGTGAGGAAAACTAATATACCCGGGAGAAGAGTGAAGAAAAATGAAAAATCCGATAAAAGGCTTTTTTGAGTTTTTTATTCGTCTTTTGGGACGAGAAGTGTTTATGTACCTTCTTTTCGGAGGTTTGACAACGCTTATAAATATTGTGGTGTTTTACTTATGCACATTGATAAACTTTTCAACCGCAGTAAGTACGACAATAGCGTTTATCGCTTCGGTTATCTTTGCTTATGTGACAAACAGAAAATGGGTGTTTGAGAGCAAGGCGTCAAAGCCGGCGGAGATATTTTCAGAAATGTGGAAATTTTTCTCAGTGAGGATTTTCACGTATTTTGCCGATCTCGGACTTATGATACTCACCGTTGACGTACTGAAATTCAACAAACTTGTCTGCAAGATTGCCGTAAATGTGCTTGTCATAGTTTTGAACTATATCGCAAGCAAATTGATAGTTTTTAAAAAAAACGGAAAGTAAAATCTCTTAAACTAATACTAAACTTGAATACTTTTATTATATTTTTAAATAGGAATTTTACCCTTGTTTTGTTTGCCGAAAAACGTTAACGGAGGTCCTTATAATGATAAAGGAATTGATAAAAGAACGCAATCTTCCGGATATTCCGAAAGACAGAGAAGCAATCAAGCAAATTCTGCAAGAGCATATATACGGATATATGCCGTCGGCACCGGATAAAGTCGAGTACTCTGAACCGGAAACAGTAGAAAACAGATATCCGCAGGCCGATGTAAAAAGAGTAAAAATTACCGTAAGTGTTTCTGGAAAAAGCTTTACATTTCCGATTATCACTGCCATTCACCGTGACATGGCCCCACACCCGTTTTTTGTTTTAAATAATTTCCGACCGGATTTTCCCGATATGTATCTTCCTGCCGAGGAAATACTCGATAACGGCTTCAATCTTATTTCTTTTTGTTATAAGGACGTAACCTCAGATGATAACGATTTTACAAACGGTCTTGCAGATCTGTTTGTAGGCGATAAGCACCGTGAAGCTTCGCAGTGCGGAAAAATAATACTCTGGGCGTGGGCCGCCATGCGGGTTATGGACTACGCCTGCACACTGCCTCAGATGGACTTAAATAACGCCGGAATTGTCGGACACTCAAGACTCGGAAAGACAGCGCTTGTAACAGCTATGTTTGATACAAGATTTAAATATGTGTTTTCCAATAACGCAGGCTGCTGTGGGGACGCTGTAATAAGAGGAAAAAAGGGAGAAACTTTCGCAGATATCACAAGGAATTTTCCGTACTGGTTCTGTGAAAACTTAAAAAAATATGTAGGTAATCAGGAAAACGCGCCGTTTGACCAACATTTTCTCCTTGCTTCGATATGTCCGAGATTTGTGTATGTCGCAAGCAGCAGCTTGGATCTTTGGGCAGATCCCCGGTCACAGTACATAACATGCGCCGCCGTTTCCGATTATTTTGAAAATGCAGGCGTAAAAGGCTTTGTACACCCCGACCGCCTCCCGAATATTCCCGAGTCGTTCCATGACGGACACATCGGTTATCATATTAAGGACGGAGACCATTTTCTTGCACGCCGTGACTGGCTCGAATTTATGAAATTTTTCAAACTGCACCTTGGCGAATAATAACAGAAATACACTGAAATTCGGAGAAACATGAAATTTATAAAATTCTTACGCAGTCGCAATGCTTCAATTGTGACCGCCGCTGCGGCGTTTGTGGCAGCAATGCTCATTTCACTGATTTACATCAGCGCCGTATCGGCATTTTACCCTGCTAATAGCAATAACAATACTGATAACACTGACAAAAACGCCCTCACAGCAGCCGTGACGCTTTCAGAATACACTGCGAAAAAGGCTGACTATGCAAGGACTTCTCAAAAGAGCTTTGACAGCTATATTATCGGCTCGTTTTCGGCAAGCGCCTATGATACGCTTCTCCTGTCGGAGTACCTTGGCGGACAATGGTATAATATGTGTACCGACAGCAATGATCCGGACGAAATATTGAATACTTTTGAGTACCTTGCCGACCAAACAGGCGTAAAAAAGCTGTTTTTGGCGATAAGTCCGTATGATATGTGTACTGATATGCTCGAAAGTGCGTATACAGTGCCGAATTATACCACCGGAAGCGTATACAGAGGTTATGACGACACAAACCGCATAAGCGGTGAAACCGAATATAAAACGCTTCACTCTTATGCCTTTAAAGAAACGGTAAAAAACGACGAAACTGATATAGAAAAGCTCGTAAACACCGTTGAACGCATTCAGAAAACCTGCGAAGAAAAAGAAATAGAGCTTTTTATAGTTCTTTCTCCGTGCTATGTTGATAAGGATACGGCGATAAACACTGAAAAGCTTGACGCCCTTAAATCCTCGATTGAGGAAGTTTGTAGTTTTTGGGACTTCTCTTACGGAAAAATAAATTCCGACTCTCGTTTTTTCTATAACAGATACGAGTTCAGGACAGCGCTTGGAAATATGGTGCTGGCAAAAATATTTTCCGATAAAAGTGTGTATGTTCCGGAGGATTTTGGGAGATTTGCGGAGCTTTCGGAAAATTCCCAAAAACAAGAGCAAGAGCCAAAATCTTATAAAAATCAAAATATCAGCCTGTCTTCATACTGCGTTGAAGTGCCTATACTTTTGTATCACCATATCGTTGAAGGCGACAATGCAGAATACAGCGACAGCATCATATCTGCCGGACTGTTTGAAAAGCACCTTGCCGTACTGAAAGAAGCCGGATATCAGACTGTTTCACTTAAACAGCTTGAGGACTATGTATATAAGGGCGCCGAACTCCCTGACAATCCCATATGCATAACATTCGATGACGGTTATTACAGCAACTACGAGTACGCATTCCCTCTTTTAGAGAAATATGATATGAAAGCCGCCGTGTTCGTCATAGGCTGGGCTGTAGGGAAAGATACCTATAAAGATACAGGAAAGCCGATGTATTCGCATTTTGATTACGATGAGGCTTTGGAGATGGTAAGCTCCGGACTTGTGGAAATCCAATCGCATACCTATGATATGCACTCAAATGAATTCCTTGAAGAAGGAAACAATGTGCGTGTCGGACTGCTTCCCATGGAAAACGAAAGTGTTTCCGAATATACACAGGCGCTGAAAAACGACTTAAATACTTTTGCTGAGAATTTTACAAATAACTTTGGACAAGAGGTCAGGTGCCTCTCATATCCGCACGGAAAATTCACACCCCTTACGGAAAAAATTGTGGCTGACAGCGGTATAAAAATGACCATGTCAACGGTTTATACGGGGAAAAACATTTTAGTTAAAGGACTCGGACAAAGCCTGCGCGCGCTGTGCCGCTTTACGGTTTCGGGAAATACCGAGCCTGACGCGCTTATACGTATGATAGAAAACGTGTATAAGTAAAAAATCGTCGTTGAAAAACGAGGAGGCTTTATGGCAAAGTAAAAAATAATCGCCAGACTGACAGCATATTTATGTAATATGACTGTTGATTTATTCGTTGATTTGTGATAAAATTTTTCCAAATATTTACATGGAAAAGGAGAAATTAAAGATGAAAAACAGAGAAAAGATTTTAAAGATGGCGGAATTCGCTCTTCTTGCAGCAATCGTAATTATTTTTCAGCTTCTCGGCAGCTTTATCAAAATAGGTCCGACAAGCATAAATCTTGTGCTTATACCTGTTGTAATAGGTTCGATAGTCCTTGGAGCCGGCGGAGGTGCGCTGCTCGGTCTTATAGGCGGTTTTATCACTCTTTGGGCAGGTATCTCGGGAACTGATTACTTTACAAGCGTACTCTTCGGCGCTCAGCCTATCGCTACTTCAATTATCTGCCTTGGCAAAATGACAGCGGCAGGAGCCGGAGCAGGTCTTGTGTATAAGGCAATTAAAAATAAGAATACTCTTGCCGCGTCTGTTGCAGCTGCAGCGGCTGCACCTATACTTAATACCGGTTTGTTTATACTCGGCGGGTTGTTACTTGTTAGCGGAACGCTTCAGACAAACTTTGTCGGAGACGGAACAACGCTTGTATATTTCCTCGTGATTGGATGCGCAGGATTAAACTTTGTCGCTGAATTTATTGTGAATATAGTAGTTTCACCAGCCATAAATACGATAGTAAAGGCAGTTTCATCAAGAATAAAGAAGTAAGCGTAATCGGCAATAAACTCCGGCTGCATACTTTTTTGGAGCAGGCAGAGCGGAAAGGGGAAAACATGGGCAAGATTATAGGTATAGACGTCGGCGGAAGTACGACAAAAATAGTTGGCTTCGAATCACTCGGCGAAGATAAAAAGATATTTTCTCCCATATACGTAAAGGCGAGCGATCCGCTTGCTTCAGTTTACGGAGCGTTCGGAAAATTTACCGCTCTTAACGGCATAGACCTTTCCGACGTAAATAAGGTAATGATAACCGGCGTCGGTTCGGCTTTTGTTGACAATACGCTGTACGGTATAGATACCTGCCACCTTTCAGAGTTTGAATGTGTCGGCAGAGGGGGATTATACGTTTCAGGGTATTCAAAGGCAATAATCGTCAGCATGGGAACAGGTACGGCAGTAGTTGCGGCGGAAAAAGGCACCGTCGGGAGCGGCTCGGGATTTGAGTATATGGGCGGAACCGGCGTCGGCGGCGGTACGATAGTCGGACTTTCAAAACAGATGCTTGGAATATCGGATATCGATCATCTCATTGCCCTTGCCGACGGAGGAGACCTTGAAAAGGTTGACCTTCGCATAAGCGATATTACAAAGAAGGACCTGGGCGGACTGCCGTCCTATATGACAGCTTCAAACTTCGGAAAACTGAGCGATATAGCAACAAAAGACGACCTCGCCTTGGGTATTATCAACATGGTTTTCGAGTCGATAGGAATGCTTGCCGTATTTGCGGCGCGAAGCAAAAATACAAGGGATATAGTTCTTACGGGTAATCTCTCAAAAATGCCGCAGGCAAAGCCGATTTTTGATATTCTGTCAAATATGTTTGATATGAATTTTGTTATCCCCGAATACTCGGAGTTTGCCACCGTTATCGGAGCAGCGCTCGCCGATTTTAAGTGATAGCGGAGGTATTTGGTATGTTTAACAAAAACGCAAAATGGATTACCAACGGAGAATTTTGCTTGCTTGAGCCGCAGAATGTTTTTCACAAGGAACTTGATGACATCAAGCTGAGCCATGATAAGGCGCCGAAAAACAGGCATATTCTTTTCAGAAAAAAAGTAGCTTTACCTGAGTTTGCAAACGCCGTCGTCAGAATTTCGGCAGACGACTATTATAAACTGTATATAAACGGCGTTTATGTCGCCCAGGGACCGGCGCCCGGGTATCCGTTTCACTACTATTATAACGAAATAGATGTTTCAAAATATCTCGTAAAAGGTGAAAACACCATTGCCGTGCATACATACTACCAAGGGCTTATAAACAGAGTCTGGGTGAGCGGCGATTACAGACACGGACTTGTGTTTGATTTTGAAGCTGACGGAAAAAATATATGCGTTTCAGATGAGAGCTGGAAGTGTGCAGTACATACAGGATTTACCGCCTGCGGAATAATCGGGTATGATACAGCGTTTGCCGAACGCTTTGACGCAGGAAGTCCGGAGTATGGATTTGAGCTTCCCGAATTTGACGACTCAAACTGGGAAAACGCAAAAATACGTAAGGTTAATGACGTAACACTATACCCGCAGCCTACAAAGCTTCTTGACTGCTATGACGTAAAGCCTGAGATTGTCAGAAAAACGCCGCAAGGATATTTTATAGACTTCGGATTTGAGGCAGTCGGATACTTTAAATTCTCAGCGGCAGGCAAAAAAGGCGACAAAATAGTTATGCACTTTTCCGAAGAGCTTGACGCGGACGGCAGCGTAAGATACGACATGCGCTGCAACTGCAAGTATGAGGAAGAGTTTGTTCTTTCAGGCAGAGAAAATGATACGTTAAATCAGTATGACTATAAAGCTTTCCGGTATGTCGAACTTATTGTACCGGATGGGGTGAGCGTTGACGAAATTTCTATTGCATTTACTGTGCGCCACTATCCGTTTAAGCTCGCAAAAAAGTATACAGGAAACAATAAACGCCTGAATGATATATTTAACCTCTGTGCCGATACCATAAAATACGGTGTCCAGGAATGTTTCGTCGATTGCCCGACCAGAGAAAAAGGACAGTATCTCGGCGATGTCACTATCGCAGGAATTGCAAGCGCAGTGCTTACCGACGACGTTTCCATGATGAAAAAAGCGCTTGAAAACTATGCTCAGTCCTCATTTATATGCAAGGGAATCATGACGGTCGCGCCTGCTTCTCTTATGCAGGAGATTGCAGACTACTCAATGCAGTTCCCGTTCCAGGTGCTGTGGCTGTACAAAAAAACAGGCGATATCGAGTTTCTTAAGCAAATGTACCCGTTCGTTTTGGGCGTGTATGAGTATTTTAACAAGTACCGTAATGACAGAGGTTTGCTCGAAAGTGTCAAGGAAAAGTGGAATCTTGTAGACTGGCCGGCAAACTTAAGGGACAATTATGACTTTGACCTGTCCCGTCCGGTTTCCGACGGATGCCATAATGTAGTAAATGCGTTTTACTGCGCAATGCTTAAGGATATAGACGAGATAAGAAAAGCCCTTTCGATTGAGCCGCTCGGAATTACAGACTGCACGGTGCGCTCGTATGTAGAAGCATTTTATGACGAAAAGCAAAAGCTTTTTGTTGACAGTATCGGCTCGCAGCACGCAAGCTATCACTCAAATGTCATGGCGCTTTATGCCGGTATAATAGTTGATGAAGAAAATAAACAGAATATGCTTAAGCTCATCTCAGAGAAAAGGCTGACCTGTGCCGGCGTGTATATGGCGTTCTTTACCTGTCACGTACTAAAGAAAATAGGAGAACAAAAGCTCATGGAAGACCTGATAGCCGACGACGGGGCGTGGGCGAATATGCTTTCCGAAGGAGCGACAACTTGCTTTGAGGCGTGGGGAAAAGATCAGAAATGGAATACAAGCCTGTTCCACCCTTGGGCAACGGCTCCTGCTATATTTCTTGATTGATAAAAAGTTATATTACACAAATTAACGATAAAAATTGATATGATAGTGCATTGAAATTTTATGGGCGTTGCTAATATAATATATTCGGATGTAGTATATTCGAATACATATCGTATAAAGAAAGGATGATACAAGTGGATAAGGTACGTTTCGGTATTATAGGTATCGGTAACATGGGTTCTTCACATGCGACATATCTTGACGCCGGAGAAATTGACGGAGCATGCCTTACAGCCGTATGCGATATCAAGCAGTCAAGACTTGACTGGGCAAAGGAAAAGTTCGGCGAAAAGGTTGCGCTGTTTGAAAACTACAAAGACATGCTTGCAAGCGGTCTTGTGGACTGCGTGATAGTCGCTGTTCCGCACTATGACCACCCGGGAATCTGTATTGACGTGCTCAACGCAGGAATCAATGTAATTTGTGAGAAGCCTATCGGCGTTTACACAAAGCAGGCAGAGGAGCTTATCGAGGTTGCGTCAAAGTCTGATAAGATATTCGGACTTATGTTCAATCAGAGAACCAATCCTATGTACAGAAAGGCACGTGCTATGGTACAGGGAGGAGAGCTGGGAGAACTTAAGAGATGCGTATGGATTATCACCGACTGGTACAGAACGCAGGCATACTATAATTCCGGCGGATGGAGAGCAACCTGGAAGGGCGAAGGCGGAGGCGTAATACTCAATCAGTGTCCGCACCAGCTTGACCTTTGGCAGTGGATTTTCGGAATGCCGAAAACAATACGTGCTTTCTGTGCTGAAGGAAAGTATCATAACATTGAGGTTGAGGATGACGTTACTGCGTACGCTGAATATGAAAACGGTGCTACAGGTGTGTTTATTACAACAACCGGTGAATATCCCGGAACAAACAGGCTTGAGATTTCCGGAGATAAAGGAAAGCTTGTAATCGAAGGCTCAAGCATGAAGTTCTGGAAGAATAATACCCCTGAGCGTGAATGGACCTTTACTACCACAGAAGGTTTCAAAGGTCCCGGCTGCGAGGTTATAGACGTTGATTACTCTGAGTACAAGATGGACAAAGAGCAGCACAGAGGAATCACTCAGAACGTGACAAATGCAATCCTCAAGGGCGAAAAGCTTATGGCGCCGGGCGAAGAAGGTATAAACGGACTTCGCATTTCAAACGCTATATTCCTTTCAAGCTGGCTTGGAAAACCGGTTGATCTGCCGGTAGACGGAGATCTGTTCTACAAGATGCTCCAGGATAAAATAGCAAATTCTACCTACAAGAAGGAAGTCAAAGAAACAGTTTCCAACCTTGAAGGTACATACGGACAGAAATAAGCGTAATTCACCCGTAAATCAACTGGCATAGCGAAAGCCATAAAATACCAGCGAAGTAATCAAATGATAATGAGTAAAGGTGCGAAAGTCAGGTTTTAGGCTTTCGCACTTTTCGGAGCAGAGCTATGGTAAAGGACATAAAATTTTATAAGCGCTTCTTTTCAATGATGGCGCTTCTTGTTTTGCAAAATGTGATAATGCTCGGAGTAAACCTTGCAGATAACGTAATGGTAAGCTCATACAGCGAAAATGCGCTGTCAGGAGTAACAGCGGTAAACCAGGTTCAGTTTGTGCTACAGCAGATAATAATGGGCTGTTCCGACGCACTTGTGTCAATTTGCAGCCAGTATTGGGGGCAGGGACGAACCTCGCCCATAAAATCCGTAGCAAAAGGCGCCTTTTTGGTGTGCGCCGGCTTAGGTGTACTCTTTTTTACAGCGGCGGCGCTTTTTCCATGGCAGATAGTCGGACTGTTCACGGATAATCAGGAAATCATAGCGGAAGGCGTAAAATATATAAGCGTTATAAAGTATACTTACGTTGTGTTCGCTCTTACAAATATAGTGCTTGCTATGCTCAGAAGCGTCGAAACCATAAAAGTTGCATTTTGTGTTTCTGTTTCCACGTTTTTCATCAATTGCGGCATAAACTACCTTCTAATTAACGGTAATTTCGGCTTTCCGCGTCTTGGTGCAAAAGGCGCGGCAATAGGTACACTTGTCGCAAGATGCGTAGAGTTGGTAATTGTTGTTTCGTACCTGCTGCTTGCGGACAAAAAACTGGTTTTCAGAATAAAAGATTGGTTTACAGCTGATAAGAACCTTGTCAGAGATTATTTCAGGCATTGCCGCTTCTTTATTATTGTCGCCGCACTTTTCGGCGTATCAACAGCTTTGCAGACGGTTATTCTCGGGCATATGAATGATACGGCAATTGCGGCAAACGCCGTAAGCAATTCACTTTTCCAAATTCTAAAGGTAGCGTCAATTGGAGCTTCCGCAAGTGCCGCCGTAATGATTGGTAAGGCGGTTGGTATTGGGGACAAGAGCGTTATACGCAGCTACACACGCACTTTGCAGGTTATAT
This sequence comes from Clostridiales bacterium, assembly GCA_003343885.1. Lineage (GTDB taxonomy): Bacteria > Bacillota > Clostridia > Oscillospirales > CAG-382 > UMGS882. The sequence continues at coordinate 19,209 of QAKH01000036.1, read as the reverse complement.
TCCTGTGTGTCGGCGCATGTACAAGCGCCGCGCTGTTTTTCCTGCGCACTCCGGTGCTTTCTCTGTACGGCAATCTTTCAGAAGAAGCGAGAAGCATGGCAAATTCGTTCCTGCTTGTGCTTTGTTTTACCGGATTCGGTACCGCATATGAAATGCCCACCCTTATCGGTATAGTGCGGGGTGGGGGAGACAGCAGGTTTGTTTTTAAAAACGACCTTATCAGTATATTCGGCATAACGCTGCCGCTGTCTTTTCTCGCCGCGTTTGTGTTTAAGTGGAATCCGGCGATAGTGGTGCTCTGCCTTAATTCGGACCAGGTGTTTAAGTGCGGCGCCGCATTCTTCAAGGCTAACAGCTATACATGGCTTAGAAGTCTTACACGTGCGCAAAAAGAGGAGATACCGCAAACAGCCGGTGCGGTAAAGTAAAATAAATACATAAAATAAAGTCAATCTGTATTATCAAAGTCTTCCGCAGTACAATCATCGGAAGACTTTATATTTTTTATAGAATTGACATATTTTCTGAAACACAAAATCACTGTTATTGACAATGTTTTTTTCATATGTTAAAATAAAAATGTATAATAAAGTCGAAAAAGGAGGCTTGGAGGGTGAACAGCTCGTATGGAAACAATAAAGACGGAAAAAACAGCGTCCCCAACTCAGATGAAATCGATTTAATAAGTTTTGACCGTCATAAGCGTGCGGAAGAAATACGAATGAACGAAGAATACGAACGTGAGAAACGCAGGCGTGCAATGGCGGCAAGAAGGCGGGCAGAACGCATCCGACAGGCTAAAATCAATCGCTTAAAGGCAATGGCGCTGCTTGCCGTTATCGGAATAGGCGCACTTTTTATAGTAATCGGAGTTATAACGGCGATAGTTAAATTTGCTTTTTCTTCTCACGATAACGACGAGCCGGTTGTTCCGGATAATACCGTCTCAGCGGAAGAAACAGCGCTTTTACAAGGCTTTTCCGCAGGAACCGGTACGCTTTATTCTCTTCAGGACAATGCTTTTTTTGCAAGTGCCGGAAACTTGATTGACGGAGTTGCTCTTTCACAAAACTCAGCGCTTAATATACCGTTAAATACCGTTAAGATTTACGAATTCGGAGAACTTTCCGAAAGGCTCGGTATGTTTTCGACGAATGAAGCTTTTGAAAACTTTAAAAAATCTGTCAAAAATGCTCCTATATTCTCAAACGGATACGTCTGGACGGAAATGGAAAACATCAAGTCGTCATATACTGGAAGCTATTTCTACGACACAAATACGTCCTTCATATCCGCAGTAGCCAATATATGTCTTTGGGAAGGCGACAGTGCTTTTCTATCAGAAATTGACGAAGACGTACAGCCGAAGTTAGATAACTCGCAGGGGTTGACGGTGCTTCAAAAGCTTGACCTTGCGGTGAACTACCTTTTTGACGGAAAAACAAACGAGGGCGGATTAAAGTACGATTCAATTTCCGGACTTGTATACATACACACCGATACTAATAACGGAACGTCCAACGGACTGCCGTCAAATAAATGGTATAATTTCAGGTTTGGATATCTCGACGCCGTGACGAATGTTTCCTTCAACAGAGCTATGCAGGATCTTTCTGCTCTGTACGAATTTCTGGGTCAACAGGATCAGGCGGACAAGTATGCGCAGATAGCCGAAAGAAACGCGCAGGCGTTTAATGAAAAGTTTTGGGATGCGGAAAAACAGAGGTATATCGGATGTTTTGACAAGAACGGAACAGCGTATGATTACGGATTTGTTTTTCTCAATCTTGAAGCTATAGAAGCCGGAATTGCGGATAAAGAAAAACAGGACGCGATATTTACCTGGCTTAACGGTGAAAGACTTATAGAGAGCGATACCTCAAAAGGCTCCGATATTTATGCATACGGCTTTGCTCCCAGGAATACTACTGTTCCTGCCCAGGACAAATGGTGGGATTATCTCGGCGGAAATCTCCCGCTGTCAGCCGCAGGCGGATATAATCAGTATTATCAAAACGGAGGAGCTTCACTGTATACGGAATACTACGATATAATGGCAAGGGCAGAATCAGGTCGTACCGCTGAAGCGTATAACAGAATGCTTACGCTTGCGACCGCTTATGCCGACGGAAGCCTTGCATCTTCCGACAGCGCCGCATGCTCTATATCGTCGAACGCCCTTTCAGGCCTTACACCGACATCAATTCTGCGTACGCTCTTCGGACTTGATACCGACGGAATACGCCTTTATATATCACCAGATACGCAAATGCTTGACCTTGTATCTGCCGGAAACAGCGCAGAAAATTCCTCAGAAACCTCCATTAGCACTTACGGAGTGAGGGGGATAGGTTTTGCGAAGAACACGTACGGATTTCTTTTCGACGGTGATACGGTTTACATAACGGCTGTCAGCAAAAAGCCGGTGAGAATAAGCATAGGCTCACTCCAGCCGAACACTGAGTATGAGTTAGTTACCGTTGAGGGTACACTTGAAACTGAAACAGCAAAGTTTACTTCCGATAATGCAGGCGTTGTGGAAATTACGGCTGACTTTGGAAGTACGAGCTATGTAAAACTAAGGGTTGCTCAGGTTCAGGCAGTGGAAAAAGACGAATAACCGTATTGCATCGAATTTATGCTTACACAAATACCTTTTATTTTGCAATTAAATAAAAATAACCGGTCTGTTTATGACCGGTTATTTTAGTATTATAAGCTAAGTATTGATTTTAAGATTTATAATTTGATTTGCCTTGATAAACAATTATATTTATTGATAAAAATAGCCTGTGCAACTTATTTGTACAGGCTATTTTGGTTTATTATTCTAATTATTCAAAGTAAGATATATCAGTGATGGTGTATTCAAACGCACCCTCTTCAGAACCCTTGAGAGAAGCGGATACAACTACGTGAGCCAAGCCATCTTCAAATACGCCGGCAAAGTCATCGTTTGCGTTGTATTTCCATGTCATGCTCTTGTCGCCGTTTGTATAGGTGAACTGATACTTTCCGTCAACAAGCTTAGCAGTAACAGTTACTACATCACCGGTCTTAACGGCAAACATATCATTGTTTTCCTTTGTAGTGTCTACGCCCTTCCAAGATGAAACGCCCTCGTAAAGCTCCCATGCGGGTTTTCCGAAGCGGATAAGGTTCATGAAACCGGGATTGCCCTTAACGTCGCCTACCTGGAACAGCTGAGGCTTGGTAAGGAAGTCAATTGAAATCCAGCAGTCATCTGCGGAAGTAACTTCGGGAACCTTGTCAAATTTTATTGTTACGGACAGACCGTCAAGAAGGTGCTTTTCGTTGAACGCTACTCCGCCCCAGTCTTTACCGTCTACATAGTAACCGCCGTGAGAAACTTTTATTCCTTCTTCTGTCTTCTCAACAGTGACAGGAGAATTCTTGCTCAACACTTCGCCGTCTTTTGAGATAATGTTGTAACCGTTTCCGGCTGTGAAGTCTTCAGCAGCAAGTTCAGCGTGCTTTCTGCTTGTAAGAGAAACGGTTGATGTAGCGTCATCCCAGCCTACAAGAACGTCAAGGCTCTCAGATATTGCCCTTACAGGTACAAGCGTTCTTTCGTTTATAAGCTTTGCAGGAACATCGAGAGTGATGGGATTTCCGTTTTTGTAAAGAATTTTCTCTTCAATTGTGATCTCGATTGTCGTGTCGTCCTTTGTTGCCTTTGCGGTCCATGTCGCGTCATCCCATTCAACAGTTGCTCCGAGTGATTCAAATATAGCTCTGAGCGGAACCATTGTTCTTCCGTCGATAAGCTGCGGAGGAACGTCAAACGCAATAGGAGCTCCATCAAGGTTTACAGTGATAACTCTGCCCTCGTCTTCCGCAAATGCCGCAAAAGTAAATACCGTGCAGGCAATAAGAAGAGCAACAAGAGCTGTGCTGATGATTTTTTTCATAATCATTCTCCTTTATTAGATATTGAACGCTTTGTTCATGTACATTATACCAATTTTACTTTAATAAGTCAACAAAAAACTAAACACTTTAACGAAAAATGTATTCTTTGTGCTTTTTTTACAAAAAAACACGCCGCATTTGTGTAACTTTACAAAAGCGGCGCATTTTGAAAACAAAGTATAATTATTCTTTAATTTTTACAACAACATTGTCAATTGCAAAGGAAGCGGCTATGTCGTTTATAGGATTTGCATAGATTCCGAACCGGTCGTCGTCAGGATTTGGAACCATGTCGCCCGGAACGGCATATTCAGCAGTAACATGAACCCAGCCGTCAGATACCTTTACCTGAGTTACCTTAACGGCGTGGTCTTTGCCGTCGTGACGCATACAGAAGCCTATTCCGACTTCGTCAACGGTATTTCCGGCGCCATCAGTGTCAAGAGCCTTTAAATCCGCCTCTATAACATAAGTTTTGCCGCTTTGAATTGCGAATTTTGCCCAAATGTAAGTCCAGGACTTTGCTGAGGTTGTGGCTTCAACGTATATTGCTTTTCCTTGCTTTTCGTCTTCATCAACAATTGTAAGCTTTGAGCCGCTTCCGTAGAATCCGGAGGCATTAAGGCTGTCGCACTTATCGTCGATTTCCGTAATTACAGTGACTTCCTTTTCGGGAGAATTGATTATTGCCGTCCAAGCAGCCTCGTCCCAGTCCACCTTGCAGTCAAAAGCTTCAGCAATGGCTCTTGCAGGAACAAGCGTGCGTCCGCCGGTTTCAAGTGCCGGAACATCAAGATCGATTTTCTCACCGTTTTTGGTGAAGAAATTCTCTCCAAGCTTCATAACGATTTCTTCACCGGGACGAGTAATCGTCACTGTCTCAGTTTCTCCGTCCCAGGCAACATCCGCACTGAACGCTTCAGCAACCGCCCTTATCGGAATCATGGTGCGTGAATCAATTATCTGTGCAGGAACGTCAAAATAAACGTATTTTCCGTCAAGTTTTACTTCCACCTGATTAGGATCAACATATTTTTTGTAGAGAACTACTTCTAACTGCTTGAATATTTCGTCTGCGATATTTGCCATTCCCTGGTCGCCCGGGTGAATTGCAACGCCGCTGTGTTCAAACAGACCTATCGCCTTATTTTCGTCGGTGTTGAACTGAGAAAGATCCGCATATGTGAATCCGGTTTCTATTGCCGCATCCTTAACGCCGAGACACTTTGCGTCACCGCCCCAGAAAGGCATACAGAAAATAATTTCGACGTCGGGATTGACGGAAACGCAGAATTCAGCAAGCTTTTCCAAGGCTATCTTGTAGGATTCCCTGGTTGGTCCCTGGTTAACGTTTTCGCCTATCTGGAAAATAACAATATCCGGCATTGCGGCTCTTACTGAAGGAGCAAGCAGCTGATCGATTTCAGCCTTGTAATCATAGTCTGTGCGCTTGTCGATAGCTCTTTCAAGAGTAGCAACTCCTGTGGAACTCCAAGCCACGTTAGTGTATCCTGCCTCTTTTACTTTGTCCTGCAAAAGGTGATAGTAGTCTTTATCAGCGGAGGAAGCCGCCATTCCCCAGCTTCCGCTCCAGCCTATGTCGGCAGAAGGTCCGTGATTGAGGATAGAGTTTCCTACACACAGAATACTGATCTGTTCTTCACTGCCGGGAGTAATGTTTGTGATGTGTTCGTCCGGAATTTCGGGTTCAGCGGCAAATGCCATACCTGAAACCATTCCGAGGGTGAGTGCCGTAAAAACAGCTTTCTTTAGAAAGTTCATGATCTTCGCTCCTTTATATAATAATGAGAAAGACAAAATGAAGTAAAATGAAAATTGGATGCGATTATTTTCCGAAGATTGATATCGCTACACAGGGAATTAACCATAACAACTGGAATAACAATATCATAACCGGTGAGAGTAGAACGCCGGTGAAAGTAAGGCATGCGGAAATTACAAGACCGATAAGTGCGCTTATAGTTGCAAGAACTATATTGGATTTGTAAAGGGTGTTCAGTCTGTCAACCGCAATAAAGGTCTTAAGAAAATTGTGAATGGTTGAAAGGGAAACAATGCTTCCCGATAATTTTTCTTCGATTTTACCGACTTTTTTACTATCTTTGCGAATAACGCTGATAGGATAGTCCGTACCTTTTAAATTTCCCTCAATTAACTGGTTGTCAATGCCCGGATCAAGTGTTTTTACACCACAGCAAACACCCGCATTATACAAATCCGAAAGAACAGATTCAAACTTTTTGTTTATTGAATATCTTACATAGAATTTGGCAGCAAGCTCGTTGTTGCATACCAAAAATATGATACTTGTAAGAGAACGCATCTCTGTTTCATCCATGCTGTCGGCAGGAGCTTCTATGTCGTACATTCTCAAATACCCGCCGGTGCCGACCAGAACATCGTCAGTTCCGACTTTGAGATGAAGTCCGTCGGAGGCGGTTTCCAAAATCATTATTTCATCGTCGTTCTGAGGAATATCCTGTACAGAACTTGAGAAAACATGGGACAAAGGTCCGCCGACCTTGTCGAAAATTTTTGCCATGCAAACTATTACCTTATCGATTCTATGATCGTTATAAGTTTTTATGCTTGTTACTTTCACGGCTTTTGGTGAAAATACTTCAGTATCATCGAATGAAATTACACCGGTATTTATGTACGAATCTCCTGCAGCCTCTCCCAAAATGGCTGTATAAGTTTTTGATGCTCTTGAAGAAGCTGTGAAATACGGGAGTGCCGTAGCTAAAAGCATACTTGCAGGAGAAGAGAACAGGAAAACCGAAACGCCGGCAGTAAACGAATCATATATGGGCATATTGATAAAGAGAGAGCATACAAGTGTTGTCGCTGCACTCAGTATAAGCAGAGAATACATAAGCACATTGCAAGAGGAAGTCGCATGCGGAACCGTATGGGTGTTCTTGATGAAATCTGAAACAAAATCTGTTTTAGCTACTTCCAGAGCTTCAGATTCATCCCCTAAGTATTTTGAGAAAATGTTGTATTCTTCCGAAAGCATATCCAGCTTTTTTGTGGTCAGCTTTGGTTTTTTTGAAAGGATAAGTGTTATTGCCCGGAAGTTTGTGTATGACTTTATAAAAGTGTTAACCGAAAGAATGAAAAGAACAAAGCAGCCTACAAAGCAGTAAGTTCTGTACGAGGTAGACTCATAAGCGGTGACAGCGCTGACGCATGTGTGAATTATGCAAATAGCCGTCACAAGTACTGCCGAAGCCTCTGGAGCCGTTCTGCGTTTAAAGGAAAGCTTGCGTATACCGCGTAACAGTCCGTCAAGATTGAAAAACACGCAAAAGGCAAGCATTTGCAGAGAAACCATTGCATAAATTCTTCCGAAACGTCCCGGATGCATGTATGTTGCAAACGGAAGTCCGGCAGCGTGTCCAAGCTCTATCCAAATACATAAGAGTGTTGCAACAAATGTAAGCAGCATGCCTAAACTTGAAAAAAGCGCCGCTTTGCGCAGGCTCTTGAAGATTGCGCCGCTTTGTGCCTTTTCGGTGTACTCGTAATCGTGATAGTACTCGTTAACGTCGTCATACAGTTCCGAATCGTGCTGAGTCAGTAAGTCGTCATCTGAATAGTTGTTTGATTTTTTAGATTGTGAACGTTCGGATGAGTATTCGTCTTCATCTTCTTCATTTTTGTCGGCATCACGATTTTTTAGTATGTTGATAAGCTGCGACATGTCGTAACTTTTTGTTTCACCGCAATTTACGGGTTCTTCTTCCTGCGGAGCTGCCATTTCTGATTCTTGCCGGTCATCATTTTCAGATTGCTCCGCATCAAACAGTGACGGCTCCTCATCAGTGTCGTCGTCCTCTTTTGCATAGCTTTGAGCGGCATGTTCGTGAATTTTGTTTATTTTTTCGTCTATGAGCCGGGAATGATTGTTGTTGTAATATTCTTTCGCGTCACGTTCTATATTGTCAGTGTTAACATTGACTTCGGATATTGATTCTTCTGAACTTTGGACGTTGTCCTCGTCCTCTTCCTTTTTTTCCTTGCCGAAAATTTTTCTCAAATTCGGAAGATCGTCTTCATTTTCTGTTTCAGGGACATAGGAAACGTCTTCTTCGGTAAGTTCGGCACTTTCATCGGTTTGTGCCGAAGAATTCGGACTCTGTATGGAATCATTGATTTTTTTCTCAATATCAAATACGTTTATGAAATCTTCACTTTCATTTTTGCGGTCTTTTGCACCGAATAAACGAGAAAAACGTCCCTCTTTTTTGGTTTCTTTCTCCGCCACTTGTATCATCCTTTCCTTGAAAAAACTATCGTAACTAACAATTTGAGTATCTTTGCCTAATCACTTCATACAGGAGAACCGCTGCGGCGGTAGAAACGTTAAGCGAGTTGACTTTTCCGCGCATTGGTATGGAAACAATGTAGTCACAGTTCTTTTTTACGAGTTCGGAAACTCCGTTTTCTTCACTTCCTAAAACAATCGCACACGGAACGTCGAAATCAGCTTTTGTATAGCTTGTTCCGTCTGCCTCAGCGGCAAAAATCCATAAGCCGAGTTCCTTTAATTTCTTTATCGTTTCCGTGATGTTTGTGCATTTTACGGCGGCGAGATGTTCCACCGCACCCGCCGAAGCCTTGGTTACCGCTGGAGTTATACCCGCTGCACGGCGTTTCGGAATAATAATTCCGTGAGCACCGGCACCCTCGGCACATCTGATTATAGCGCCGAGATTGTGCGGATCGGATACTCCGTCCGCTATCACTATCAAAGGCTTTTCTCCACGCTGCCTTGCAATTTCCAAAACATCCTCGATATCCACATATTCCTTTTCAGATGCGATAGCAACTATACCCTGGTGCTGCTCATATCCGCAAAGCGCATCAAGCTTTTTGCGCTCAACCTCAATCAAAGGAATGCCTCTGCTTAGTGCCTCGGCGGCAAGGACGGTAATAGAGCCTTCTCTTTCACCGCTTTGTATAAAAATTTTTTCAATGTCACGCCCTGACTTTAACAGCTCTCTTACGGCATTTCTGCCGGGAACAGAACCGTTTGCGAGTTCTTCGTCAAATTTTTTTCCGGAAGAAGCGGCGGAACGTGACGCACTGTGTGATAAATCCTGCCTGCGGCCGGGTTTTGAATCAAAACCTTTGTCGGAGAATTTACCGGAGAAGTTTTTTGATTTTTTTCTTTCGTTGTTCTTGTCGTATGCGCCCATAAAAATCCTTTCCACAGTCCGAACGACTTTGTCGAATTTTACAGCTGCAGCCTGACAGGGTTGATTTTAAAAAGCTCAGTACAGTCGAAGAAACACCTATCAAACATACATTATCGATTAAATTATAACACAAAAAAACGACAATGTAAATAGTAATTTTGTCGTATTCGACAAAATGTAAATAAAGCCGAGTTATGTCACTTTTTTCAAATTGACATATTTTACTATTTTTTTCAGTTTATATTTAAACTTTATAAAATTACTGTTTTGTCGAATAATTCAGCGTTATATTTCTTCCGGATACACTGATTTGACCGTCGAGACGCATTTTTTTGAGTTCTCTCATCATAGCGCTCCTGTCAGCGCAAATATAGTCGGCAAGCGCCGTATAGGAAAAGGGCAAAGTAACTGTTTTTACGGTGCCGCCGTGTTTCAGAGTGTCAAAATAAGTGAGAAGCTTCAGCCTGATTGTGCGGCGGCTTAGGATGTTTACGTGCATAGTAAGTTCCCGTGCCTTTTTGGCTGCCATGCAGAATAGATTGTTTATGAGTTCGCAGTGAAAAGTGCAGGTGTTTGAACACGGCGTAATCAAACGCTCAAAACTTACGAAACGCACGTCGCAGTCTGTTTCAGCTGCCGCTGAAAACTCGAATTCTTCCATGGCAAGCCAGAACATTTCCCCGAAAATTTCTCCCGGTCCGATTTGCTCGAATACGCTTATATGTCCCTCAAAGTCCATGCACGTTATGTTTGCTCTGCCGGAAATAAGTATGCCTATAAAGTTTTTGTGCTGGTTCATTCGGCATATTGTTTCACCTTTCGCATACCGCCTTTTGACTGCTCCCATACACTCAAACATTTTTTCACGTTCGGCAACTGTGATGTTTTTAAAAATCGTGTCCTTTGTGTCTTTCATCTTTCTCCCAATCTTTTTTGTATATTTGGTTTTGTATATTTGGTACTTTATTTGCCGTATAAATTTATCTTACACAAGAATTATATCATATTTTGTTGCAAATGCAACGGTTTTTTTTACGAATATAGGATATAATCAAAAGTGAAATTTGATGAAATGAAAGGAGATAACACAGTTATGCATTGCAGTAAGAAGATAACGGAAAATCTGTGGTGGGTAGGTGCGAACGACCGGCGTTTGGCAATGTTTGAAGGAGTTTACTCGGTGCCGGACGGTGTTTCGTATAACTCATATCTGCTTTTGGATGAGAAAAATGTGCTTTTTGATACGGTGGACAAGGCTGTCGGAGCTCGCTTTTTAGAAAATGTGGAGTACGTGCTCGGCGGAAAAGAACTGGACTATCTTGTCATTCACCATATGGAACCGGACCATTCGGCAACACTTGTTAATTTGCTTGAAAAGTATCCTGATGCGAAGCTGGTATGCAACGCAAAAATCCTTGCAATGGCAAAGCAGTTTTTCGGCGATAAGCAGGACGAATTGCAGCAGCGTTCACTAATAGTAAAAGAGGGAGATACCCTGGAAACCGGCAGTCATACGCTTACTTTCCTTATGGCGCCGATGGTACACTGGCCCGAAGTAATGATGACATATGACATAACGTCGAAAACACTTTTCTCCGCGGACGCATTTGGAGCATTTGGTGCTCTTAACGGCGCGCTGTTTGCAGACGAGGTAGACTTTGAACGCGACTATATGGATGAGGCGCGCAGATATTATACTAACATTGTCGGAAAATACGGCACGCAGGTTCAGGCGATATTAAAGAAAGCTTCGGCGCATGAAATAGAAATGATATGTCCTCTGCACGGATTTGTCTGGCGCAGAAATCTCGGCGATTTTATCAGCAAATATCAGCTCTGGAGCACGTATGCGCCGGAGGAATACGGCGTAATGATAGCCTACGCGTCTGTTTACGGCAATACCGAAAACGCCGCCGAGATTCTTTCAAGCAGCCTTCGTGAGCTCGGTATAAAAACCGTTATGTTTGACGTCTCGGTAACCCCGGCTTCCGAAATAGTGTCAGCCGCGTTTAAATTCAGTCACCTTGTTTTTGCGTCAACTACGTATAACGCAGGAATATTTGTGACGATGGAGGCACTGCTTTCAGACCTCGTTTCCCATAATCTTCAAAACCGTACCGTCGCTTTAATCGAGAACGGTTCGTGGGCGCCGACAAGCGGAGCGCTCATGAAAGAGAAGCTTTCTTCATGCAAAAACATGACAATACTTGAAGATACGCTGACAGTCAAGTCTTCCGTAAATGCCGACGGCCTTGAAGTGCTTAAGACGCTGGCTGAGAAGATAGCGGAAACCATGCCGAAGAAAGATGACGCAAGTCAGACTTCTCCTGCCGCCCAAAACGCCGAAATCGACAGCAAAGCGTTTTTCAAGCTGTCATACGGTCTTTTTGTTCTCACATCAAAGGTTGACGGCAAGGATAACGGCTGCATAATAAATACGGCAATCCAGGTTACGGATTCTCCCAAGCGCATGGCAATTGCCATAAATAAGGCAAATTACACCCACGACATGATAAAGAAATCAGGCGTGTTTAATCTGTCAGTTCTGTCTGAGGCGGCGCCGTTTAAAGTGTTTGAGCGCTTTGGATTTTCAAGCGGAAGAGATACCGATAAGTTTGCCTCTTCACAGCCCGAAAGAACGGCGAACGGATTAGCTTATGTGCCGGAACATTCAAACGCGGTTATATCCTGCAAGGTTTTGTCTGAAACTGATTGCGGAACACATACCCTTTTTGTTGCCGATGTCACAGAGGCAGTAAGACTTTCTGATATTCCGTCAATGACGTATGCTTATTACTTTGAACACGTGAAGCCAAAACCCGCACCTGCCGAGGAAAAGAAAACCGGGTATGTGTGCAAAATATGCGGATACGTTTATGAAGGCGAAACGCTCCCGGCTGACTTTATTTGTCCGCTGTGCAAGCACGGAGCCGATGATTTTGAAAAGCTTTAAACCCCAAAAAATATAAAATTAAGTTAAATGAGGAGGAAAAGAAAATGAAATATGTATGCGAAGTATGCGGATGGGTATATGACGAAGAGGAAGGATATCCGGACGGCGGAATTCCCGCCGGAACAAAGTGGGAAGATCTTCCGGAAGATTTTGAGTGTCCGTTATGCGGAGTAACAAAGGATCAGTTCTCTGAGGAATAATTGCATATTTGCCTTAAAAGCATAAAATCGGGACTGCGGCAAAACGGCGTAAAAACGTAATCGTTTTGTTACAGTCCCATTGTTTTTCTGTAAAATAAAGAGTGAACAGAGAGAAGTAACCTGCGTCAATCCTGTTGAAAATTCTCAGCCATAACCGTAACCGACTCGGCGACAAGTTTTGCAAAATTTTCAGACGCAAGAGCCGCGCTGTGTTTTACCTCGTCATGAGACAACTCCTTTTTGCCAAGACCGGCGGCCATGTTGGTGATACAGCTTATAGCTCCTACTCTCATGCCCATGTGGTGAGCGGCAATTGCTTCGCACGCCGTGCTCATTCCGACTGCGTCTGCACCGAAAGAAGAATACATCCTGATTTCCGTCGGCGTTTCGTATTGAGGTCCTGGAACCTGCAAATAAACACCCTCTCTCAAATCTATGCTTTCCTTTGAGGAAAATTGCAGCAAACGAGAACGGAATGACGGATCGTATACAGCAGACATGTCCGGAAATCTTACGCCGAGAGACGGTATGTTCTCTCCGGTAAGAGGGGAGGGGACAAAAGAAGATATGTGGTCAGAAAGCAGCATGAACATTCCGGGATGAAAGGTTTTGTTGATACCACCGGCAGCATTTGTAAGTATTATGCTGTGCGCTCCGATAAGTCCCATGACTCGTATCGGCAGAACTACATCCCCCACAGGGTATCCTTCGTAAAGATGTACCCTGCCTTGCATTGCGCAGACAGGCACTCCGTTAAGATATCCGAAAACGTATCTGCCTGCATGACCGCTGATTGTCGATACCGGAAATGATTCAATATCACTGTAAGGTAATATGTATTTTATGTCTATTTTGTCAGCAAAATCTCCAAGACCTGACCCGAGTACCAGCGCTACTGCCGGTCGAAGCGGAATGCGACTGCGTATATACTCTGAGCATGCATATAACTTTTCTCCGGTTGCGTTCATATACATTACTCCCTTCTAAACTTTCATATTTGTTTTTTTATATTTTAGCATATCTTGTCACTTTTTACAATGCCTTGTTCAAATATGCTACATATAACGTATCTTCTTAACAAAAAACATTTGAAAATGTAAATGTTCAGGTCAAAAAAAATTTACCTGTCAATTTTGAGAAAATCATTGAAATTGCAGTTAAATTGTGATATAATACATCGATTATATAAGAAAGGAGGAAAATAGATGAAAACTGTCCAATTGTTCAGTCTTGAAAATACTCTTGCAGCGGAACTTCTTGAAAAGTACGAATACCCGTGGCTTGCACTCGGAGAAATAAAGAATTTTATTCTTGAGCTTGGTCCGACTCTTGACAAGAACGTGTATGAGCAGATAGATGAAAACGTGTGGGCGGCAAAGAGTGCTAAGATTTTTGCGTCAGCATTTATCGGAGGACCTTGCATAATAGGCGAGAACACGGAAGTCCGTCACTGTGCGTTCATTCGTTCGAGTGCTCTTATCGGAAATAACTGCGTTGTTGGGAATTCTACTGAAATTAAGAACAGCATACTGTTCAATAATGTTCAGGTGCCTCACTATAACTATGTCGGCGATTCGATACTCGGTTATAAGTCGCATTTGGGCGCAGGAGCCATAACTTCCAACGTCAAAAGCGATAAAACGCCGGTGGCTGTTGTTACGGGCGGCGGAAGAATAGAAACAGGATTGAAGAAGTTCGGCGCCATGGTAGGCGACTGTACTGAGGTAGGCTGCAACAGCGTATTGTGTCCGGGCACTGTTTTAGGAAAAAACTGTACTGTGTATCCGCTCTCAAGAGTAAGAGGATACGTACCGGAAAACCGTATTTACAAATCCGAGGGCAATATAGTCGTCAAGCTGTGACAGGCTTGCTTTGACTCATTGCCCTTATTGGCGGTCTTGGCAGATTTTGAATATAATGTACGGGACACATTTGACGCTTTGACGGCCTCGAAAAAACATATTGCCTTTAACAGGTGTATTTGTTTTAGCGCCAGGCTCTGCGGTTTTACTTTTAAGCAGAGTGACGAGGAGAGAAACTATCGAAATTTTCGGCGGGTGTTTCTCCGGCAGATCCAATGTCGTAAGGACGTATACAAAAACATGCCGTATGAAAGGTGTGAGAAAGCACCGCCGCGGCACGTACAAAAGTACGGTCATATGGATGTATAACTACTTGTTTGAACCTTAAAAAATCAATAAAATAAATGCTGACGATTCCGGCCTTGTCCCACCGGATAGATCAAATATCAAGAAACGGAGACTGAATTTATGTGCGGAATTATCGGCTATTCGGGCAGTGAAAACGCTGTGCCGAAAATACTTGAGGGACTCAGCGCCCTCGAATACAGAGGATACGACTCGGCGGGAATTGCGGTTTTTGACTCGGAAAAAACAATTAAGGTTGTGAAATCAAAGGGAAAACTTGCGCTTCTCGAGGAGAAAATCGCACACCTTGAAAGCAAGCTTGTTTCAAGCTGCGGAATAGGTCACACACGCTGGGCGACACACGGAGAACCGAGCGATGTAAATTCGCATCCTCACGGTACGGCACGTGTGAGCATTGTTCATAACGGAATTATAGAAAACTATTCCGAAATCAAAGAATTTCTTATCGGCAAGGGCTATGCGTTCGAGTCGGAAACCGACACGGAAACCGCCGCAAAGCTGATTGATTATTATTTTTGCGAAACTAACGATCCTGTAAAGGCAATGAGAAAGGCTATCGGAATGCTGTCCGGCTCCTACGCCATAGGCGCAGTATTTGCTGGACACCCGGGCTCGATATATTGTATGAGGAAAGATAACCCGCTGATAGTTGCGGTGTCTGAAATCGGAAACTTCATCGCGTCCGACATTCCGGCAGTGCTCAAATATACAAATAAGTATTATCGCCTTGACGAGGGTGAAATTGCCGTTGTCACGCCGGATAACGTGGCGGTCCTTTCGGTTAACGATACGCCTGCCGAGAAAAAGCTTGAAACAGCCGACTGGGATATCGAAGCGGCAGAAAAGGGCGGCTATCCCCATTTCATGATTAAGGAAATTCATGAGGAGCCTGACGCTATAATAAAAACGCTTCGTCCGCGTATCCATGACGGAATGCCGGTGCTCGGCGTGGAAGGTCTTGACGATAAAAGGCTGTCTTCTTTTGAAAGAATACACATCGTTGCGTGCGGAACTGCAATGCATGCAGGTCTTATAGGAAAATTTGCGGCAGAAAGCCTTGCGAGAATACCTGTAAATGTTGAAATAGCGTCTGAATTCAGATATAAGAACCCCATTCTCGGTAAAAACGACCTTGTAATCATTATTTCACAGTCGGGCGAAACCGCAGATACTCTTGCGGCGCTCAGACTCGCAAAACAAAACGGCGTGTATACGCTTGCCGTAGTAAATGTGGCAGGCTCGTCAATCGCCCGTGAGGCAGACAGCGTAATTTATACCTGGGCAGGACCTGAAATAGCAGTAGCCAGCACCAAGGCGTATACCGTACAGATTGCTGTCATGTACCTGTTTGCACTGCGTCTTGCGTATGCTTGCGGACGTATAGACGAAAAAACTGTTAAATCATATGTTTCAGAACTGCTTGACATTGCTCCGAAGATGATTCAGAAAGCTTTGGACATGGAAAAGCAGTGTTCGGAGATTGCTAAGAAATATAAAGATAATAACGATATATTCTTCATAGGCAGAGGCGCTGACTACGCGCTCAGTATGGAAGCGGCGCTCAAGCTTAAGGAAATATCCTATATCCATTGTGAGGCGTACGCCGCAGGAGAACTCAAGCACGGTACGATTTCCCTTATATCTGACGGCACACCGGTGTTTGCTCTTGCAAATTACGAAGGCCTTTATGAAAAAATGATAAGCAACATCAAGGAAGTGCGTGCTCGCGGCGCAAGAGTAATACTTCTTTGCGGAGAGAATGCCGTGATACCGGAGAACGTTGCGGACGACGTTTTGCGTGTTCCCCAGATGAGCGAATTGTTCATGCCTGTACCAACGGCAACTCTTTCTCAGCTTATCGCATACTACACAGCGCTTTATCTCGGCTGCGACGTAGATAAACCGAGAAATCTTGCGAAATCGGTAACTGTTGAATAATTTTTCCGGTTTTGTGTGCAGGCTCGGTACAGAGTCGATTTACTGCCGGAACTATTGAAAAACACATCTGCATTTCTTCTGCTTTTAAAAATAAAATAATCGGATAAAATATCCGTAGGAGATAAAAATGGGAAAATATTTTGGAACTGACGGCTTCCGCGGAGAAGCAAATATTACCTTGAACGTTGAGCATGCATATAAGGTCGGACGTTACCTCGGATGGTACTACGGCAAGGAACACAAATGCAAAATTGTTATCGGAAAAGATACCCGCCGCTCAAGCTATATGTTTGAATACGCGCTTGTCGCAGGTCTTACCGCAAGCGGCGCCGACGCGTATTTGCTCCACGTAACGACGACTCCCTCTGTTTCGTACGTTGCAAGAACAGAGGACTTTGACTGCGGCATAATGATTTCAGCAAGCCATAATCCTTATTATGACAACGGCATTAAGCTGATAAACAGCCGCGGAGAAAAGATGAGCGAGTCAATAATAGCGGATATAGAGGCTTATATTGACGGAATTATCGGAGAAATCCCCTTTGCGACGGGAGAGAATATCGGGTGTACGGTGGATTACGCAGTAGGACGTAACCGTTATACCGGTTATATTATTTCTCTCGCACGAAATTCATATAAAGGCATTAAGGTTGGACTTGATTGTTCCAACGGAAGCACATGGATGCTTGCTAAAAGCATTTTTGACGCCCTCGGAGCGCAAACCTTCGTTATCAATAATCAGCCAACAGGTTTCAACATCAATAATAACTGCGGCTCAACTCATATCGAAGGCCTTTGCAACCTCGTCATGGAGAAGCAGCTTGATATAGGTTTTGCGTTTGACGGTGACGCCGACAGATGCCTTGCTGTTGATGAAAACGGAAATGTTCTGACAGGAGATCATATTCTTTACCTTTGCGGATGCTATATGAAGAATAAGTCCGAGCTTGCGAAAAATACAGTAGTAACAACTGTTATGTCAAATCTCGGACTGTATAAGGCGTTTGACGAAAAGGGAATAGAGTATGTAAAGACGGACGTAGGCGATAAATACGTCTATGAGTCAATGCAGAACAACGGATATTGCCTCGGCGGAGAGGAATCAGGACATATAATCTTCTCAAAATACGCGTCAACCGGTGACGGCCTTATTACAGCGCTTAAGATAATGGAAGTGTTTATCGAAAGCAAGCTTCCGGCGTCAAAGCTGTGTGAAGGTTTCGTTCGTTACCCTCAGCTTACGAGAAACGTCAAAGTTACAGATAAAAACGCCGTCGTCGCAGATAAAGACGTTCAGGACGCAGTGAAGTATGTCGAAGAACAGCTTGCCGGAAACGGAAGAATATTGCTCCGTAAGAGCGGAACTGAGCCGCTTATACGTGTAATGGTTGAGGCGATGGGAGAGAATATGTGTCAAGCGCTTGCGGATAAAGTGGTTGATGCAATAAATAAGAAGGGACATTCAGTTAATAGCTGAAAGTTCTGAATTATTGAGATTAAGCGTGTCGGAAGGAAAAACAGAAAATGTTTCCTTCCGACAGTTTTAAAGTTTATAAATCTCAAATGCAAGAAATGTACTGTTAGGAGTGAGAATAAAAATATGACCGTCACAACAAAAACATTTGGTTGTTTGACCTTGTTTTTTATGGTTATTATTTTTATTTTTTCCTCTCAGACAGCAGACAGCTCAGAAGATTTGAGCGATATGGTCGGAAGAATTATCTTGAACATTATCGAACCGGGCGTCCACACATCGTCGATAAATCTGCAAAATGACATCGCATCGGGCACAGACCGTCTGCAAGACGATGACACAACTCTTATTCCCGTTCCGAAAAAAGAATGGTTCGGCATAAAGCCCGTTGAATTCAGAAGCTTTATTCGAAAGGCCGCGCATTTCACTTTGTTCATGTTCTTAGGATTTTTTTCTTGCTGTACCATGTATTCTCACTTAGGCAAACTAACTTTTAGGGTGGTTGTTATATGCTTGGCGGGGTGTTTGGCGTATGCCGTTACTGACGAAGTACATCAGTTTTTTATAGACGGCAGGGCAGCGCAGTTATCGGATGTAAGACTTGATTTTATCGGATCTATACTCGGTGTTGCTTTGTCGGCAGGCGGAATATTTTTAATAAATAGAATAAAAAAGCGCCGCATTTCCTGACAAAAATTCCGGAAAGCGGCATGGCTCATTAGGATAAGTACAGCTTTTGCACCTGAAGCAGCCTTCGTTAGAGAGTACAAGAAACCTGTTTGAACGGTTGAGTATTGTGTTGTGCAAGTTATCACAGACCTCCTTGAATTTAAGCATAGCTGCTTTCATTCCGTCGAAATCAAAGCTGTCTTCAATGGGATAGAATGAGTTAAAAACGAGAAGATTATCATATGACAGGCATATTTCCTTTGTCTTTTCATAGCTTCCGAGAGATGGAGGACAAGCCCAGCACGAGGCGTACGACCTGCAGGTGTTCCCCTCGCATATTTTGCGTATTTCCGGAGAAAAAGGTATTTCAGAAGTGGAGATATACGAATAATCGTCAATTCCTGCAGCTTTTGCCTCGCTTGCGGAAATTAGCGATAGTCCGCTGATATGCATGTTTTTAGTTCTTGGCAAGAGTATCGCCTCCATATTTAAAAAGTCATTTTCTTTCTCTTTCTTGTAATTTAAAAGCTCCGCTTCAGTAAAAACTGAAACGGAGCTCTTAAAAGTACCGACATACAACATCTGTCAGCAACAATTTTTGGTGACCCGTACGGGAATCGAACCCATGTTACAGCCGTGAAAGGGCCGT
>QAKH01000012.1 GCA_003343885.1 Clostridiales bacterium | reverse complement strand
GCAGTCCATTATTAAGTTTTTTATTATGTTCCCTTTGTACACCGTTGCAAGCATTGTTTTATAAAATTCTTTTTGCATTTGTGTTATTGTTGGAGTGCTGTCTATAATCTCATAGATTTTATTCATATCAATCCGATCTGAAATACGCTTTAATGCCTTGTTACAATCCGAAAATTCACCCTCAGATAAGAATTTAAAATAGTTTATTTTCTTACCGTTATAGGTTATAGCCGACAATGGTATATCAAAAACTCTGTGATTAAGCTCGTTTTTATCAGTTAAAATCGCTTTCATGGTATCCTCATCAGCTTGCGGATAAAGGCTGCTGCCACAGTCAAAAACCGGGGCAAGCGTTACTTCATCGGTGGCATTGTTGTATAAAAAGCCCCAATTTCCGTTATGTCTATCCCAGTTTCCTATAAAAGCATCGATGATAAACATATCCCAAAATCTTGTTTTAAGTGTTTCGGAATCCATGGATGTCTGCTCATCGATTGTTGAAAGAATATCGCCAAGTTCAGTGCCGTAGCCGTTCCTTTCAGAGTCGATAATACGATTTTTGAGGGATGCAAAATCCTGAAGCGTAATGCCTTGTGAAGTAAAATCCTTACAGGCAACAACAATTTTTTCTTTACCCTTGCTTGTGTATGTGCCGATAAGCGTTTCTTGCACCGGTATCCCCACAGACTCAAAAATCTTACAACCGAGATACTCACTGATACAGCTGTTTGTATAGCTCATTTCCTTGTTTATGGTAGGAAACGGCGGAAATTTCAGCATATATTGCTCGCCGTTATACACAATCGATATTTTACTGCCATTTGCACCGGCATAAGTCTTATTTTTAACTGCTGCGTTTGTAAAATCTATCATACACTATCCTGCCTTTCCATTCTCAAATATTTTCGACGCAAATACCAAGCCTGTTCACTTGAAATGAGTTCTTCAACCTCGGCAGAATTTATATCGGCATTAAGGTCACACCAGTATATATCCCAATGAATATCCTTTTTACCGCTGTCTATAATTTTCCAAGACTTTTTCATATTTTCCAGTGATTCGGAAAGATATTTAGGAAGTCCGCATTCAAAATGCGCTTCATCTGTCGGCATACCCGTTTCCAAGTTGTATTCATTGTTATCAAGCTCCATTATTTCTTCCATAGTGCGATTTAAGGCTTTTGCTATCTGCCAGACGGTTTTTGCATTACATTTTTGAATTGATGTTTTCCCTGAACATATATCGATAACGGTTGTTTTCGGCACTCCGCTTATTTTTGAAAGCTGATATTTTGTGATGCTTTCGTTATCAAGCAATCTTTGCAGTGTCATTATAACAGCACCATCCTTTCACTAACTATTCTATACAAATAGTATATCGGAATACCGACCGTTTGTCAATATCTCCGGGAATCTTTCATCAATTTTTTACCTTGCCATAGCATATTCACGCCGTTTCTGCGGCGCTTCCACATCTGAAACATCGGTGTCGATTACATTATCGTCCTTTTTATCCATTTTGAGCAGAACCTCCACGGCGGCAAGACGTTTTGTTTTCTCCTGAAGCTCCTGCTCCTGCGGAAACGGTCGCTGTGCTTCGACCTTTGCGGTTTCATACTGCGTATTTGTGTTTTCAAGCTCCGATTTTGCCGTTTCAAGCCTTTTTTCAAGACCTTCAAGGGCATTGTCAATACGCTGAATATTACCGTATACATCAGTGCCAAGCTCCACCTTATACGACCTTGCACCCACAAGACTGACATAGAAATTCTTTTGAAAGCTGTCAAAGGACAGCTCCATAGAAAAACCCAGGTAGTCGCCGATTAAAACCGGCTCCTCCGAGGTCATTTTCTTGCAGCGTTCTATGAGCGCATTTCCCGCTTTTTCCTTTTCAAAATACCCGAATCCGTCAATGGTCATTGTGTTGAATTTATCATCTGTTTTCGGGTATTTCTTTACTGTTAAAATATCGGTTTCCAAGCCCTTAATTCTTGCGGTGATTTCCGCAATCTGTTTTGGATAGAATTTTACCACCTTATCCTCAAGGTCATAAATCTGCGACATAAATGACGATTTTATCAGATTCAGCTTTGATACCTCCGTGTCAAGCTCCATTTTTTCCTTGATGTACGGATTGCCCGTTGACAGTGCCTTTATTTCTGCATAGGAAAGAGCAGTAGGATCTATATCATCAGCAACTCTGACGGGGGATTTAGAGGTAAATATCTGCGAGATAAATTTCTGCTTTTGCTCAACTGTCTGCCACATATATGTGTCAAATGTGCCTTTGGTAACATAGCGATATATATGCACCTTTTCGTTTGTGTTGCCTTGCCTGATAATTCTTCCTGCGCGCTGCTCCAAATCAGCCGGACGCCACGGACAATCAAGGTCATGCGAGGCATAGAGCAGGGTTTGCACATTCGTTCCGGCACCCATTTTTGAGGTGGAGCCGAGAAGTATCCGCACATCGCCTTTGCGTACCTTTGAAAACAAGTCCTTTTTCTTAACCTCTGTATCTGCGTTATGAATAAAGGCTATTTCATTTTCGGGTATGCCTTTTTCAAGCAGCTTATCCCGTATGCTGTTATATACCGAGAATGTGCCGTCATTTTTCGGCGTTGACAAGTCGCAGAAAACCAACTGCGTACCATGAGTATCCGTTGTTTCTTTCCATATATCAAACACCCTGTCGGCACAAACAGAAACCTTTGATGCTTCATCATCGGGAAGCATAGGATTTATCATTCTTTGGTCAAGTGCCAGCTTCCTGCCGTCGTTTGTAATCTTGAGCATATTGTCAATGCTCGGATCAACAGCTCTGTTTCGCACCGATTCGGCTCTCTCGCCGAGTTCTTCAACCATATCCTTCTGAAACTCGGTAGGCTCGGCAATTTCGTTGTGGTATTCCACCTCCGGCACAGGCAGCTTTAACATATCCGCCGTCTGAATATCCGCTGTTTCCTTAAACATAGATATAAGTTCGGGCAGATTAAAAAACTTTGCAAAGCGTGTTTTCATACGGTAGCCCGTACCTTCCGGGGCAAGCTCCATTGCCGTTACCGTTTCGCCGAAGGTGGACGCCCACGCATCAAAATGCTGCAAGCCGTTCTTTTCAAGCGTTTTATACTGTAGATACCTCTGCATTGTATATAATTCAACCATTGAATTACTTACGGGCGTACCCGTTGCAAAAATTACACCTTTACCGCCTGTAATTTCATCAAGGTACTGCGTTTTCATAAACAGGTCGCTTGATTTTTGTGCTTCGGTCTGTGCAATACCGCCCACATTCCGCATTTTTGTGTAAAGAAACAAGTTTTTGTAATAGTGCGCTTCATCCACAAACACCCTGTCAACGCCGATTTCCTCAAAGGTAACAACATCGTCCTTACGCTCCCCGTCGTTTAATTTTTTCAGCTTTGCATCAAGCCCTCGCTTTGTCTTTTCCATTTGCTTTACGGTATAGCGTTCGGCATTTTCGGCTTTGGCAATGGCAATACCGTCAAGGATTTCATCAAGCTGTTTTTGAAGTATCGTTTTTTGCCGTTCTGCCGACATGGGTATTTTTTCAAACTGCGAATGTCCGATAATGACCGCATCATAATCGCCCGTCGCAATTCGTCCGCAGAACTTCTTTCGGTTTTTCATCTCAAAGTCTTTCTTTGTCGCAACAAGAATATTTGCTGCCGGATAAAGCTGCAAAAATTCGCTTGCCCATTGTTCCGTCAGATGATTGGGAACTACAAAAAGGGACTTGTTACAAAGTCCGAGCCGCTTCATTTCCATAGCTGCGGCAACCATAGTCCAAGTCTTTCCGGCACCGACAACATGACCGAGCAAAGAATTACCGCCGTACATAATCCTTGCTACGGCGTTTTTCTGATGCTGACGAAGCTGTATTTCGGGATTTATGCCGTTAAAGGTAATGTGACTGCCGTCATACTCACGGGGACGGTTGGAATTGAACCGTTCATTATACATCCTGCAAAGAGTATCCCTCCGTGACGGCTCTTTCCATATCCAATCCTCAAAGGCTTGCTTAATGACGGTTTGCTTTTGCTGTGCTATTGTTGTTTCCTTGACATTCAGCTTTGCTGCCTTGTTTCCGTTTTCGTCATATACATAGTCAAAAATACGCACATCACGCAAGTTTAGTGAATCCTCAATGATTTTGTATGCACTTATACGGTTTGTGCCGTATGTATTGGTCGCCTTTACGCCCTTATCCGCACTCTTATTCTGAATATTCCATTCTCCCGTAAGATTTGAGTATTTAACATCAATTTTATCACGGGCATAGTAATTTGGAGAGAGCAGCTCAAACACGAATTCCTTGATGTATTCGGGCGGTATCCAAGTCGTTCCGAGTTTTACGGAAATCTCGCCTGCGGTCAAGTCCTTTGGCTGTACCTTTTGCAGATATTCTGCATTTATTTTGTATTCGGGGTTTGCCTCTGCCATTTGCTCCGCTTTTCGCAGCTTTTCACGGACGTTGCCGGAAAGATATTCATCGGCTGTCAGATACTTTTGCTCACTATGGGGAAATTCCTCATAGTAGGGATTTAGGAATATAACGCCGTGCAAATCTTCATATAGCTGCTGTTCGGTCTTGCCGGAGAGCTTTTCCATAAAAGCAATGTCAATCTTTGCTTTCTCGGCAATAGATACCGCAAGAGCCTCATCAGCCGTATCGACCTTTGTTACCTCGTGCTTTGCTCCGATTGTTCTTTTGGTGAACATATCTGCCTTGCGTTCAAGGTTTCCGTTCTCGTCAAGAATTTCAAGAGAGCATAACAAAAAATAACTGCTGTCCTCGGAAAAGGCAAGAGCATTGCCCCGTGAATTGATAAGTCCGTATTTCTTTGTGAAATCATCATAAAGAGTATTTAGCTTTGCTTGCTGTGCCTTTATTTCATCATCGGAGTAGTTTTCCGTTTGATATTCGATTAAGGTTCTGACACAGTTGCGAAGCTCAATCATACCTTTCACACGATTTTCTGCGGTAGCGTTCATCTCAATTTTACGCATAAGACTGTTTTCACGGAAATATATATCCCCGTCAACAACCGTATAACTGAAATTTCTAACATTCGGATCGGCAGGGACAGTAACTTCCTCGTCGTTTGAAACATCGTCAAATTCATACTCGGTAATCTGTGCGTGTATGTTTTGAATTGCTCCGTCAAGCTGTTCGGAAAGAGGTATATTCTCTATCGGCGCACAGGTAAGCTCCGGGCCGAACGGGCCGCTGACTTCCTTCAGCTCGCCCATAACCATATCGGGGTTATCAAGGAAATATCGGTTTACAAACTGTCCCTCGCTAAACTCGCCGACTTCAACCCATTCAGGCATTATATCCGTCATTCGCTCACGCTTTTGAAGAAATAGAATATCTGCCGTTACCTCCGTTCCGGCATTCTTCTTAAAGGTGTTGTTCGGTAGTCGTATAGCACCGATTAAATCGGCTCTTTGTGCAATGTATCGCCGTACCTTTGAATTACGCTTATCCATAGTGCCGGATGAGGTGATGAAAGCCACAACGCCGCCCGGTCGCACCTTATCCAAGGTCTTTGCAAAGAAAAAGTCGTGTATGAGGAAGTTATATTTATTGTACTTTTTATCAAGCGCCTTAAAATCCCCAAAGGGTACATTGCCGATGGCTATATCGAAAAAGCTGTCGGGAAGCGCCGAGTCCTCAAAGCCTTGTATGGCAACGGAGTTTTTCTGATAAAGCTGCTGTGCAATTCTTCCTGTAATACTGTCAAGCTCCACACCGTACATTTTGCTCTCATTCATACTGTCCGGCATAAGTCCCATAAAGTTTCCGATACCGCAGGACGGCTCCAAAATGTTGCCCTGTGTAAATCCCATATTGGAAAGCGCCTTATACATTGCCTTGATTACAACAGGCGGAGTAAAGTGTGCCGTAAGGGTAGATGCTCTTGCTTGCTCATACTCTTCGGGCGAAAGCGTGACGATAAGTTCTTTGTATTCGTCCGCCCAATTTGATTTTGTTTCGTCAAATGCGTCAGCCAAACCGCCCCAGCCGACATATTGTGATAGAATCTCCTGTTCTTCGGATGTAGCCAGCCTATGGTCAAATTCAAGCTCGTGCAAAAGGTTTACAGCTTCAATATTCCGTCTGAATTTCTCTTTTGGACTGCCGTATCCGAGTTCGTCATTTGATATTTGAAAATTGTGACGCTCGGAAATGGGGATTTCGGGATATACAACGGTATTTTGTACCTTCTGCGGCTTTGCCTTTTGAAACTCTGCTGTTACCTGCGGCTTTTCCTGTTCGGCAACAATGCCCTTAACAAAGTCAATGCTTTCACTGCGGAATATGGGGAAGCCTGTGCCGTTTTGGAAAGTGATGTCACGGAGCGACGCACTGTTAAAGTCAGTATTAACGCTGTCAACAACAAATTTTCGGTCGTCAATGGTAAGTTCAGTTCCGATAAGGTTTTCAGTGGTTTGCTCGGATTGCTGTGCTTCGGATTGCCCAGGTACAGCCTTATCTGTCGACAGTATTCTGTACGACTTTTTGTTTTCATCTGTGATTACAACATCATAGCCTTTGTAGGTAAGAGTGTCTACATACTTTTCAAGAGCGTGTTTCGGAAAACCGGATATTATATATCGTTTGCCGTCAATGATTTTCGGCGCTGAAGCAATATCAAGCTCCCGTGCAATATTTTCAGCATCTTCGTTATATGCCTCGTAAAAATCGCCGAGAGGAAGAAGTGCAACCGTTTTTGAGCCGTTGTCATCCTTGTGAAGCTCTGAAAGATATTCATCAAAGGTCTGTTCCGGTATTTCCTTTTCTGTCTGATTTTCTGCCCGTTCCGCTGTTATGGCATTATACATTGCCATATCGTCCTCGGTCAGATTATAGCTCTCGCCGTAGTCAAGGCTCGCTTCAACATGGTCAACAACTTCCCGTTTGTCCTCCTCGGTCATTTCTGAAAGCTGCGTTTCAATAGTTTCTTCGGCAGCCTCCTCAATCCTGTCTATATGAGGAAACAGGTTGTACTCACCGTTTACATACTTTTCAAGGTCTTGTATTGCCGCTTCTCTTAACGGGTAGCTTCTTGAGTCGGCAGGCGTTTGGGCAAGTAGCTCCTTTAAGTCCGAAAGCATTGTCTGCGTGTGTGCTTTATCGTTCAGCTTTTGCTTTAAAATGTCTTTTTTCTTATCATAATCTGCATCGGACGGATACGGCATAACCGTATTTTCATCGGTATCAAAAATATATGCTTGTCGGATTCTTAGGATTAGCTGCTCTTTTTCATAATTCGGAATATTCTTGATTTCAGCATCACTCAGATAATCACGGCTTTTAATAAGCCTGTCAATATGCTTTTCGGCTTCATTCCATTTAAGTGAGATTTTTGCATATGGCGCTGTCAAATCACCGTGGCTGAAGGTTATTCCTTTAGCATCGTGATTTTCGTTGTATGTGCCCGTATAGCTTCCACCCCAGCCGTAGTGATTTTTAAGAAAAGTTATCCTTTCTTTCTTGTCGGAATGGGTATCAAAGAATAAGTATATACTGTATTTTCCTTCCGAAATACCGCTGCCTCGCTTAAACATCTTGTCAATTTCATCTCTTGAAATAAAGCGTTCCGGTGGAGTATAGGTCAAAGCTTGTGCGGAGAAAGGTTTTCTTGTGATATACAATTCCGCAACAATATCGTTGACCTTATGAGGGTTATACCACTCAAATCGGGTAATATCTAAATTTTCATCATACAAATCCGACATCTTTTGCGTAATCGTCTTTATCTCGTCCAAGCCTGCGGAGGTTTTCAAATGTTCGGATATTTTCTCCGTTTCTTCGGGGTGTCCTTTGCCTTGTGTAAATACATCTGCCGTAAAATATTCTTCTAATTCGGGGAATTTTTCCGTATTCAAATCACGCCGCATTTCCCATACAGCGTCAGCAACTTTTTTACGCTCGTATTTATCCATTTGTAAAAGCGTATCTTTCGGAGCAAATCTGCCCAAGTCCAAAAGCTCGTCAATTCGTTTTGCAGCGTCCTCCCAAGATAAAAGCTGTGCAGTATTTGTAGTTGCACTGTCCCCGTAGGATATGCGTATGCCTTGTTCATTCCACCAAGCTGACACCTTTCGTCCGTCCAAGATAAATCCCTTACCGTCCGATTTATACAGATTTCTTAAAAACTGCGCTTTATCCGCAAGGGATTTATCCTTAGAAAACTCAATACAGATTTCAATGACGCTGTTTCTCTCATTTGTTCCGTCGCATAAAACCTCGTCTATAATCTGCTGAGGCATAGAAAAAGCAGCACCGAATATTTCCTGTGCTGCTCTTTGTACCGTTTCTCTTTGCTGTTCCTCTGTGGGAATAAGGTCAAACAGGCTTAACTGTAAACCACCTCCGGCAGTACGATTTCCTCCGCCGAATGCAAAAGGTTGTTCATCAGTCCTGTCCACATCATCGGATTTTTCGCTTTCAGTTCCTCGGTCACGCCCTCGGTCTGTGCCATCTTCTGCATGATGCTCTGTATCTGCTCGGTCGCTGTCCGCTCTACCTCCAGCAGATGCTCCGTTATCCTGCCCGTTATCATTAGGCTGCTGTATAGGCTCGGTCGGCTCTGTTTGAGATATTTCCTTCTCATCTGTCCGTATTTGCCTACCTGCACTGTCTGCTGCGGCACTGCCAAGTTTGGTATCTGATACCCGTTCACTTCCGTGTATGTTATCTCTGTCATAATTATCCGTCCTTTCATTATTTATTGTCGGTGTATTTTCCTCTTTGATTTCATTATATACCGCATTTTTATTTTCCGCAAAATCTTTTCGGTTTTTTATTTCCTCACGCATTTCCGCACGGATAGTTTCGGAAATACTACGCAACGCTTCCTCAGAAATACTTGATACGGCATTGCCCAAAACAGAAATTACAGAAGTTGTGTTAAAATCCATAATATACGGAAAGTCCTCACGCTCAAATACTTCATCGGGATTTAGCCCAAGCCGTTGCAAAACCATATATGCAATACTCGTTTCGGCTGTTCGCTGAAATTCCACTTCAATATTCAGTGCGTCCAAATCCTCCAAAAAGCTGTTTTGCTTTTCATATTCAAGCTCTTGCAGATAATCCGCCTTGCTGTCCTCGATTGCATTTTGAGCCGCACTTATGACAGCCTCTGTAATCGTATTCTTTGATTTTAATTCACCGAAAGAATTTTCAAGCGTTTCAATTATAGCGCCGTCAAAACGGCTGTTATATTGCCAAAGCCTTACCGGAGCGTTATTGCTGTGCGTGTCGGAAATGTCAAAAACATAGTCAAGATATTGTCCCCGATCGCCTTCGCGGAGTAGGGCGATACCTTTGCTTCCTCGGTTTATCCAACTGTGAAGCCGCTTGTTCCACACATCAATGCTTGCACACGCCGTTGCATCGGGACGCTGTGCGTAGATTAAAAGCCGGTCGTGAAACGGATATTTATACTGCCATGCCGCACTTTTCAAAAAAGCCGTCCAATTTTCGTAACCGGACAAATTTCTGCTGACATTTTCGGACAGCTCATATATATTTTGCAGTTTGCTTGCCATTTTGCGTTCACCTCCGTAAGTTTATTTTGTCAAATACTATTCTCTTTCGGCTTCCGGCATAGTTTCATACTTTGCACAAGCCGTTCCGTTATGATATTCCATATACGGACATACCGGCTCGCATCTGTCGAGTTTTAGTGCGTCTGCACCCGTTTTGCACTTCGGGCATAATTGTTTATTTTCGTTCATCTGATTTCCTCCTGATTTTAAGCATAGAAAAAGAGCATTGAAGTTTTTAGTTTCAATGCTCTCAATAGATTTTGTTATTGAATTATTATTCGTTATCGTCTGCCGACTCCAAAATTTTTACAAGTTCTCCCGGTGACATCACCTTGACTTTTGATTTTCTGTAATCCTTTTCATTTCGTGTAACAATGCAGCTGGCCTCGCATCTTTCAGCTGTTTCACACATAACGGCGTCCTCATAATCTGCAATTTCCGAGGACAGCGCTTTTCTGCAATCAATAGCCGTTGTATCTAAAATATCGAAAAGTCCGAGAAGCGTTTTCAGTATTTGCCGTGTGCTCTTATCACTGTGCGTCAGACGATGGGTAAGATAGTAAATATCCGTTATCGCCTTTGCAGTGATATACCCATCAATTTGCTTGTTTGCTACAGCGTAAAAAATTATTTTTGCATTTTCCGAGAAAGGCTTGCGGTCTTGAAGTGCGTCGACAATAACACAGGTATCTACCAAAACTCTCATATAGTATCAATCCTCTCGTTTTTAGCTTCTTCAAGTGTAATATCCTGCGGAAGAACACCAAAAAGAGATTTTGCCATATTTACTCTGTCCTGATTGGGGTTTGACAGCTTTGCAACGACTTTTCCGTTTTTTGTGATATATATATCCTCGGTAGCTGCCTGCAAAAGATACCGTCCGAGATTTTGTTTTAATTCGGTAGCTGTAATTGACATATCCTAAAACTCCTTTCGCTTTATTATTACACTATTATTATACCCAAATCGAACGAAAATGTCAACTAATTCGTGCGATTTTATTTGTGAATATATTCTTTTTTATCTGCACATTGCAGGCTCACGGAGCCGTTTCGCCGCTTCGATACCCTCTGCTGCCGTAGTAATTTCGCCGTTTTCTATCATTTCAATAAGCTCCGCACGATGCCTTTCGTTTAAGCAATATACACTCCTGCAAAGCCTCTGAACAGTTCCGAGAGTATCACGCTCGGTATCAATAAGCGTTTTTACAATTTCACCGACCTCATCATTTGCGTTAAGCTGAATTTGCAGGGTACGGCGGTTATCGAGAGTAATCATACTCGGCATTATTAGTATTCCGATATTCTGTAAGCTGTCACGAAGCTCTGTTTCGCGGCAAGTCATATCAATCAAAAGATTGTTTGTGATAAAGTTTATTTTTGCTGTCATCATAAAAATCACGCTCCTGTTCTTTATGCTTCATTATACTGCATTTTTTGTTATCTTTCAAAAAATTATCGTTCAATATCCTGTTCATTTTTTGCCTTTTCCGGTGCGGCATACTTTTTCAAGCCGTTCATTGTTTTTAAGGTGCAGCCTTCAAAATCGCCTTTGCTTTCCATTAAATATTCTGCTGTTTCCTTAAAGGTTTCCGTACCCACATCATAAAGGACGCCCTTTGCCATACCTTCGAGGTGTGAAAAGAAGTCCTGCGGATTTTTATACAGCTTTGCCGCATCGTTAATATCGTCATTTGATATGGTAAGCTCAACAATTTGTCCGCCGGCATTTGCATCGGGGTTATAGTACATTTCCATAACACAGTTTGTCGTTTTGAAAAACTTGTCCTTGTCAATAGCGTCATAGTTCTGCTCAACAAATTTTAAATTCTTGTAAGTCTGCAATGCCTGTTTATCATAGCAATAGATATATGCGTTATATGTGTTTTTTCTTGAATCGCACCGTATGTAATATATATTTTTCTCAGTTGTCACCTTGTATCCGCAAATATCCTTGTCGCTTGCAAGCCGTTCGGCGTTTAAGTCATACGCCGCATTGTGCATTGTAATACGGTTTTTAAGTATCGGCGTATCGGCTTGAAAACGAAAATAGTTTATGACATTATCACATTCACGTCTGAAATCGGGAGTGTGATATTTGTTATAGTTCTCTTTATTTTCTATCATTGATGTTGTCTGTAACCGCTCATTGATAGAATTATCAAAGTAACAGCGGATATAGCAGACGCACCCGCGATTTAATGTATCATTTTTGTTCGGGGCAAAAGTATATTCAAACTCCGATTGTTCGATTTTTTCAAGCTCATACATTGGTATATCTTTCGGACGGTAAACGCTGCCGCCACGCTCCATAAGCTCGGCAAACTCGCAGATATGAAAAACATTGTAGCCTATTTGGGTATGATAATCGTCAATATATATGCATTGTCGGTCTGACATAGAGCCGTCCGAAAATGTTACGGTTATGCTTTCTCCGTCCTTGATACGAAAAAGCTCGTTATATTTACTGTCAATAAAGCGTATATCCTTTGTTTCCATCAGCGTTCTGCCTCCTTGTGAGATTTTTCGTTTTGTTAAGTTAAATGAAAATTGAGATCTCGAACTCCTTATGGTATAATGGTTTTACC
>QAKH01000060.1 GCA_003343885.1 Clostridiales bacterium | reverse complement strand
CGAAAACGGGCGTGTTTTCGCGGAAGATTAAATTTGTTATTTTTGCTTGCTCGTCCGCGAAAGTTGAAGCGGCTCACAGCCGCCGACCGCGAAATTTGGAGCGGCACATTGCCGCCGCAAAGTAGCGCACGAACGGAGTGAGTGGGGTGCTTTGCGGTAAAACATTATTTTTCCCACGCTTTTTTTAAAAAGCGTGCGGGGTTTGGGGCGGCGCCCCATATAGATCCCACGAACAGAGTGAGCGGGATGTCCGCCGGCAAAAAAACGCTTTTTCCAACGTTTTTTCAAAAAAGCGAGCGGGGTATGGGGTGGAACCCCATAAAATAACAACCCCTCGTGTTTAACGTCCGATAAGCCGGCGCATGTCCGGTTCAGTCAATCTGTAAACCGTCCATTCCTGCATAGGGCAAGCGCCAAGCGACTTGTAAAAATCTATGCTCGGCGTGTTCCAGTCAAGGCAGCTCCACTCAAGTCTGCCGCAGCCTTCCTCAACGGCTATTCTCGCAAGCTCTAATATCAAAGCTTTTCCATAGCCTTTTCCTCTTTGCTCTTTAAGAACAAAAAGATCCTCAAGGTAAATACCTGCCTTACCCAAAAAAGTTGAAAAATTATAAAAGTACAGCGCAAAACCTGCTTCCTTGCCTTTTTCGTCAAGAACAAATATTACATTCGCCTTTCCTTTGTCAAATATCCATTCTTCAAGCTTCTCCGGTGTTGCTGTCACATCATCCGACATCTTCTCATACTCGGCAAGTCCCTTTATAAACTCTAAAATCAGCGCTGAGTCGCATCTTTGCGCTCTTCTGAATTTAATTTCAGACATGATATTCCTCTTTTCTCATTATTTGATTTGATTTAATTTGTTTTTTCTCTCTGCTGAACACAGCTGCACGAGAATACTAATTTACTTTCTATAAAAAAATAAAAAATCAATCCGGCAGCATTTAAATGAGTGCTTAAGCCGGATTCTGATTTTCATTTTCAGTAGAGTTTTCGGCTGGATTTCCGGCAGGATTTTCAATACTTTGGTTAACCTCAGCCTCGCCCTGTTCCGTGTTCGCTGTATCTTCTCCCAAAACCTCGCCGGAGTCTACGTAGCTTCGGTCAAAATCCGTTATCACCATAACCATATCACACTCAAAAATGTTGGAGGACGGCTTTACAACCGCACTGACCGTGTATGAAAGCGGATCCGGTACGAGTTCTGTAACGCTTCCTACGTAAATTCCCGGCGGATATATGTCGCCAAGTCCGGACGTCCTTATTATATCCCCTGAAACGTAGTCGTCGTCCTGCGCGAGATCCGCAACACGGCACAGATTTTCTTTGCTGAGCTCAAGCGTGCCGGTTAAAATTCCCGTCTGTCCCGTGCGCTCATTCTTTATTCCCACATTGAGGTCGTAGCTCGTAAGAGTTTTTCCTCTCGCATAGGTCGCACCAACTTCAACAATTATACCAAGCAAACTGTTGTCCTCGGCAACAACTGCCATATCCTTTTCGATACCATGCACCGAACCTTTGTCAATGGTAAAATCCGATGTGTAGTTTGAAACGGAGCGGCTAATTATTTCGGCATTTACAAATTTTATATCGTTTCGTTCACGCTTCAGCTCGAGAAAATTATATAACATCTCATTTTCTTTCGCCGCAGGTTCAAGCTCGGATACCTTCCTGTTAAGCTCGGTTATTTCGTCCTTGAGCTTCTCGTTTTCTTGCCTTAGCTCGTCAACCGATGAAAAGTACGCCAATTTTTCCTCAAAAAAGTTATGCATTCCGGAAAAAGCGCCTTGAATAGGGGTTACGACTACTCCAATCGCACTTGCGGCAAAATTGGAAACACCGCTTGAGTAGGAGGCGTTTGTTAAAACACAGCTTATAAGGGCCGCAGCAAGCATTACTAAAAAAAATCTGCTGTCCTTTTTCTCACGCTGTGATTTCACTACATTCCCCTCCTTTTCTAAAAATACCACGTACACCTAACGCAAGCTATCAGCCCTGCGCACATTATGCTGTGTACACGTGTACATATCGTAAACAAAATCGTTCGCACTGTCCTTACGCTTATGCGCTGACACACGTTTCATGCCGCTTATTGCTGAAACCGTCTGAAAAATAATATTTCGGATTTATTTTTTTTCGCAGGCGCAAAAAAGCGTTCCGGGCGTCTTGCCTTCAAAAATATCATATAATATTTCGGGATTTGCTCCGTTTACAACCATAGACGGAATCCCGGCGTGCGCAGCAATAAGAGCCGCGTCAATTTTTGCCTTCATACCTCCGGTTCCTCTTACGGTTCCGGCGCCTCCTGCCATGGCAAACAGCTCGTCATCGAACTTTTCAACACGAGAAATAAGCTTTGCGTCGGGATTTGTTCTCGGGTCCTTGTCGTAAAGTCCGTCAACGTCCGACATGTTGATTATACAGTCAGCCTTGGAAAGAGTCGCAACATACGCTGCCAAAAGGTCGTTTCCGCCAAATTTTATACCCTCATAGGATACGCTGTCGTTTTCATTTACAACCGGTATACAACCCATATTCAAGAGAACATGGAAAGTTCCTTCCGCATTGCGGCGCATGACGTCGCTTTCAACAGTAAACCTTGTTATAAGTATTTGAGCGACCTTGTGTCCGTAAAATGAGAAGCGGGAATCGTACATGTTCATAAGCTCGCACTGTCCGACAGCCGCCGCCGCCTGTTTTTCCTCGATAGTTTCCGGACGGCGCACAAATCCGATTTTTGCAAGACCTGCGCTTACCGCACCGCTGCTCACAAGTATCATCTTTTTTCCGGAATTCTGCAAATCGCAAAGTGTTTTTACAAGTACGTCAATTCGTCTTAGGTTAAGCATTCCCGACGGATACGTCAAAGTGGAAGTTCCCACCTTGACAACAATAATCTGCGCATCTTTGATTTCTTTCATTTTGTATTTACATCAACACGCCTTGGTTCGGCGCCCTTTCGGAGTCAAAATTAAACAAAAAAACATTTACTTTTTCTGCCGATTATATTATAATGTTATCCTGTTGGAAATGCAAGTATTTTTTGAGAAAAACATCGTACGCAAACATACGTAAAAGTGCGTAAACTTGCGTAAACATGCGTGAATCACAGCTGTTACGCAGACATTTGCGGCAGTGCATGGGATTTACGGGAAAGGACGGTCGCTTTGGCTAAAGGCATTTTTTCGCCGGAACATCCGGCCTCTGGCGTTTCTTCTGCGACAGCTTCGGATTTCGGCAAAGTGCCGGACGTTGGTAATGTAAACTCTTCAAGCGGACGTTTTCACGGCAAGCGCCCTAAAATACTTTCGCCTGCCGGTTCGCCGGAAGCACTGTACGCAGCGCTTGACGCAGGAGCTGACGAGATATATTTCGGACTTTGGGCGCATAACGCAAGAGCAGGAGCCAAAAATTTTACCGAGGAAGAGGCAAGGCGGGCAATGCGCAAATGCAGACTCCTCGGCGTAAAGACAAATATCACGCTAAATACTCTTGTCACCGACAGAGAGCTGCCGGGTGTGCTGAATCTTGCGGAAACTGCCCTTGAAATGGGTGCCGACGCATTCATAGTGCAGGACCTTGGACTTGCACGAGCACTCAAAAAAGCTTTTCCCGAAATTTGTCTTCACGCAAGTACCCAGTGCGCATGTCACAGCACGGAAGGCGCAAAGTACCTTATCGACGCCGGTTTTGAGAGAGTTGTGCTCGCAAGGGAAATGGACATGCAGTCCATAAAAAATGTTGTTTCACTCGGAGTTGAAACGGAAATATTTGTACACGGCGCACTTTGCGTATGCCATTCCGGAATGTGCCTGATGAGCTCGGTTATCGGTAAAAGGAGCGGCAACAGAGGTCTTTGCGCCCAGCCTTGCAGACTTCCGTATACTTTTGCGGACTCTGAATACGGCGCAGGCAACCGCAACGAAAAAAATGCATACCGGTACCCGTTGAGCCTTAAAGATTTGTCTTTGTGCAGACACATAAAAGAGCTTTCAGAGCTTTCGGTAACTTCGCTGAAGATAGAAGGCAGGATGAAAGCGCCGGAGTACGTTGCAAATGTTACAAAGGTCTTGAAAACGCTCGTTTCGGAAAACAGAAACGCGACAAATGACGAGTATAAATTTCTCGAGTCGCTGTTTTCACGCAGCGGCTTTACAGACGGATATTTCACCGGCGCATACAGAAAAGACAACAAAGATATGTACGGCGTGCGGACTGATAACGACAAGCGAAAAACCAAAGAGCTTGACAATTCTTTTCCTTTGCAGAAGCGTAAGAGAGAAGTTTTTATCACGTGCGACGTTGCACCCGACAAAAAACCAGTCCTGACAATCGGCTGTTCGGATAATCCGAATATAAAAGTTTCCTGCAAAGCGGATTTCGTACCCAAAGTTGCTGATACCTGTCCTGTTACGGAAAACGACTTGAAAACTTCTCTTTCAAAGCTCGGCGATACGGATTTTTTGTGTACAGGTATACAAGTGAATTTGACAGGCAGTCTGTTTATAGCAAAATCTGAGATAAACCGTCTTAGAAGAGAAGCGGTGCAGGCGCTTGAGGAGCGTATACTTGAAAAGAGCTCGAGTGCCGGAGTCAGCAATTCGTACAAGGCTAAGTCGACAGCCGTTTCGGTGCCCTTAGGAAATTCTGAAAGCAGAAACGACTTGCAGATGCCGAAAATACGTTTTTATCCTATGGATTTTGCCGGTCTTGAGAAGATGAGGGAGCGGTACGCAGAGTTTGGCAATTACAGCGAAGAAAGCGTATGCTTTCCGCTCGCACTGTTTGCGGACGACAGGGAATTTGACAAAAACAAAAACCGGCTTGAAAAAGCCGCCGGAGAAGGCAAAGTCTTTGGCGTAAGGATGCCGAGGGTAATGTTTGACTCGGAGTATGAGTATGCCGCAAAGGCGCTTGAGAGAGCTGAAAGCGCCGGTATTTCGTATGCTGTTGCGGAAAATGTCGGTCAGATAGAACTGATACGCTGTGCGGGACTTCAAATATACGGAGGCGCCGGACTTAATATATTCAATTCCGGCTCGCTTGCTCACTTTGCGGAAAACGGACTTGGTTCGGTGACCTTGTCGCCCGAGCTGCTAACGGCGCAGATGAGGGACATTGTCCGTCAAAACGGAGTTACAACCGCCGTGATATGCGCCGGAAGGCTTGAACTCATGGTTTTGGAAAGCTGTATTATAAAATGTGCGTCGGGATGCAAGAACTGCCCTGACGGTGCAGTCTGTTCATCAATTTGTGACAGAACCGGTGCGGTTTTCCCGATACGTGCGCAAAGGCGCATTTCGTCAACGCCTTTTCCGTGCAGAAACATTATTCTTAACAGTGTGCCGTTGCGGCTGATTGAAAAGACGCCGGAGCTTTTAAAAACACGCGCCGACGTTTACTGTGTTTATGATTAAGCGTCATTTATCATTAAGTGACATTTAAAAATAAGCTCTTTTTGAAAAAATTCTAAATATCTCTAAATTTCTTTAAAAATAACTGCGGCAAAGAACATTTTTGATAAGATTTTTGATAAACATAATCAAAACGAATTTATGCCGTTTCAATATATAAAAACATAAAAAACAAAAATTTATAATTTTGCTTGGAAAAACATGAAAATCAAAAATTTAAACTTCACACACGGTCTTTTTCTCGCTCCCATGGCAGGAGTTACCGACAGAGCTTTTCGCACGCTCTGCGTCAGATACGGAGCAGAGGGCGTGTTCACCGAAATGATTTCTTCCCGTGCGCTTTGTTATAACGACAAGAAAACAGAAAAACTCGCCGAAATTGATCCGGACGAGCATCCTTGCTTTTTGCAGCTTTTCGGCAACCAGCCGGAAATCATGGCGAAAGCCGCTGTAAAAGCGCTTGAGTTTTCTCCGGACGCTATAGATATAAATATGGGATGTCCTGCACCGAAAATAGTATCCTGCGGCGACGGAAGCGCAATCATGAAAAAGCCGGATTTAGTGTACGATATAGTTAAAGAAGTAAGTCAAGCCATGTCAGAGTCTGGTATACCGGTCACCGTAAAAATAAGAAGCGGTTTTGACGAAACGTCGATAAACGCGGTTCAGATAGCCGAAATCTGCCAAAAGGCAGGAGCCGACGCAATAACCGTGCACGGCCGTACAAGAGTTCAGATGTATTCGGGAAAGGCTGACAGGGAAATAATAAAAAGCGTAAAAAAAAGCGTCAGCATACCGGTTATAGCAAACGGGGACATCACTGACGCCAAAAGTGCTTTGGATATGTTTGAGAAGACCGGATGCGACGGAATAATGATAGGCAGGGGAGCACTCGGAAATCCGTATATTTTTGAGGAAATCAGCTGTGCTCTTGAGGGGAAAGCTTATTCTCCGGCGTCAGGAGAAAAGATTTGCGAAGATATTGTCCGGCATATATCCGATTTGTGCGCACTGAAAGGCGAGTATACCGGTATACGAGAAGCAAGAAAACATGTAGCATGGTATTTAAAGGGAATGCCGG
The DNA here is from genome assembly GCA_003343885.1 of Clostridiales bacterium. Lineage (GTDB taxonomy): Bacteria > Bacillota > Clostridia > Oscillospirales > CAG-382 > UMGS882. The sequence goes on along the minus strand of QAKH01000060.1, from coordinate 4,369 downwards.
GTGCGGCGGCGTACAGGGACCAAGTAAACCACACGGACTCTTTGGAGCAAATTACGGATTTAGTCAGACGAGCGTTTAATTTGTGATTTAATTTGTGAAAAAATAAGCGGAAATGCGGAAAAGCCGGAACGCAGAAATGTCCGGAACGCTGAAATGTGTAAAAAGAGAAGGTGCTCAAGATGAATATTGTTTTTATCCTTGTGCTGTTGTTTTTTTTAGGAAGCTTTATGGGGTGGGTACTTGAATTTTTCTTCCGCAGGTACTTTGCACCGGAGAGAAAATGGTGTAATCCCGGTTTTCTTGCAGGTCCATGCCTGCCGGTATACGGCTTTGGAACATGCGTGCTGTTTCTGTTATCGGAAGCTGAACAATCAATCCCGATAGCTTCGTTATTCTTCCGCAGGCTGATACTGTTTTTGATTATGGCGGTATGCATGACGTTAATTGAATACATAGCAGGCTTGATTTTTGTCAAGGGTTTGAAAACACGCCTTTGGGATTACAGTGAGGAAAAATTCAACATTCAGGGAATAATATGCTTGAGGTTCTCGCTTATGTGGGCTTTTCTCGGAGCAGCTTACTATGTTTTGATACATCCGGCGCTTGTCGGACTTGTACACTGGTACAAAAACAATCCTGAGTTTACGTTTGTTTTGGGCATAGCTTTCGGTATTTTTTCGGTAGACCTGGTGTATTCCTTTAATGTCGTCGCGAAAATACGTGCGTTTGCAAAGGAAAACGATATTCTTGTACGATATGAGGAGCTGAAAGCAAACATTCGCAAAACTGCGCTTGAACACAAGGAAAAATACAAGTTTTTATTTGCCCTTAAGCCGGATATCCCCATCAAAGAGCATTTGAACCGTTATCTTGAAATGATTCGCTCTTTTGATGTTCAGGATATTCTTCCAGAAAAGAACAGTGTTTCCAAAAAAAATAAAGAAACCGGAAATTCACACAATCCGCAAGGTGACGCTTTGCATATAAGCGGTAAAAATGGAAATGCAAGTGATAAAGAAATCAAAAGCGAAAGCAATAATGACAGTCAAAACAGGACAAGCGACGATACTCAAAATGATAAATAACAAAATCGCAAGTCTAAACCGTCAATTTGCGTGCCTATCAGTTTTTATTTTCCTTCAACAGCGCGTCCATGGCAAACCCTCCGCCTACAACAATCAGTGCAGACATGATAACCGACGGAATTGCTTTTTCAAGTACCATGCACTCAAGAATACTTTGCGTTTTGCAGGCGTATCCGAACAGAGCGGCACTGCAGAGTGCGGTAAATGCAAGACCTGCCTTTATCCAGATACAGGCGTATTTTTCCATTTTATCAAATCTTGCAAAAATATTTTTCATGATATGTACTCCTTTTTTGTGTCCGTTATTTTGTTTTTGTTTTGTTTAAGCATATGCAAATAACTCACAAGTCTTGACAATAAATTGATTTTTTTATAACACTTGAAAATATAAGCATTTATGGTATAATTTAAGTAGTATTACACGGCGTAAACTTTTGTAAGAAACAACAAGGTATAGTTTGCCGCAATCGTGTAACGTAATATAACAATAAAAAAGAACAAAGCGGCGCAGTTTTTGTTTGCGCAGGGGAAGGCAGTGATATTCGATGAAATGCCCGGTATGCGGTCATCCGGAAAGTAAGGTGCTTGATTCTCGTCCGGCTAATGAGGGCACAAGCATAAGAAGAAGACGTGAATGTCTTAATTGTCAAAAGCGTTTCACTACGTTTGAAACAATAGAGAACGTAACTTTCATGGTGGTCAAAAAAGACAAGACTCGGGAGAGCTTTGACCGTATGAAACTGTTGAACGGTCTTGTCAGGGCTTGTGAAAAACGCCCGGTAACCATGCAGCAGCTTGAGAACGCAGTAAGCGACATAGAGCAGACGCTTCAGGCGACAATGAAAAACGAAATAGCTTCTTCTGAAATAGGCGAGTTGGTTATGGATAAGCTCAAGTCCTTGGACGAAGTCGCATACGTACGCTTTGCGTCGGTCTATCGTCAGTTCAAGGATATTACTACTTTCAGAGACGAGCTAAACAAGCTTCTTGACAAACAGTAATACATAACACAACAAAGTATTGGCGCAAAGTTTTTTTGCGTACGATACGGTTAGATTCTGCGCGTCAGATCAAACAAAAAAACACCGGCGGTGAGATCAAAAAGTCTTGCCGTCGGTGTCTTGTTTTATTTTTATTCGGTTACGGGTATAAAATTTTTATTCAGTAAGTGCCTTTTTGTTAAGTTTATCGTCGGGATTTTACAAATCCGAAAGACGCGCTGATAACTCAAAATCAGTCGTCAAATACTACGCCGCTCTTCCACAGGTAATACGGATTGACAAACACGCCGTCAACCGAAGCGCAGAACTGAACCTGCGATGCTTTGTTGCATACCGCACCGTCTAAAGCAGCGGCAAAGCCTGTGCTTCCGGCTGTTCCGATAACTGAGGATTTTGAAACATTATCGCCAACCGAAACGGATATTCCGGACAGATGCGAGTAATATGTGAATATTGAGCATCCGTGGTCAATAATAACCGTGTTGCCTGTAAGAGTGAGCTCACCGGCAAATACAACTTTACCGTGGTTTGCAGCCAAAACGTCTGCGCCCTCCGTCATGGCTATGTCAATACCCGGATGAACATATTCCGACTGGTACAGACCTCTTACAATTCTGTTTGTGCCGTACTGCGCCATACCGGTTCCGACAGTACCTTTGTTAGCCGAGTCGGGATATACGAACTTTCCTTCCCAAAGCTGAGTAGGAGAGGAGTTTGCCATAATTTCGGATACGGTGGTCTTAAGCTGTTCAAACGCATCCGAAGTAAATGCGTTTTGAAGGTCGGTGTCGCTTACAAGCATATCCTGGCTGGTTACAGTAGGATTTCTTCCGTCACGAACCGTAACGCTTAAGGTCTGGGATGAGCCGTCTTCAAGAGAAAGTACAAGATCGTATTTTCCTGAGGCAACGGAGGAATATTCCGCAGGTAAGAACGCATAGCTGTATCCGGCGTCTGAACGGAACACCTGCAGCTCGCTCGGGAACGGATAATCGCAGCTTGCAAACAGCTTGTCTCCGTCGTTAAAGTTCTGCGTTTTGATAATTGTGAAGTCACCCTTGCTGACTATTCCGTTATATATTATGGAATATGTCGGAGCAACGTCATACAGCATTTTTGCCGTGTAGGTAACCTTTCCGAAATAGGAACAGCCTTCTTTTTGAGTCCATTCGGCGCTGATAACGAGGTCGTAATATGTATCATTTGCCGACATAACTTCCGAATTAAGGAGATTTTCATAAGCTCCCTCATGCTTAACAACCCCGTCCTTGGAGAGGGTAACGGTAACGTTGTCAGGAGCCACACTGCTGTAAAAGGCAAGGCTGCCAATCGACGACAGGCTTATGCTGACGGTTTTCTGTTCGTCAGATCCTGTTATTTCCTTAGTTTCAAAGTTTCCGTCTGCGGAGAGGTAGCTCCATGTTCCGGAAGACGGCTCAAGCGTATCGGTTATATCAGAAACAGTGATGGCGGCGTACGGAACGACGGCATATGAGTTTACCGAAGCGAATTCCGCTCTCTCAAGCAAAGCAACTGCGTCATCTTCGCCCAAAAGGTAATAGTTATTCTCCTGGTCGGTATATATACAACCGTCGGACGAATTTGTCATGAAAAAGTTATATTGCTTTGTTATGCCATCCGTTTCGGAAAACGAAACGGTATAAGGATTTTCAGCCGAAACGTCACGGAAATTTGCGTCTATAAGCTTTGCATTCTCAATTACCGACGCATAAAGTTCAAAATCCGTATTTTCAGTAAGACTGAAGCTCTGGCCGTCGGGTGAAACGACGTCAATCTTGTTTACTCTGTGAGCTAAGACCGTGCCTGTGTCGGAGTTAAGCCCTAAGTAGATAGCTAAGAATGCCGGAATAAGCAAAAGCAGTGCGATGATTACAAGAACAACTTTGTTTTTGCCGGCATAAACCGTACTATTCATTAAACCCGTTCCTTTCGTCGATAAAATACATAATTATTATACAATTTTCCTTCTTATTCGTCAATCCCTTATTTTTAAATATAAAAATAAAATTATGGTATTGATGGCAATTGTCTTTAAATACCGCAAAGCACTTGACAAATTTTCAAAAAACTGTATAATAAAATAGCATCGTTTTTACGCAGAATACAGTGTGTATGCCCTCTTAGTTAAATGGATATAACAAGCCCCTCCTAAGAATATGTTATAACGACCGCTTTTCGGGCAAAGGCGATTGACATTGAGTAAGTTTAAGACTAAAATTGAATAGATTTTAAAGATGTTTCCGTAGCTCAGCTGGATAGAGC
>QAKH01000003.1 GCA_003343885.1 Clostridiales bacterium | reverse complement strand
TTTATGGCACGAAAACGGGCGTGTTTTCGCGGAAGATTAAATTTGTTATTTTTGCTTGCTCGCCCGCGAAAATTGGAGCGGCACATTGCCGCCTTAGCGGCATGGGGCTAACACAGGCGAAGTTTTATGGGATTTTTTGGCTTTTGTTATAATGGGGTTTAGGTTTGCCGTCTGAGTTTTCGTGCTTTCGTTTATGGCACGAAAACGGGCACGGTTTCGCGGAGGATTAATTTTGTTATTTTTGCTTGCTCGCCCGCGAAAGCTGGAGCGGCACATTGCCGCCGGGGTTTGGGGCGGCGCCCCATAAATCAAATCCATCGTTTATGCTTGCTTGTTATTTGCTTTATGCAATTTATTTGAATTACTTAAATTATTTAAATTTTCAACGGTAATATTCCCGAATTCTTCGTAAAGTCTGTCAAAAAGCTGCGGATCAATATCTATGTCGTCGGATATAACCAAACCGTCAAAAAAAACGGCATAGTCGCCTTTTAAAAAGCGGCTCTCGGCAAAACGCACGGCGTATTCCGGGTCCGACTTGCATCCAAACAGGTATATTTTGCATACCGCCGAGGATTTTTTCTGTACGTACCAGTCGAAAATAACCCGTGAAAAGAAGAAGTAAACGCCCACGGCGGCAAAAAATCCGACCGCTACCTGTATAAAGAGAATAAATAACTGCATAGACCAGTCACTCCGGTAATCATTAGAATAGTTGAGTTTTCAGAAAATCAGAATATCAGAATAAAGAAAATCAGAATATCACCATTTTCCTTCTGAAATTTCACAAAAATTTGAAAGCGGGAAAACCTGAAAGTCAAGCGGCATAACGCTCGCCGGTCATGTGTTTCCCGCCTTATTGTATCCTATGCAGTTTTTTTATTTTGGTTTTTGCTTTATGCAAAAAACTTTAAGCATTTTGCGTTTTGGCACGCCGATAAACATGTGGTTTAGTGTACCGGAACACTAAACCGACCGTGCGGTCAGTTGTAATTGCGCCTTATCTTACCGGACGTGGTCTTGTCAAACGGAGTTTTTCTTACGGTAACCTTGGTAACCTTTTTATAGGACGGCAAGGTATCGTTAATTTTTTCAACCGCCGTTTTTAAAAGAGTGTAAAGCTGTTCGTCGCTGTTTGCTGATACAAGCTCGTCACCCGGGAAAATTTCCGCCTGAAGCCCGGTTTCCTCGCCGTTTTCACCTCGTATTGCGGATACGATGACTTCGGCAACCTCGGGAGCCGAACCGAGATATTCCTCAATTTCCTCCGGATATACGTTTTTACCGTTTTTGAGAACTATCATGTTCTTTTTTCTGCCGGTGATGTAAAGCCTTCCGTCCTCGCCTATCTTGCCGTAGTCGCCGGTGTGGAACCAGCCGTCGCTTTCGAGCACTTCGGCGGTCATTTCGGGCTGCTTGTAGTACCCGAGCATAACGGTAGGACCTTTTACGCATATTTCGCCTTCCCCGTCCTCGTTAGGCTTAAAAATTTTCATTTCAAGGCAGGGGAGCGGATTTCCGACAGAGGTGAAGTTGTAGTAGTAATCACGGTTTGCCGCAACAAGCGGAGAACACTCGGTTATTCCGTAGCCGTTTACAAGAGTAATTCCGATAGCGTCGAAAAAGTCGCCCAGCTCTTTTCTCATGGGAGCGCCGCCGCATACTATTTTTACAAGCCTGCCTCCGAATACCTCATGAATTGACTTGAAGAATACTCTTCGCATGTCGATTCCGACTTTCAGCAGTTTTCCGCTTACTTTTATCATTTTCTTTAGCGCGTCGGCTTTGCCCTGCTCTTCGGCGTTTGCCCATATTTTTTTATACAGTGATTCTACAAACAGCGGAACTAACATTATGTACGTAGGCTTGAATAACTTAAGATTTGCCGCAACCGTGCGCAGGTTCTCATTTATGCAAATAGTCGCAGCTTTCTTTAATGAAACGAGTATTCCGCACACAGACTCATATGTGTGGTGGTACGGAAGAACCGACAGACACACGTCGTATACCGTTGAAACCTCAAGACCGTGGCATACGCAGTTGACGAGATTTGAAAGCGAGAGCATTACGCCCTTAGCTCTGCCCGTTGTTCCGGAGGTATATACAATCATCTTCATTTTTTCCGGTTCCGGAACCATGTCGGTGTATGCCTTGTAGCCGGCTTCAAAGAGTTCCTTGCCTTTTTGGTAAAGCTTGTCGTAGGAGAGAAAAACACCGTCGTTTTCTTTTGCGTCAAGGTTGACGAAATATTTCACATTCGGCATTTTGTCGCGGTTTTCACGGACTTTTTCATCGTAAAAGCCGGCGTAAAAGAACATCTCAGTGTCGCTGTCGCATACTATTCTGATAATCTCGTCAAACGGGAGCTCCTTGTCGATAGGAACGAAAACGCCTTCACTGTTGAGCATGGTAAGAAATACCGTAAGCCACTTGTAGCTGTTAGGACCTATCATGGCAACGTGACTTTTGCCGCAGCCGACGTCGGTAATCGCCGTACCCATAATCTTGGTGTCACGGTAAAAATCCTCATAGCTGACGTCGATTATCTCGCTGCCCTGCTTATATCTGAAAGCCGGTCTGCCTTCGCAGTCGCGTATGGATTCTTCGAGTGCTTGTTTAAAATCTCGGACAGGGGAAACCTCGTAATACGGGTAATTGCTCTTGTAATTCTTGTACATAACACATTACTCCCTTTGATTTATTTCCTTATCGCTTTTTTATATATGTGACAGCTCAAACGCTTGCCGTTCGATAGACGTATGCCGTACTGTGCCGCAAAACAATATTTTGAATTTCCGCATTTCGTTTTTTTTGCGCGCTTATCATTCGCCGCAACTGGAAAATGCCGAACTGGTGAAAGCGGAAATCCGCAAGCCGCAAGCCGCAAGCCGCAAGCGGCATACCTGCCGGCCGAACCGGCTCAGCCTGTTAAAAAGAGGCAAGCCTCACGCCGAAAACCCGCTCGGCATTAAGGCACACATCGCAAATAGGAAGTCCCATGACGTTGAAATAATCACCGTGAATTCCCTTTACGAAAAGCGCCCCTTTTTCCTGTATTCCGTAAGCGCCTGCCTTGTCCATAGGCTCGCCGCTCTCCACATACCGCCGTATTTCGTCATCGGTCAGATTACGGAATTCGACCTCGGTTTTTTGGTAACCGGTATACATTTTTTTGCCAAGACACAGCGAGTAGCCCGTGTAGACAAAATGACTTTTGCCCGAAAGCATGGACAGCATCCGGCAGGCGTCGGATTTGTCGTGCGGCTTGCCGAGAAGAATTTCCCGTGACGGAGAGTACGTACCGTCAGGAGAGCACGTACCGCCAGTAGTGTACGCACTGTCCGAACAGCGAATACCATCCGGAGAGCACGCATCGTCCGCCAGGGCGGCACCGGTGCAAACCACCGTGTCGGCGGAAATTATAAAAGCGCCGCCGTCAGAAATGAGGTCAGCGATATACTCTGCCTTTCTGCGGGAAATTTCGCATACCGCCTCAGACGGGGAAAGAGCCGGGGAAACCGTTTCGTCGATTCCCGCCGGCATTATTTCAAAACTAACGCCTGCCGAGCGCAGTATCTCGGCTCGTCTCGGACTTTGTGAAGCAAGTATGATTCTCATTATAATATACCGTAAACGCAGTCATAAAATATCATAAACGCTGGTATAGCGCCGTTTTTACTTACCATTGGATTATAGTTATATGTAAATATGCTTATCTGTAAATCGGATATTTTTCGCAGAGCTTGCAAACCTCTTCACGGATATAGTCCGCCTTGTTTTCAATGTCGGTTGCGGCAAGCTTCATAAGCTTTGCAACAAGGACAAAATCATCTTCCTTGAAGCCTCTTGAGGTAGCGGCAGGAGTACCTACTCTTACGCCGCTTGTAACGAACGGAGTTTCAGGATCGTTGGGGATTGCGTTCTTGTTGACTGTGATATATACCGAGTCAAGACGCTTTTCGAACTCTTTTCCTGTAATTGAGAAAGGACGGAGGTCAACAAGGCAAAGGTGATTGTCAGTACCGCCCGAAACAAGCCTGAAGCCTTCTTCAAGAAGAGCATTCGCAAAAGCCTTGGAGTTTGATACAACCTGCTTTGCATATGCCTTGAATTCCGGCTTGAGAGCCTCTCCGAAGCATACTGCCTTTGCCGCGATAATGTGCATGAGAGGACCGCCCTGTGTTCCCGGGAATATAGCCTTGTCAATCTGCTTTGCGTACTGTTCCTTGCAGAGGATAAGACCGCCGCGGGGACCTCTGAGGGTTTTGTGAGTTGTGGATGTTACAACGTCGGCATACGGAACAGGGCTCGGATGAAGACCGGCAGCGACAAGACCTGCGATGTGCGCCATGTCAACCATGAAAATAGCGCCGACTTCCTTTGCAACATGCGCAAATCTCTCAAAATCAATGGTTCTGGGGTATGCGCTTGCGCCGGCAATAATCATCTTCGGCTTTGTTTCCTTTGCTATGCGTTCCATTTCATCGTAATCAATAAAGCCTTCGTCATTAACGCCGTACGGAACAATGTTGAAAAACATTCCGGAAACGTTTACGGGACTTCCGTGCGTGAGGTGTCCGCCGTGAGCAAGATTCATGCCCATAACCGTGTCGCCGGGCTTGCAGAAAGCGGTGTAAACGGCAAAGTTGGCATTAGCGCCTGAATGGGGCTGAACGTTGGCGTGGTCTGCGCCGAACAGTTCGCATGCTCTTTTTCTTGCGAGCTCCTCGGCAATGTCAACGCATTCGCAGCCGCCGTAGTAGCGTTTTGAGGGATAACCTTCGGCGTATTTGTTGGTAAGTACCGTGCCGGCAGCCGCAAGCACCGCTTCGGATACTATGTTTTCGCTTGCGATAAGCTCGATATTTCTTGACTGACGGGCAAATTCCTTTTCAACAGCCTCGCCGATTTCGCTGTCAAGCGACTTTAGAAACTCCATGTTTTCCTTTACCATTTTTTCTTTCCTCCGTGAATAAACTGTGTGTTTTTTATATATCTACAGAAATCTGTATTTGATTTTAACTGCCTTTCCCTCGGGGTACTCACCGAGGCAGGCAACAGCGAAGAAAACGCCGTCGGCACCGTACAGGCGGCAGGATTTTTCCTTTTCAAACAACGCTTCCGGTATCTTCGCTTTTTTTAAATATATTTCCGCGCCGTTTAACGCAAGGCGTTTGTAAAAGTCCGGAAGCACAACTTTCGCAAGACCGGAAAATAATTCTTCAGGACTGTCAAGCGCCGCTTCAAGCGCTTCTGTGTCGCCCCGCGCGCTCATTTCCTCAAGCGCTTCAAGGGTGTATGATCTTTCCGACGTGTACACTCCGCAGCGTGTGCGCTCGAGGCTGAAAAGACACGCTCCGCAGCCAAGCGCCTTTCCGATATCTTCGGCAAGAGAACGTATGTATGTTCCTTTTGAACAGGAAACGTCGATGACGCAGCGGCTGTCGGCATACGGCTTTTCGGTGGTTATCGAATATATTGTAATATCACGTGCTTTGCGCTCTACTTCGATACCGTTTCTTGCAAGATCGTACAGCTTTACGCCGTTTTGCTTTATCGCCGAGTACATGGGAGGAACCTGCTTTTGTTCTCCCACAAATTTTTTCAGCACATCGTCCAATTCTGACGCGCTGAAATCCGGCTCACATCTGCTTATCACTTTTCCCGTGATATCGCCGGTATCTGTTACTGTGCCGAAAAGAACGCCGGCACGGTAACTCTTGTCGTGCCCCATTATAAGGTCCTGCACGCTTGCGGCGTTTCCGATGAGAACCGGCAGAACTCCGCTCGCCATCGGATCGAGCGTGCCGGCGTGCCCGACTCGCTTTACCCCGTAAAGCCTTCTTATTTTGCTTACTGCCGTATGAGAGGTTATTCCCTGCGGTTTGTATAAATTCAGTATCCCGTTCATTAACACTTTCCTTCGGAATGCTTTTTCTTTATCGGTTTTATTTTACATAATTTTATTTAACTTTATAAACTTTATAAAGTTTTTATAAATTGCCTTTATAAATCGGTTTCCAAGCGGAACAGTAGTCTGTGTGCAAAAAACTTCGCCGGTTTCAGCCGGTTACCTTGAACGGTTTTGTCACAGCCTTCTGTCCGTTTCTTTTATCGGTGCAGAACACACGTATATACCGTGCACCGGGATAGATCGGAAAATCAGCGTTTGTGACACCATCGGAGTTTTTGACGTCAACCCATCTTCTGCCGCCGAAATACGCCATTATGCAGGTACATTCGGAGCATCTGACGTGCAAAGTGCCGTCGGAAACGGATATCTCGTCAAAAAGTATACCGGTAGACGCATAAAAGTCTTGCTTTTCAAGAGCGGTCATAATTCCGCCGTAAGAAAAATCGTCTGTACAAATCATCGTGAATCCGCCGAAAGAATCGGAGTGTTCGACGTCGCCGTTCCCGTTGTGGTTATCGTCGGCGGCAATCGGTGCGACGGACTGATTAAATTCACTGAAAAGTCCGTAGTCATACCAGCTGCTGCCGGAAAGCTCCGAACATCCGGTGTTGTAAACTTCCATGGCGAACAATCCTTTTAAGGAAAAATAGTCAGACTGGGGCTGGAGCGACCAGTAAGGGTGGTTCAGGCACACAAGATAACCGGCATCATTTGCGCAGTCTATAATGTGCTGAAGCTCGTTATAGTTACGTCTGTAAAGCTCGCCCGAGTATTTGAGAGTTGCGGCAATCTTTGCGCCCGGTCCCCAGACGAAATCCGGGTGAAAGCAAACGTGCTTGTCCTGGTAAGGGTCTTTTGCGTAAAAATTCAAGTGGCAGCAGCGGCGGTCAGTCCACTCGGTGCGGTCACCGTGCGGATCCTCATTGACGGAGTATTCGTATGAGGTGACAGCGATAAATCCGTCGTCATTCAGATCCTGGTGGTTTACGATATACTCGTGGTCGGTATAGGCGATTATAGAGTAACCGTGCTTCTTGTAGGCAAGCTTGATTTGTTCGGGCGTTAATTTGCCGTCGGATAAAGTTGTGTGACAATGCAGATTTGCTTTATATTGCTTGGTTTTTGGCAGCAGGTAAATTTTTTCCATATCACAGTCATCCCTTTCCAATGTAATAAGCTATGCAGTACGTTATGATTTAAATTATTAAATTATCGGTATTGTACGATAGTTATCTTTTATTCTTTTTATTTTTACATTCCTTTGTTTGTTCTTTTTCTATATTCCGTCGCTGTGCTTGTCGTTGTCTTCCAAAGCGGCAAGCTCACGCAGGTCGTCGGAATTTTCCTGGTTTGCGGCTGCGGCTTTGTTGAATCCGACTATCTTTACGTCGTCACGGTTAAAGGCTTTGGGAGGCGCGTCTTCAAGCCCGTCAAGCCGTACTTTTACCATACCCTTAAGAGCGTTTGCCTCTGTTACGACGCCTTTTCCTTCGTCTGTTTCGACAATAGAGCCTACCTTCGGCGTTCTTGCCATCTCTTCGCTGTATACCTTGTCCTCGTATCTGAGACAGCACATAAGTTTGCCGCAGGCGCCGGAAATTTTTGCGGAATTTAGCGAAAGTCCCTGATCTTTTGCCATTTTTATGGATACCTGCGCAAAATCGCCTAAAAAGGTGTTGCAGCATATGCTTCTGCCGCATACGCCGAGTCCGCCTAAAACTTTTGCTTCGTCACGGACGCCTATCTGGCGCAGTTCTATCCTTGTGCGGAAAACCGAGGCAAGCTCCTTGACAAGCTCGCGGAAATCTATTCGTGTTTCGGCAGTAAAATAGAATAACAGCTTTGAGTTGTCAAAGGTGTACTCGACAAATACGAGATTCATTTGCAGTCCCAGTTCGGACACCTTGTTCTTGAATATCTGTGCGGCTTCGGTTTCAAGCGCCTTGTTGGCAAGATATTTTTCGGTATCCTGCTCGGTTGCAACACGCTTGAGCTTTTTAAGCGGCGGAACTACGCTGTCATGAGGAACAAGTCTGTTTGAAATTGCGGTGTAGCCGTATTCACAGCCACGGGAGGTTTCCACAATAACCGGGGTGCCGAACGGTATATCCTTGCCGTCGGGATCAAAATAGTAAATCTTGCCGGCTTCCCTGAACCGTACTCCCACCACTTCAAAATCAAGATTTGACGGTATGTCCTGCTGTTCCTGCGGATTTTCAGACACGTTCTGTTCATCGTAAGAGACTTGCGGCAGTTCCGAGTCTGATCGGGATAAATCTTCGGTTTTCGTTTCAGCTGATGAGGCTGAAGAGTCGGCGATAAGTGCGTTAGCTGTCTTTGTTCTGTCTATTTTTTGCACGGTAAAGGCACGCGGTTTTACACGGCGCTTTTCTTCTTCAAGAGCGATTTGCTCGGCAAGCGGAACAGCATTTTTATACTTTTCCTCGAGGGACGGTTCTCTCTTTGATGAATTTTTTTCCGAGAAAGATAAAATATCGTCCTTAGTGTGCCTGTCAAAAGACATCATATCCGAGGAAAGCGGAGAAAGACTTGGCATTCTTTTTTCTGTGCGTTTGTCTTTTTTCGCGTTCCTGCCCCTATCGTTTCTATTGTTTTTTTCGTTTCTGCCGTCTCTTTCTTTTTTTTCGGAACGTGTTTGTTCGGGACGGTCTGAGTTCTTATTGTTTTTTTTGTTCTGTTGTTTTAAATTGCTTTTTGCTTTTTCCTGTTGAGGCTGCTGGGACTGCTGTTGAGTTTTTTTCTCGCGAAGCTCGGACGGCTTGGCAGTCTTGTTGTTTTTTTGCTTAGGACGCTCGGACTGCTCGTGCCGGTTGTTTTTTTCTGACTTTGACAAAGCTTGAGGAGTATCAGAATTCTGTTGAGCGGCGGAAGGCTTTTTTGCGCCTCCGAAATCTTTGTCTTTGCCTTTCTTTTTGTTTTGCTGTTCGTCCTTGAATTTTTTGTCGGACGATGTATCACTGCGCTGTCTGTCGCTGTTTTTGAAAAATCTTGGATTTTTACCCTCATTTTTAGCGAAAGACGGCGTATTGGCGTCATTTGAACTGCTTGAAGAAGCGGAATTTATAGTTTTTGCCTGAACAATGCCCGAAGCGGCTTCGGTGTTCTTTTTGTTCCGTGACGGAAGCGAGATAAGAAAACCTTTTTTCGTGTTGATTGAGCTGTCACCGTCAGCCGAGGTGTTAGGCTGTTTATTGTTTGGTTTATTATTCATATTAAAATACGTTTTTTCCTTTCGATTAGCTATTGCTTATTGTATACATTATTTTACTTTTTTCCGGAAAAATATTAAGTAAGCTTTCCGGAACTGCGGATGTTAGGCGTTTTAGAGAACTTAACCGCACACATGTCATATTTATATATGATTTATTAAAGCTGTTCAGCAAGATACGCAAACAGCGCATTCATGTTGGCATATTCGTCAGCCAAAACATATGCTTTCTCAAAAATATCATAGCACTGCACAGCGCGTTTTGCAGTGACTCTTGCGCACATTTTGCGAAATTCGGCAGAATCAAGAGGCGTTCCGACGCTTTCCTTACCGCCCGAAAGCTTGTATGCCGCGATACATCGGGCAGTGAGCATCAAAACACGCAAATATATCTGCAGCTCGTCTTTGGTTTTCGGAAGTGATGACAAAAGATTATTTCCTGCCAGACTGAAAAAATCAACTGCCGCACTGTATGCACTTTCAACTGTCTGAGCGGGAAAGGCGTTCTCGTCAGAATCCTCATAAAAGTCAAGATACAGCGCCGTTTTACGGATTTTTTCGCTGTCTGATGAGCCGCCGCAAATCTCTGCCGCAGTCCGTTCAGCGGCTCCTTTTGTTTTTACGGAAACGGTAAGCGTGCAGACTCTTGACAGTACAGTAGGCAGGACTCCGCTTTTTGACAGGGCGCTTAAGATGAATACTACTCCCCGCGGCGGTTCTTCAAGTATTTTTAAAAGAGCGTTCTGGCACGAGGTGTTGAAATTTTCGACGCCTTCCAGAACAAATATTTTTCGGTCGCTTTCGTGCGGCGCCATGTACGCCATGTTTCTTACAGCTCGTATATCGTCTACGGATACCTTTTCTTTTCCTAAAAATGCTACGTCCGGATGGATACCCTCCAAAATTTTATTACAGCTTGCGCATTCAAGGCAGGGCTCGGCGTCCGCTCCTTTAGAGAGGCACATAAGAGCGCAGGCAAGGAGAGAGGCGTAGCGGTGCGCCTCGGAAGAGGTATGAGCGATAATCAGATAAGCGTGTACCGGCTTTTGAGCATCAAATCCGGCAAGATCCGATAAGGAGATCATACTTGTATAAAGTTCTCCACGTTCAGTACAAAAATGGTAGCTCCGCCGGTTTGGATTTTTGCGGTTGTTCCGGCTGCGGAAGTTGCGCTGAGCGCCGGATATACGTTGGTGGGAACGTATTGCGAACGGCGTTTGCTGTTATCTGAAATAACCTTTATTACGCTGTCAAGCTGTTCGTCCTCTATACCGGTGATAAAGGTAGTGTTTCCGGCAGAAAGAAAGCCTCCGGTTGAAGCTATTTTTGTAGAGTGAAATCCTGCTTTATTCAGCTCGGATGTAACAATCGGAGCGTCGTCATTGTGTACAACGGCAAGTATCAGTTTCATGTTTTTTCCTCCTTTGAGCGGTTTTTTATTGTTGTTGTTTCCAAAGTCCTTAATACGCTTGAGGACAGAATTGAAAACGAAAAATTACCTGAAAATAACGTCTTGAAAATAACATTTAATTCGTGGTATGAAAGAATTTTATAGATTCTGTCATTTCAATCCGAAAAGCATGGAATCCGAACAGAAAGCGTGGCAGACGGCTGCCGCAAGAGCGTCCGCCGTGTCGTCCGGACGAGGTTCTTTTTTCAAATTCAGAAGCTTTGTCACCATATACATTATCTGTTTTTTTTCGGCTCGGCCGTTTCCGGTTACTGCCTGCTTTATCTGAAGCGGCGTATATTCAAATACAGGTACGCTGTTCTGCGTTGCGGCAAGAAGAATGACTCCTCGTGCCTGACAAACATTTACAGCTGTTTTTTCGTTTGTGTTAAAATAAAGTTTTTCAATTGAAACGGCGTGGGGACGTACTTCTTTTATGAGCTGGTCAATATTTAAATATATTTCCCGGAGCCGGTATTCGGTTTTTGTTCCGGCGGGCGTTAAGACTGCGCCGTAGTCGAGAGCTTCAAGCTGTGAAGCAGCTTGATTTACAAAACCGTATCCGACAGTTGCAAGTCCCGGGTCAATTCCCATTATTATCATGTTTTTTTATCCTTTTGACACGTCCGAACGCCTCGTATATACATAATTCACATAATTCTGCTGACGGCTCTTCTTTACAGCGCACGGACAAAAAGCTTTTAAGTGCGTTCACCTGTCTTTAGCACTTTCTTTACAACTTTTACAACATACCAATTATATTATAAAACCGTCGTTTTGTCAATCACAAGCGAAAATAAACGCACTTTTCGGGTAAAGCCTCTCAGCTTTTTTCTTTTCCGCCAAATCGGCTGTTCAGTTTTTCAAACGTACTGAAAACGGCTTCAACTTTCAAAATTATTTTCCTGTCATTTTCAGGATCGCTTATTACGGAACTTGGTGTACCGGTGTATAAATCATACAAAACCTCGGCAAGTATTTTGTCATTCTCATCTTTAAAAGCAAGAGAGGCAGTGCTGTTTGATTTTCTGGCAAGGGAAGCCGATATAAACGCTTCTGTTCTGCAAAGCGAGTCAAACTGTTCGCAGGTTCTTTCAATAAGCTCATCGCAGTCCTCTGCGGAGTAAAGTACCTCTCTGCAGCATGAAAAAGAAAGCTTGCAGGGATATAATGCCAAAGCCTTTTCGGCACAGAAAGTGACTATCTGATTCAGACAAATGACTCGGTTTTCATCTGAACTTCGTCCGCTCTTTTTCAAAAAGCGATTGTAGTATTGCATAAAATCCCCCCAAATTCCTTTTTTTGCATACAAACTGCTAACCATGTCGGGCTTCTTAATACTTATAACAAGGCTTATAACAAGACTTCAGGACATGTTCGCATAAATCATTTATTTTATATTGCTCAAAGGCGAGCCGGTTTTCCCTTACAGCCGACGCGCGCCTTGCGACAACTATCTGTTTTTGCTTTCTTGACAGCCGTAACAGTTCAAGCGCTTCCTCTGAGTGCGCCGAGTCTATGACAGAGGTATATGCGACAGGCTGTTTTGCCGCCTTTTCCGTTATTCCGAAAAAAGCGAACAGCAGCATGCGGCGTATCTTTGCGTCGGTAAGCGTTTTGCACCGCAGGCTCTCAAACATTTCCGAGTAATTTCCCGACGTCCTTGCCGCTTTTATCACGGCGTGCTCAAGACCGCCGTTTATTTCGCATATTCCTCTGAGCTCCTCCGGCTTTTTTGTCATGAGAGAAACATGCAAGGCTTCCCTGAAAAAGCTGTGGGGAATGGTATTTGTAAGAACGCCGGCGTCCGGCACATATTTTTCCGCTTCGGCGCATTTCCCGCCGACAATCATGCTCCTTATCTGTGAAGATGACGCAAATGTTCCGGACGGCGCCGCGCCTCGTGCGGCGCTTCGAGCCATAGCGACCGGAATAAGGCGGGAGCCGCTTGAACGTATCGCCTTTATATATTCTATTCCCAGAATGTCGTTGGGATTTGTTGAAATTTCGCCGAGCGTGTTGCCAAGTTTGCGGCAAAGTATCTCTTTTCTCGCTCTTGCGTACCCGGCGGACGGATTTTCTTTTTGATATACCTGTATATCTTTTTGCAAACCCGAATCAAGTAAAGCCGAGGCAATTTCGGTAAGCGCTCCTACGTCTGAACATTCAGAACCGAACAGAAGATGAGAACACATTCCGCAAGAGGAGAGAATGTCAACCCCGGCACGGGCAAAACGCTCTGCGGACATGGAGCTGTACGGAAAAGGGATTTCAAGAACAACCGAAGCGCCGCCGTGAACAGCCTGGGAAGCACGCAGTTTTTTGTCCATGCACGCCGGTTCCCCGCGCTGAACAAAGTTTCCGCTCATTGCGCATACAACGCTTTGCCCCATTTTTTCACGGGCATAACTAATCTGATACCGATGCCCGTTGTGAAACGGATTGTACTCACATATTATTCCGCATCCCATATCTTTAGTCATGCAAACACCTTTTTCTTGAAAAACTTATTGTATGGCTCCGATTCAGATAAGATAAAAAGCAGATAGAACGATAAAACTTTACAGAGTGCCGTCAAGAACAAGACGGCGGGTGTTTTCGGCGTCACCGACATAAAGACGGTACCATGTTATAAATGTGATAATTGTCCAGAGCTGCTTGTAGTAGTCGGCGCCGGCACGGTGGGCGTCAAGAAGTTTTAGGGCTTCTTTCTTGTTGATGTACTCATCGGCATAGTCCGAGAGTATGATATTTTTTGCCCAGTCGTAAAGCTCATCACGCAGCCAGACTCTTATCGGAACCGGATAGCCGAGCTTTGGGCGCATGACGGTTTCTTCATTGATAAGATCACGGAAAGCGTGGCGGAGAATGTATTTTGTAGTACCGTCGCGAAGCTTGTCGCTGTCGCACAGAATACGCGCCGCCTCAAAAACCTCACGGTCGAGATAAGGTACTCTCGCCTCAAGGGAGTTTGCCATGGAGAGCCTGTCGCCCTTGACGAGAATATCGCTTTTTAGCCAGGTGTTAAGGTCGCAGTACTGCATTTTGCCTAAAGTCGATAAATCAGCGGCCTTTGCGTAAATACCGGCGGTGCGGTCGGTAAATGACACGTCGGCGCTTGACTTCTTGTAATATTTAGCCTTTTCCTTTTCGTCAAAAATAAACGAGTTGCCCACAAAACGCTTTTCAACAGGCGTGGTTCCTCTCATGAGGAGATGCTTTCCCTTGATGTGCTCGGGAAGAATACGGGCAAGTCCCGAGAGTGCTGAACGCAAAGGAGATGGGAGATTATATATCTTGTCAGCGCTTAAAGACGTGCGGTAAACCTTGTACCCGGCGAAAAATTCGTCGGAGCCTTCGCCGGAAAGAATTACCTTAACGTGTCTTGCGGCTTCCTTGCATATCAGGTAAATTGCGACGACCGACGGATCTGCCATGGGAGAATCGAGATGATATATGACCTTGTCGTAAGCCTCAAGGAATTCGTCAAGACCTGCGACAAGCTTTATGTGCTCAACGTCAATGTGCTTTGCAATTCCGGCGGCGTTGTCTATTTCGGAATATTCCTTTACGCCGAATGCTACGGTAAAAGCCTTTATCCCGGGGCATATTTTTGAGGCGACGGCGGTTATGACAGCCGAATCAATGCCGCTTGATAAGAATGAGCCTACCGGAACGTCGCTTAACATGTGCGCTTCTATACTGTTTTCTATTGCCTTTCTCAGACGTTTTTCCTTTTCGTCGAAAGATACAGAAGGATCCGGCTTGAAGGAAATGTCTACATACGGTTTGGGAACGACCTTTTCGCCGCCTCGCAAAACGGCGTAGTGACCGGCAGGCAGTATGAGAATGTCGTCTGTTACGGTATTCGGCTCGGTGACGTACTGGAAAGTGAAATAGCTTTGAAGATATTCGTCGTTAACGGAATATTTCGGCATGCTGCTGTCAAAGAGAAACGCCTTGAATTCCGATGAAAAAACAATGCTGTCGTTTGTCTGACGGTAGTAGAACGGCTTTATGCCGAAAGGATCGCGGCCGATGAAAATGCAGTTTTCGGTGCGGTCGTAGATTACGATGGAAAACATTCCGCGTAAATCTTTTATGAACTCTTCTCCGCGTGTTTCATATAATGTGACAAGGGTTTCTATTTCGGAACGGGTGTCAAATACAAAGCCCTGTTTCATGAGCTCGCCCCTCAGCTCAAGATAGTTGTATATTTCGCCGTTGAAAATACCGGTAAAACGACCGGTTTTGTCGGTAAAAGGCTGAGAGCCCTTTTCAAGGTCGATAATGCTGAGTCTGCGGAAAGCAAGTCCGCAGCAGTTGTCGAAAATAGCCTTTGAGTCGTCGGGACCACGGTGTCTGATACACTTCGACATGTTTTCAAGGTCTTTTTTGTCTTGTTCGGTGAGAGGGTGATTTTTGAAAATGCCAGCAAATCCGCACATATTGTTGTCTTTTGCCGCGGCAATAATCCGCCGCATCCTTTCTTTTATTTGCACAAAATTCTTTGCATGATATTTGGAAAAATGGTAATAACAATCCAATTATAAATTTTTTTATTAGTTTAACATGAAATTGTTAATAATAATCCAAAAAAGTTAATATTATTTTCAACATTATTTGAAATAATATGATATACTTACAATAGGAATAAAGATATGGAGGGAAAAGCCTATGAAAAAGATTATGTATTTCATTGGAGCATTTGTAACACTTGCAGCGATATTTGCGGCGATAGCCATAATGCTCAAGAAGCTGAAGATTTCACTTTCCATCGATGGGATCGACGACACGCTTGACGCTGAGGAACCGGGAAACGATATCGACCTTACCATAGAGTCCGAAGCTGACGGCGAGAGTTCGCCAAGTTATGACGAAACAGCCGGTGCGGTAGAGGATGCGCTGGATGATTTGCTTGAAGAGGAAAATAACGGGGAAATCAAGGTAGACATTGATAAAGACTGATTTCCGAATATGCTGTGCGTGCCAAAAAGATGACAAAGATAAAAATTGATGCGTACAGCCGTGAAATTTTATGCGTAAGACCCCGGAACTAAACCGCAGTGCAAGAGCGCTGCGGTTGTTTTTTGGTTTTCGGAAGAGTTTGTTTACAAATACGACAAAAATTCAACAGCTAAATTTCACTTTACATACTTTGCCAAAACACATAGTATTTTTATAATGTTCTCGTAAATGTAAGAGACTAAGAAAGTTAAAGAAAGGTATGGTACCATGAGCGAACCGCAAAACAAGCAAAAAGAACTGGCAAAAGAAAGCGAACCGACTGCGGTTTCAGAAACTGCGAACTCGGCGGAAGCTGCACAGTCTGCGGAGTCATCTCAGCCGGCAGACGGAGGTAAAGCTTCGGCGGAAGAGAAAACTCAGGCTAAAACAGCTAAGAAGAAGGTTGGCAGAAAGAAAAAGAAGAGAATAAAGAAAATAATAATCTGGGTTGTCATTTTGGCAGTTGTCGCAGGATTTGTTTGTTATAAAATGGGAATAATCGGCACAGATCCATCAAAAATGCAATCGTCGCAGACCTATAATACATACGTGGTGTCAAGAAGAGACATACAGAACGTGCTCACCGGCACGGGAACGCTTGAACCGTATGATTCCTACACGGTAACGGCGCTTGCGTCCGGCGAAATAGTCGAGGACCTCTTTGAAGAAGGCGACGAGGTTACCAAAGACCAGCTGTTAATGAGAATTGATTCGAGCAGCCTTGAATCCTCACTTCAATCGTCTGAGCGATGATTTTCCTTGATATTCCGGGCTTTTTTGAGCCTCGG
>QAKH01000073.1 GCA_003343885.1 Clostridiales bacterium | reverse complement strand
GTAGAAAGGTTATGAATATACGAAAAATGAAAGAGCGGGTATATGATATTACCCAACTAGAGGAAACCCCGGAGTATTTGAGCCTTATATCCTATTTCTTCTTGAACACGTTGGAGTATCTGCAAGGTTTCATGCCTCTAAAAGAGTATCGGAAAGTTTTTGAGGAAGCTTGTACGGATTTGTCTAAAGATAAATCGGGTTATAAAGTCACTGAGGTCTTGGACTCTTTGCTGGCGGCTACGTTTTACTATAAGCAGACTTTAGGGGCTTATTGGTGGCAGCGGAAAACGAAGCGAACTTTTTTCAATCTGTCGCTGCTTGATAGCTATGATTTGTTGACTGATTTGTTTATGCGGGAGACTGGTATAGAGATGGACTTCGGGGTGGACGGCTCAACCTTGTTTGAAGAGCTGGCGTTGATAGGTCATTTGACGAGTTTTCCGCACCAGGAAATCGGGAAAGAGAGTTGTTGGATGTTGTCTAAATTGCGTGAGAATCATTTGTTGAAGTTAGAGTCTTCTTTGGAATGTGCCCTTATGCGTAGTAAGAGATCGATATTCTTAGAGCGTTATCCAATGGTGAAATATCTGCAAAGTATGGGATATTCCCTAAGCGTTATATTGGGAATATCTCTTTTTGTCGCTATCGCTCGTATCGCTTATAATATGTGCGTAGAGTTTCCCCTTCTACGGCTGATGTCATTGGAAAATGCCGGAAGAGCCTATGACCGTGGGATGGTAGAGGTGTTATTGCAATCTCACTCGTTTCTCACTAATGGGATAGACGTGTTCGGTAGTCGCATCCTGTTTTTCTGCTTGGCGTTTATGTTGGTCGTAGGGATCGAATACGTCGTGGAGAAACTGAGTGATAGGATTTGACTGATTAGCAGTACGGAACCGACTTCTTTCATTCAAGTGGGTGGTAAAGTATTTATGCCGATACAAGGAGAGTATGAACGTATAAAAATAAACAGAAAAACGAAAGACAATGAAAAAGATAATATCCAACAAGGAAAAGAATCTGATTAGCAAATTGAAAAGTCAATACGATATTGTTGGGACTCTCCATCATGACATGGTTAAGGTGATCAAAGGGGGGAAGTATGGATCCGTTAATCAAAAAGGCGAACTCGTCATTCCGCTGATATATGATTGGGCAACCGCATTCGCACGCATTAAATTGTATGGAAACGGATAAACAGGTACTTATGTTTGCGTATGTGCCAATCAAGATACAAGAAAGCCAATACTCGGCTGTACTTCGTCTTATCAATAAGATACAGATGGATAATTTTGATTCGGTTAGTCTGTTTATTAATGAAAACTGCAATCAACTTATGTCCCAATCGGCATTGTAATGTAAGGGTGGATTTCCGTATAGACGAGGAAGTGTTTCGATTTGCGTTTTATCCGTTGGTAAGTGCGCTGGATGATCATTTTATCGAATTTATACGAATCATTTCGGCCGGAGACGAAGAACAAGTTCCGGATCTTGACCTATCAGAACTTCTCTCTTTGTCGGAACAAAATGATCCGGAAGCACAATATCAGTTGGCAATTAAGTACTACAAGGGAGAGGGGGTTGAGCAAGATCTTGGGAAGGCGATAGAGTTGTTTGGTGCTTCTCTTTCCAATGGACGAAATGAAACGGCTCATACATTGAAGGAATGTATAGATGATTTGTCGTGCAGAATAAAAGAGTTTTCAGAGACGCAAGATTATGAAAAGGCATCTTCTTTACAGGCCTTGATCGATAAAAGCAAAAATTTATTGAACTTATACGGCAAGGAGTGAATTGATGCTTAAATACCCCAAAAAGGTAGATGAACTTTCTGTCTTGGGGCTACTGAAAATCAATGTGTTGAATAATTGAAAAAAGCCTTATCAAGTGAACAACTAACCACTTATCAAGTGAATAACTAACGGCTGGGGGTAACCGTAAGCTTACGAGTTGAGAAGCGGTTAGTTATTCACTTGGAGAGCCTCTTATTGACGGTTTCGCATGCTGTTATTGCTTGTTCTCCATTTCGCGCATAAACTCATCCGCTACATACAAGTCTCCGTACAGATAGAGGCCGGTCGATTTGTCGTGTAGTTTGCTACAGGTTTCGCTCTCGTAAAACAACTTCAAGGCTCTCACACTGCTTATATTCAAACGTTCTGCCAGAATGATGGCAATGGCACCGATTCGATTACTCATTATGATTTCTTGAATTATCGGTGATTTCATTGGGTTATTATAACTTTTCTGTTCTATCATATCGGAGATGTTTGTTGATTATATCTTGATTCAGAATACACATTTGATTGTTGGGTTGGTGTTTGGACAGTTCTTCCAATGCGATCTCAATGGGTATCAATCCTGCCATGTAAAGATTTATGGTATCGATAACACGGTCATTTGCCACACCGCCTTCCACATAATCAAACTCCTTTGCCAAATCCAGCCCGGAGCGATTTCCTGCGATAAACTCCAACCATTCTTCATCGTATGCCTTGAACATTTTGCATTTGTAATTCTTGAGAATAGTCTCTCTTTCTAACTTATATCTGTTGAGTAGGGCGGGTATCTTCCTGTTTCTTGCCGTGTTGTTTGCCCAAGCGACTGCCTGTTCACGCAGATTAGTCACATAGAATCCCTGTCCGAAATCCAAATGTTTTCGTCCAAATCTACAAATTGGATTTTCTACCTTCTCTGTACTTCTATGATATACCGTTATTTCATTCATTTTTTGTTCTCCCAATTTTTTAAACATTCAATCAAACGTTCAGCCAATACTTCACGGCTTTCGCTGTGCAACGGCTCATAGTTGGGTAAGATATAATTCTCTATCATCCCCACCCGTTCCATTCTTTGGTATATCTCATTGTAATTGGTATTCAGTTGCCTTGCTGTTGTTTCAATGCAGGTGGCAACAAAAGCCATTACTACTTGTTCTTTCGATATTTTTCTAATCTTTTCCATCTCTGCTGTTTTTTTCCTCAATTTATCTACAAAGGTTGTTTAATGATAATATTCCTCAAATCCGCCCCGGATACATTCTGGAAGACGCTTAGTCCGAACTCCGGTATTACCGCAAGTACATGGTCGAATATATCCGCTTGGATTCCTTCATATTCGACCCATACCTTATTAGATGAGAAGCAATAAAGTTCGATGGGAATACCTGTATCAGTCGGTTGTAGATGCCTTACCATGCAGACTAATTCCTTACTTACCTCCGGGAGGCTTCTTAGGTAACGTACGAGATAAGCACGGAAGACACCCAGATTTGTTTGTCTACGTCCGTTCACCCAAATGGAACTATCGATATGATGCTCTTCATTGTATTCATATAATTCCTGTTCTTTTCCGTCGATGTAATCCGTGATAAGAGAGATCTTACGAAATTTCTCTAGCATTTTCGGGGTACAAAAATGTACGCTGTTCATATCGATATTGATAGAGCGCTTGATACGGCGGCCCGGGGATTCGCTCATACCTCTCCAGTTTTGGAAAGCGTCGCTTACTAAGGCGTAAGGAGGGATGGTCGTAATGGTATTGTCAAAGTTTCTTACTTTCACGGCGTTCAATGTCACCTCGATAACCGTGCCGTCCGCACCATATTTACTCATCGTGATCCAGTCCCCGGCCCGGAGCATATCATTGGCGGATAATTGGATGCCGGCAACGAAACCTAAGATCGTATCCTTAAAGACCAACATCAAGATAGCGGCAGACGCACCCAATCCGGCCAGTAAAGAAACCGGGGATTTATTGATAAGAATACTGATAATCAATATCACTCCAATAAAGAAAACCGTAACCTGCAAGATCTGTATGAAGCCTTTTAACGGCTTGTTCTTAAAGGAATCTTTTTTATTATAGATCTCGTGGATCAGATTTAAGGAAGCGTTTATAAACCTTAAAGAAACCGCTATGATATAAATCTGACAAAGTTTTTGGAGCAATATTAAAATCTTCGGTGTCTCTTCGGCTGAGAAGGCGAATGGTAACAATATATAAATCAATATGGCCGGGATCATATGCATCATCTTATTGATGATCTTACGATCCACGATTAAATCGTCCAGTTGATTTTTCGTCTTCCTCGCTAATCGTTTGAACATACCTAGGAAAATATACCGGCAACTATAATCGATCCCAACGGTGACGGCTATAATAAGTAATAAGATCACTATATTGTCTAGGTAACTGGAATTTTCGCTTATCAACCCCATTTGAACTAATAAATTATATACCCATTCTTGTATCTTGCTCATAAATACGATTTTAAACTTTAAGTAGACAATCCGGAGACGAAGATAGGAAAAATAATCCGAACACGTACTTTAGTCTGAATATTGATATACTTTCAATTCAAATTTAGGAATCATAGCGAAGAAATGGTCGAATATATCCGACTGGATCCGTTCATATTCTTTCCATATTTTATTCCGGGAGAAGAAATAAATCTGGACGGGAACACCATATTCCGTGGATTGAAGTTGGCTGATAATTAAATCCAAATCTTGATTTACGACAGGAAGACTTGTCAGATAACGCTCTACATATACACGGAATACTTGGGAGTTTGTAGGTACTACATCCTTATCCGGTTGGTAATCCGCTAATAAAGGAATTTCCTTGCGGAATGTATCTAGCATCTCCGGTGTACAGAACTTGATCGTATTCAAATCGAGATAAATGGACTTCATAACCCTACGTCCTCCAGACTCAACCATTCCGCGCCAGTTTTGGAAAGAACTATTTACTAGATTATAAGGCGGGATTGTTGAGATCGTATTATCGAAGTTCTGAACTTTCACGGTGTTTAGGGTTATTTCTTGAACAATACCGTTCGCATTGGCAGAAGGCATCGTGATCCAGTCGCCGGGGCGCAACATATCATTCGCCGAAAGCTGTATACCTGCCACGAAACCTAATATGCTATCTTTAAAGACCAACATAAGAATAGCTGCCGATGCACCTAATCCGGCGAAAAGGGTAGCCGGGGATTTATTGACGAGAATCGCTATAATGACAATGCCGCCAACGAAGAAAACAAGCACTTGTAATACTTGTATAAAACCTTTCATCGGCCTGTTTTTCATTTTCTCCTGTTGGTTAAACAAATCCAACATCATTAAGAGAAGACCGTTGAGCGCTAACAGCAGGGAAAATATGATATAGACCGCGCAAATCTTCTGGGAAATGAATAATAATTCCTTTCCTCGGATAAAAGCCATCGGGAGCAAAGCATATACTAAAATGCCGGGAATCGTATGTACGAGATAATGTACGACCTTACGTTTAATTAATAACGTATCCCATTTATAATGCGTATGCTTAACGATACTACGTACCCCTCCGACAAAAATAGCTTGGCATAAATAATCTAATCCGATAGCGACCGCCACTAGTAAGATGGCGATGATCGCCTCGTCAAATGTGTTCGCTATTTTCTCGTCTACACCCCATCCGGTGAGGACTTTGTTCATCCAACTACCTAAATTTATCATAATAATCGTTTTTTGATATAACACTACTCTTAAAAATAGGTTCAATCCTACGTTAAATTTGCCCTTTTGTTAAGATTGCTTGTAAATGTAAGCGTATTAATCCAATTGAAAAATGTATCTTTGTGAAATAATATAAACTTAAATGGATTCCATGAGATCTCTGTTGTCAACCTCAGATTTTCTACAGGTACGAGAGCATAAATTAAGTAATGATTTGACGGTATGGTTGAATGAGGACCATAGCCAACCTAAGATATTCGGAGCCGTAGTTGTAAAAGCCGGAGCTAAAGATTCCCCTAACACAGGTATCGCGCATTATTTCGAGCATATGATGTTTAAAGGAACGGATAAGATCGGGACGATCGACTATGAGTCCGAGAAAGTCTTGCTGGACATTATCGCCGAGAAATATGACGCTTTGGCGGATACCGAGGATCCCAAGATGCGTGCCCATTTGCAGCAAATCATTAACGACCTGAGCGTACGTGCCGCTGAGTATGTAATACCGAACGAGTTCGACCGGTTGATCTCTCGTTTCGGTGGTACGAAGTTGAATGCCGGGACTTCTTACGACTATACATTATATTTCAATACATTCTCTCCGCAATATATCTCCCAATGGGCCGAGATCAATAGTGAGCGTTTGGTAAATCCCGTATTTCGTCTTTTCCAGAGTGAGCTGGAGACGGTCTATGAGGAAAAGAACATGTATGGGGACACGATGGCTAGCGTCGCCATCGAGAAATTGACAGAGCGTTATTTCTATCCGCATCCGTATGCGTATCCGATTATCGGAAGTGCGGAGAACTTGAAGAATCCCCGTCTTTCGGAGATGCGCCGGTTCTTCGAGAAATACTATGTCGCTTCCAATATGGGATTGATCTTAAGCGGGGATTTCGATACGGAGGAGGTCTTGCCAATCTTGGAATCTACTTTTTCACGGATACGAAAAGGGAAGCCGCCCCACCGGGATATCGTTGCGCTTCCACCATTCGAGGGGCGGGAAAAAGTGAGCGTACGTATTCCTATGCCTTTCGTGAAAATTATGGCATTGGGATTCCGGGGAGTTCCTGCGAATCATCCGGATCAAGTTGCGCTCAATATCGCCGTATCTTTATTGAATAACTCCAATGGTACGGGATTTTTGGATAAGCTGACGGTAGATCATAAGGTGATGGGTGCGATGGCGGTTAACCAAAGTATGAATGAGGCTGGAATATTAGGTTTGTTGGTATTTCCGAAGTTCTTTTTCCAGACCTATGCGGCAGCTGAGAAATTAGTATGGAAACAAATCAACCGTATTAAGGAGGGGGATTTTAGCGATGAGATGTTCCAAAGCTTGAAATTGGAACAGAAACGTGAATATGCCTCCAAATTGGAAGACATAAACTCAAGGGCCGAGGTGATGATGCGTATTTTCTCTCAAGGGAAAAGCTGGCAGGATTATTTGGATGAGGTTACCCGTATCGATGCCTTGTCGAGAGAAGACGTGATTGAGGTCGCCAAGAAATATTTTACGGAGAATTATATGTACGTCACGAAGAAGACCGGACGCTATCCAAAAACGATCTTACCCAAGCCGGATTATTCACCGATTATACCGAAGAACTCCGATGCTTCCTCCGCTTATGTGGAACGTCTGGAAAAGATACCCGTACAAGAATTGAAACCGCATTTTCTCGATTTTGAGAAAGACGCCGAGGTCGTATCCTTGCGTCCGCTTGTCACGTTGTATAAGACTCATAATTCCGTAAATGATATATTCTCGCTGACACTATCTTATGGAGTGGGGCAGTTGGAGCTTCGTGATCTTGATAAATTGTCCGCTTATCTACCTTTCGTAGCGACGGAATCGATGTCTTTTGAGGTCTTTCGGGGTAAATTGCAGGAACTTGGTAGTACATTGACTTTTGATTCCACGGATTCTGAGTTTCTGGTGGTGGTGAATGGTTTTGATGGGCATTTTACCCAAACAATGGCTTTGGTCGGCGATTTCTTGCGGCACGCCAAGCCAGATGACAAGAAGTTACGGCAGATTGTGGACGAGGCGAAGGTAACGGAGAAATCGTTGTTCAATTCCAGCGAGAACGTAGCCGATATGCTGTTAGAGAAAGTCAAATTTGGGGAGCAATCCCGTTATTTGACCAAATTATCGTTCGCTGAAATCAAAAAACTAAAAGGAAAGATGTTGCTGGACACCTTCAGTAAGGTACGTTCGGTCGCTTGTAACCTGCATTATTGTGGTACATTGTCTACGGAGGAGGCCGCTCGGCAGATCAAGCTGCATTTACCCTTGGAGGAGGTAAGTATTCCATCGAACTCTCCCTATATTCGTGATCTTATGACGTATGATAAGCCGACTGTCTTTTTCATGGACATGGAGGATGTCACGCAAAGCATAATCTATGCCTATATGTATATCGATCCGTTGAAGGCTAAGGAGGATCGTCCTATTTCCCGGTTGTTTAGCGCTTATTTCGGAGGGGATATGTCATCTTTGATGTTTCAGGAGATCCGTGAGTTTCGTTCGTTCGCTTATCAAGTAAATGCCCGTTTGAAACATCCTCCTTTGAATCGATCGGAGAAGCCCGCTAGTTTCGTGATGAAACTGGCTACACAGACGGATAAGATGATCGATGCGATGGAAGTGCTGGAAAATCTGGTGCATGATATGCCGGAACGTCCGGAACGGGTGGAGTCGGTGAAGCAGACGATTCGTAATTGGGTGAATAATGAATATCCTACTAGTCGCTCTCTTTCCTTGAAGATCGCCGGTTTCCGGCGTGAAGGGTACGAGAGCGATCCGAACAAGGATTATCTGGAGGTCATCGATCGGATGACTATGGAGGATATCCTTCGTTTTTATAAGGAGAATATACAAGATCATTTAATGATATATGCGATAGTCGGTAATTCAAAGAGTATGGATATGGAGAAACTCTCCAAATTCGGACAGATCGTTAAGGTAACAAGGAAAGACATTTATAAATAATGTATAGTAAGGAGGAACTGAAGAATCTCAAATTGGAGTTTTGGGAAAGCTTCGCCGCTTTTTGTGAGGTGCAACCCTATTTGCGGGGGCGTAAGAAAATTTGGACATTATATGATACGAAGGTAAAGGGCGTTGAGTTGAAATTCGACGCGAACCGCCAAGGAGCTTACGTTATTCTTGAGGTAAACCACCGTAGCGAGGATTTACGTCTGGAAATGTTTGAGCGCCTGACTTGGTATAAAGAGACCTTGGAACAGGATTTTCCCGAAGGCTTGATCTGGGATATTTGCTTTGTCCGTGAGAATGGCCGACAAGTGGCCCGTATCTATGTGGCAAAGGAAGGATTGGATTTGCATCGGCGAGCGCATTGGGGAGATTTTTTCACGTTTATGGCTAGCCAGATGTATTTGTTGGAACGAAATTTTATGGGTATAGCAGAATACTTAAGAGAATAATTACGAGATATGAACCTAAAGGTATTTATCGGAGCTTGCGTACTGTCCGGTCTGGTTGCTTGTAGCTCTGTTAAACAAGATGAGGCCGGTTTGTCCCGGCCCGGTGTGGGCCTTGAGCTGGCGCGATTCCGGAAGGAGCATTTCTCCGATGTCCGTTATAATCTTTTCTTCTCGATCCCGGAATCTCGTGACGAGGCGATCCGGGGAAAGGTGGAGCTATCGTTACGATTAGACGAGAAGCAGCCGCTTATTATTGATTTCCGCGGAGAACAGGAGCAAGTGACATCCGTAACCTTGAACGGAGGCGATATTCCCTACGAGGTGAAAGATGAGCATATCGTGATAGCCTCAGATTGGGTAGCGGTGGGAGAGAACCGGGTAGCGATCGCTTTTACTCCGGCGGATCAATCCTTGAACCGACGGGATGAGTTCCTGTACACGTTATTGGTTCCGGACCGGGCACGTACGGTATTCCCTTGTTTTGACCAGCCGGATATGAAGTCGCTTTTTACCTTGACCTTGGAAGTTCCTTCCACTTGGCAGGCCGTGGCGAATAGCGCTATCACGCAAACGGATAGTACGGGCGTCTCCGGTCGGAATCGTATTTCTTTCAAGGAGACGGAACCGCTTAGTACCTACCTGTTCTCATTCGTGGCCGGTGAACTGACTCGGGAGGTTTATTCCCGGAACGGACGGGATATCTCTATTTATCATCGGGAGACAGATCCGAAGAAAATCGCTCAATGCCCAGCCATTGCCGATGAGGTGTTCGACGCGTTGGAATGGCAGGAAGACTTTACTGGTATTCCTTATCCTTTTGCTAAATATGACGTGATTATCTTACCCGGTTTCCAATATGGAGGTATGGAACATACGGGTGCTACCTTATATACGGATCGCCGGATGTTTCTGGATGAGCATCCTACCTTAAATGAGCGATTGAGTCGGAGTTCCTTGATCGCGCATGAAACCTCTCATATGTGGTTTGGCGATTATGTAACGATGAAATGGTTTGATGATGTATGGACTAAAGAGGTTTTCGCTAATTATTTCGCTTCCCGTATCGTAGAACCTTTATATCCGGACGTGAATCACCGGTTGAATTTTATTCGGGATTATATTCCTGCGTCTTATTCGGAAGACCGTACGTCAGGTGCGAATCCGATCAAGCAAGATTTGGATAATTTGCGGAACGCCGGTTTGGTATATGG
>QAKH01000023.1 GCA_003343885.1 Clostridiales bacterium | reverse complement strand
AACTACTTTTTCTCAGAAAGGAACTTATCAATAGCGTCAGCGGCATTTTTGCCTGCGCCCATAGCAAGTATAACGGTAGCAGCACCTGTCACTGCGTCGCCGCCTGCGTATACGCCTTCTCGTGATGTAAGCCCTGTTTCCTCTTCGGCTATTATTCCGCCCCACTTCTGCGTTTCAAGTCCCTTGGTCGTGGACTTTATAAGCGGATTCGGCGACGTTCCCAGTGACATTATTACGCTGTCAACCTCAAGCGTAAACTCACTTCCTGCCTTTTCAACAGGTCTGCGCCTGCCGGACGCGTCCGGTTCGCCAAGCTCCATCTCTATGCACTTCATTCCCTTGACAAATCCGTTTTCGTCTCCGTATATCTCTACCGGGTTTCTCAGAGTTAAGAATTCTATTCCTTCTTCAATCGCATGCTCTACTTCCTCATGTCTTGCCGGAAGCTCTTCCATTCCTCTGCGATATACAATGCATACGTGCGCTCCCAGTCTCTTTGCACAGCGCGCGGCGTCCATTGCAACGTTTCCTCCGCCTACCACTGCTACGTTCTTTGCGTGCTGTATAGGCGTTTGGCTGTCATCCCTGTACGCTTTCATCAGGTTTATTCTCGTAAGGAATTCGTTTGCGGAATATACGCCCTTCAGGTTTTCGCCCGGTATGTTCATAAACTTGGGAAGTCCTGCTCCGGATCCGATAAACACTGCCTCAAATCCGTATTCTTCCTTGAGCTCGTCTATCGACAGCGTTTTTCCTATTACCATATTGGTTTCTATCTTTACTCCCATTTCCTTAAGTCCGTCTATCTCTTTGCGGACTATTGCCTTGGGAAGTCTGAACTCCGGTATTCCGTACACAAGAACTCCTCCTGCAACGTGCAGCGCCTCGAATACTGTTACCTCGTATCCTCTTTTTGCAAGCTCTCCTGCGCAGCTGAGTCCCGCAGGACCCGAACCGATTACGGCAACCTTATGGCCGTTGCTTTCCGGCTTTACTTTCTTTTCGGTGCAGTGCGCATTATGGTAGTCGGCAACGAATCTTTCAAGACGTCCGATTGCTACCGGCTCGCCCTTTATTCCTCTCACGCACTTGCCTTCGCACTGGTTTTCCTGCGGACAAACTCTTCCGCATACCGCTGGAAGGCTTGAAGCTTCGCTTATTATTTCGTATGCTCTCTCAAAGTTTCCTTTTGCCGTTTCGGCGATAAAAGCCGGGATATGTATCTTTACAGGGCACCCTCCTACGCACGGCATGTTCTTGCAGTTAAGACACCTTGCCGCCTCGTCCATTGCCTGTTCGGCAGTATATCCGAGAGCAACCTCATCAAAATTCTTGTTGCGAACGTCCGGTTCCTGTGAAGGCATCGGATTTTTCTTTAACGACATATTTGGCATTGTTATTTCTCCAGTTCTTTGATTTTTTGATTGTACGCAGCTTTTACGTTCGGAATATTACTTGCCCTGTTCAAACAGATGGCAGGTTTCCTCGTACTTGTGTCTTTCAAACGGCTTATACATTGAGCTTCGTTCAATTGCCTCGTCAAAGTCTATCTCATGTCCGTCAAACTCAGGACCGTCAACGCAGGCAAACACTGTTTTTCCGCCGACGCTGAGTCTGCATCCTCCGCACATGCCCGTTCCGTCAATCATGATAGGATTCATTGACGCAATTGTTTTCACGCCGTATTCTTTAGTGAGCTTGCAAACAAACTTCATCATGATAAGCGGACCTATTGTAATTACCTCGTCGTACTTCTCGCCGCTGTCAAGAAGTTTTTTGAGCGCGTCGGTAACAAGTCCCTTTTCGCCGACGCTTCCGTCGTCGCTCATGAGTACGAATTTTGAGCTTGCATCACGGAATTCCTTTTCAAGGATTACAAGGTCCTTGGTACGGAATCCTACGATAGAATGAACCTCGCAGCCCTGCTCATGGAGCTTCTTTGCGACCGGGAAAGCGATGGCGCATCCGACTCCTCCGCCGACTACGGCGACCTTTTTAAGTCCCTCGGTATGTGTTGCTTTTCCGAGAGGTCCCACGAAATCCGCAAGGAAATCTCCTTCGTTCATATGGCCAAGTTTTTCGGTTGTTGCTCCGACTATCTGGAATATTATGGTTACTGTTCCCTTTTCTCTGTCGTAGTCTGCGACTGTGAGCGGTATTCTCTCACCGTCCTCGTCGGTCCGCAGTATTATGAACTGTCCCGGCTGTGCTTTCTTCGCCACGTACGGCGCTTCTATTTCCATCTTTATTACCGTCGGGTTTAATGTTTCTTTATTTAAAATTTTATACATATTAACTCCTTTGCCGCAAAACGGCTTTTAAGTTTTATAACCTGCAAAGAGCTGCCGCCATAGAACGAACAGCAGCAGCTCAAAGTTGAACAATTTATGTTATAATTGGATTAGAAATCTACTTCAGTATCGTAGTAGCAACACTTAAGCAGCTTTTCCATTTCTTCCTGTGTAGGAATACGAGGATTTGAGCCTGTGCAAGCGTCGCCGATAGCGTTCTTTGCAATTTCAGGAAGTCTTTCAAGGAATACTTCTTCAGGAACAAAGCCGTTTTCGGTAGGATAGCTGTCAGCACCGTAATTCTTAATGCAGTGAGGAATATTGAGGTCATCGTTCATCTTGCGCAGATACTTGATGAGAAGTCTTACCTTTTCGTCGTCGTTTGCACCGCCAAGACCCATGTAATCTGCAATAACACCGTAACGCTTCTTAGCTGTAGGATCCTTTGCGTTGAAAGCGATAACCTTAGGAAGATACATTGCATTAGCAGCACCATGGATTATGTGTGCGCCGTAATCAGCAAAAGCAGCGCCTGTTTTATGAGCCATTGAGTGAACAATACCGAGAAGTGCATTTGAGAATGCCATTCCGGCAAGGCACTGTGCATTGTGCATAGAGTCACGCTTTGCCATGTCGCCGTTATAAGAAGCAACCAAGTCGTTCTGTATCATCTTAATTGCGAAAATAGCAAGCGGATCAGTATAATCGCAGTTTGCTGTGGACACATACGCTTCGATCGCGTGAGTCATAGCGTCCATACCGGTATGTGCTACAAGCTTTTTAGGCATTGTTTCAGCAAGTTCCGGGTCAACTATAGCAACATCCGGAGTAATCTCAAAGTCAGCAATCGGATACTTGATTCCCTTTGAATAATCTGTAATTATTGAGAACGCAGTAACTTCTGTAGCCGTTCCGGAAGTTGAAGAAATAGCACAGAAATGAGCCTTCTTACGAAGCTTCGGAATACCAAACACTTTGCACATTTCCTCAAATGTAATTTCCGGATATTCATACTTTATCCACATAGCCTTAGCAGCGTCAATCGGTGAACCTCCGCCCATTGCAATTATCCAGTCGGGCTGGAACTTCTGCATTGCCTCTGCACCCTTCATAACCGTTTCAACAGACGGATCGGGCTCGATTCCCTCGAAAAGCTCAACCTCCATGCCGGCTTCCTTTAAGTACTCAACAGCTTTGTCAAGAAATCCGAATTTCTTCATTGAGCCGCCGCCGACGCATACCATTGCTTTCTTTCCTTCAAATGTCTTGAGTGCTTCAAGAGCACCTTTTCCATGATATAAATCTCTGGGTAATGTAAATCTTGCCATTGTTTTTTCCTCCTCATATTTCATATGTCTGCACCTGCTGTGCAAACTTAATTTGCTTTTTCTTTACGAGTACATACTATCACAAACACTTACAAAAATCAAATATAAAAAATACATATTGATATTTCAATATCGATATATCGATATTGATTATATAAGTTTATATGCCGTGGACTTCAATCAATTGCCGCTTAATTCTTCCCTCAGGTGCTGCGACAATATTGCAAGTGAAGCGGCAAGGTTTTCATTCTGAACTATTACATCTGAAGGAACGTCAAGCTTAACAGGTGCAAAGTTCCACAGAGCCTTTATGCCGCAGGAAATCAGAAGATCTGCTATATTCTGAGCAAACTCGGCAGGGACGGTTATTATCCCGATATGAACATGAAGTCTTTCGCACAGCGGCAGCACTTTGTCGAGAGGAAAAACCTGTTTTCCGCTGAACACTCTTCCGACAATATCCTCATCAATATCAAACGCCGCTATAATATTCAGTCCGTATTTCTGAAATTCCGAGCTTCCGAGCAGAGCCTTTCCCTGCGAGCCGACTCCGACAAGCACTGCGTCCATGGTGTTGTTGTACCCGAGGCAGTCCTCGATATTGCTTATCAGTTCCTGTACATTGAACCCTGATTTAGGCTTGCCTTTTGACGTGCTTATCAAGGACAGGTCTTTTCTGACAAGAACGTCGTTGAGTTTCAGATTAGCTGCGAGCGCCGAAGCCGATACAGACGTTTCTCCTCTGAGACTTGCTCCGTGAAGATACTGGAGATAATACGGCAGTCTCCCGAGCGTCTGCACCGTTAAATAAATCTCTCCGTTTTGCTTGTTCATCTGTCAGTTCCGCCCTTCTAAAAAACAAGTCATATTTAAATGACAACATATTTTTTCGTTACTCAATAATATAACGATATTGTAATATCGATATTTTACTATCAGTTTTATTCTTTGTCAAGTAACATATTTTACATACTCATATACTTTTATGTACATAACGGCAGTTGTTTTTTGTACATATCGTCCTAAAGCTTGCAAATAATTTGTTTGATATTACCATATATTACCATATTTACTTTAAAATAAAAGAATGATATAATTATTCCGTAAGCTTTTTGACATATAATGAGAAAGTTTCGGAGCACAGTTCAACAATGGAGGAAAAAGTATCATGATTTCTAACAAATTTATTAAAGCTACAAAAGATTATTGTACATATGAGAAAAACGTCAGCGCGCCGTACATAAGAAAAACGTTTACCTTGGAAGAAAAGCCGGCAAAAGCCGAAATAACCCTGACAAGCACCGGTTTTTACCGCATTTGGGTTAACGGCAAGGAGATTACCGGCTCAAGGCTTGCTCCCTGTATCACAAATTCGGACGATATTATTTTTTATGACAAATATGACATTACCGACCTGATAGAAAAGGGAAATAACTGCCTTGCTTTTATTCTCGGAAACAGCATGGGGAACAGTGTCGGCGGATTTATATGGGATTTTGACAAGGCGCTTTTCAGAAGCGCACCCAAGCTTGCCGTTCACTTTGAAGCAGCTCTTTCAAGCGAAAACAAATACGAATTTGAAGCCGACGAAAGCTTCCGCTGCGCTCCTTCGCCGATATTCTTTGACGACTTAAGAAGCGGTGAGTTTTATGACGCATGTGCCGAGATAGAAAACTGGAATAAGGCTGACTTTGACGACTCGTCGTGGAACAGCGCAACAATTACAGATCCGGCGCGCGGAAAGGCTCTTCTCAACGATACAGACAAAATAGTTGTGACAAAAGAGCTGAAGCCCGTAAAAATTTATGAGGGCTACACGCTTCCAATCGAAGTACCCGAAGCTGTTCGCCCTGATTCAAGAAAGCTATCCGAAACTGCCTTTTACAAGCCGGAAGCGAACGAGAAAGGCTATGTTTTTGAGTTTTCCGAAAACACAGCCTGCGTGCCGCGCCTCAGAATAAAGGGCAGAAAAGGACAGAAGCTTATTATTCAATGCGCTGAATACTGCTCGGAGGACGGCGGTATTTCTTATGAAAATATTTCACGTTTCTACCCGGAAGGATTCTGCCAGAGAGACATATATATTTGCAAAGGCGACGGCGTAGAGGAATACGTTCCGTCCTTCACCTACCACGGCGCCCGTTACTTCCTGCTCATAGGCGCAGATAAGGATCAGATTTCCGACGAAACGCTGACCATGCTTGTTCAAAACAGCGACCTGCACGAACGGGGCAATTTCTCCTGCTCGGATCCTATTGCGAATGCTCTCCAGAGAAACACCAGAATAAGTGACCTTGCGAACTTCGTTTATTTCCCCACCGACTGCCCGCACCGTGAGAAAAACGGCTGGACCGGAGATGCCGCCATGTCCGCCGAACATATGATGCAGAATATCTCCGTCGAAAAGAGCTGGAAGCAATGGCTCAAAATGATATGCGCCACTCAGCGTGAGGACGGAGCTATTCCGGGAATTATTCCTACAAGCGGCTGGGGCTACGCGTGGGGCAACGGACCGGTTTGGGATCAGGTAATCGTCGAGCTTCCGTACATGGCATACATTTACAGAGGCGACATAAGCTTGTTTGAGCAGTGCGCTGACGCCGTTATGAAATATCTCAACTACATTTCAAAAAGACGTTCTCCTGACGGAAGCGTTTGTATAGGTCTTGGCGACTGGTGTCACGCCATGAGAGGATCAGGCGGCTCTAATCATACTTGTCCGACAGAAGTATCAGATACTATAACCTGTGTTAATATATGCCGCAAAGCAAAATTCCT
Source organism: Clostridiales bacterium (assembly GCA_003343885.1). Classification (GTDB taxonomy): domain Bacteria; phylum Bacillota; class Clostridia; order Oscillospirales; family CAG-382; genus UMGS882. The sequence continues at coordinate 13,489 of QAKH01000023.1, read as the reverse complement.
GTTTGAGAAATGCGGACTGAAGGCGCAGGCAGTATTTGCGGGCGCACTTGAAAAGGAATTTCTTACGGCAGTACGTGAAAGAATGATTGATTTTGATACAATGACCGTAAAGGGCTCCTGTCAGGCGGCTCAGGCAATGGGACTTTACTACAACATTTTTGAAACAGGAGAAAAGGCGGCGGCGTATGCCCGTCTGCTTGAATTCGTGCATGAGGCGGACGATCACTTCAACTGCGGAATGATAGGTGTAAGAGTAATGTTCCGTGTGCTCGCTTCATTCGGTGACGCTGACCTTGCCTACCGCATGATAACACGCACCGATGCTCCGTCGTACGGAATATGGGTAAAAGAATTCGGACTTGCGTCTATGGCAGAAACATTTAACGACACTGTTAACGGGCACCGAACCTCTTTGAACCATCACTTTATGGCGGACATAAGCGGCTTCTTTATAAGTCACGTTGCCGGACTTCAGATAAATCCGTACAAGGACAATCCTGCTTTCGTACGTGTTGCGCCGTCTTTCATTGACACGCTTGACAACGCTTCGGCATATTACGATACCGTTTCCGGTACCGTACGTGTAAAATGGGAGAGAAACGGAGAAGATATTCTTCTTACAGTAGAAAAGCAAGACGGTGTATCCGGAGAGGTTGTTTTGCCGAAGGGATACATATTTACCGAAAAAACAAGCTGCGGTAAAGACTGGATTAATGACAGACGCATATATGCGCTTGAAAACGCTGTATACACCGTGAGAAGAAAGTAAAATTTTTACCTTTGCCGGTTACGAGGTCGAGTTTTCCTCTCATACCGGCAAAAGTTTTTTTGAAAAACGGCATACTTTTACTGTCAATTTTGAAATTTGTATTAAACATTTTATGTGTAATACTGTATATAATTTGATATATGTAATAAAGTGTATATTTGAAAGAAAAAAACATGAGCAAACTAAAATTTTCAGCTATAGGACTAAGGCACGCCCACATATACGGCATGTGTTCGGAGCTTATAAAAGCCGGTGCGGAGTTAGTAAGTTTTTACGACGATGACGCCGAGAGCCGCGCGCTTTTCGCAAAACAGTTTCCGCAGGCGGCAGAGGCACTCTGTGAGGAAGAAATACTGAACGACAAAAATATATCTCTTGTCACCGGAGCGGCTATAACAAGTATGAGGGCGGAGCTTGGTATACGTGTTATGAGAAGCGGAAAGGATTATTTTACAGACAAGGGACCTTTTACCACTCTTTCACAGCTCGATGAAGTAAAAAAGGTAATTGCTGAAACCGGAAAGAAGTACATGGTTTGTTACAGCGAACGGCTTCAGTCTGAGTGCAGTGAAATGGCAGGCAAGCTTATACGAGAAGGCGCCATAGGAGATGTATATCAGGTTATAGGGCTCGGACCTCATCGTCTTAGCGCAAAGACACGTCCTGAGTGGTTTTTCCAAAAGAAGCTGTACGGCGGTATAATAGCCGACATATGTTCTCACCAATTTGAGCAGTTTTTGTATTTTTCCTCAGAGCCTGACGCAGACGTCGTATACGCACGTGCCTGCAATATAGCTCACCCTGAATATCCGGAGCTTGAAGATTTCGGGGAGGTTTCGCTCAAAGGCAAAAACGGAACGTCGGGTTATTTACGTGTAGACTGGTTTACGCCGGACGGACTTGCTTCCTGGGGAGATGTACGCACGTTAATTATGGGGACACAGGGGTACATAGAACTCAGAAAAAACCTCGACATAACCGGAGCCAAAAGCGGTGGAGAGCATCTTTTCATAACAACAAATTCTTCACCGACAAAGTATATAGACTGTAATAACACGGTCGGACACCCGTTTTTTGCTGCGTTTATCGATGATTGCCTTAACAGAACCGAAAACGCAATGAAGCAGGACTACTGTCTCAAGGCTGCTGAGATCTGTTTAAAAGCGCAGGCGTTTGCGGACAATTTGAATATGAATATAGGTAGCAAATAAAAAGCCGTAAAAAAGCAGCAAATAAGCACGGCGGCAAGTAAAAAGCCGAAACACGTCTCTTTGCTTTAGACAGTGGATATTCAAATAAAAAACAGAACCTTTTGCGATTAACATACCGCTTGGGTTCTGTTTTCTTTTTGTTATGCTTATATGCTTAATTGTGATATAACGGAGAAATTCATCTTGACATGAGGCATCACATTAAGACTTTTGAGAGAAACTCCTGAAGGCGGGCGCTCTTGGGAGATTTAAATATATCGTCGGGAGTACCCTGCTCAACAACTATTCCCTCGTCCATAAAAAGCACACGGTTTGCAACTTCTTTTGCAAATCCCATTTCGTGCGTAACCACAACCATTGTCATACCGTCCTCGGCAAGCTCTTTCATTAAGTCGAGAACTTCCCCTACCATTTCAGGGTCGAGTGCGCTTGTCGGCTCGTCGAAAAGCATCACGTCGGGATTCATCGCAAGGCTTCTGGCAATTGCTATTCTCTGTTTCTGACCGCCGGAAAGCTGTCCGGGGTACGCTTCCGCCTTATCGGGAAGTCCGACACGCTCAAGGAGCTGTAAAGCTTCCTTTTTTGCTTGTTCCTTGTTTTTCTTCAGTAATTTTATCGGGGCAAGCGTTATATTCTCGAGTATCGTCAAGTGCGGGAAAAGATTAAAGTGCTGGAAAACCATTCCCATTTTCATCCTCAGGCGGTTTATATTACATTTTGGCGAAGTTATGAGATTACCCTCAAAGTAAATTTCGCCCGCCGTCGGCTCCTCAAGGCGGTTAAGACAGCGTAAGAATGTCGATTTTCCGCTTCCCGACGGACCTATAATTACTACCTTTTCTCCTTTGGATATATGTTCGTCGATACCTTTGAGTACCTTTATTTCCCCATTGTCACCAAAGTCCTTGTATAATCCTTTAACGGTTATCACTCTTGCGCAGCCTCCTTTCGAGTATTGATACGCCCTTGGAAAGTATCAGCACCACAACAAGATACACTATTGCTATACCGATAAGCGGCATAAAGCTGCTGTATGTGATAGAACGTATCTTAAGTCCGCCCTGCGTCAGATCCGCGACGCCTATGTAGAAAGCGACAGAAGTTTCCTTAAGCAATGCTATAAACTCATTTGCGAGTGACGGAAGCACAGCCTTGAACGCCTGCGGAATAACTATATGATACATTGTCTGCATATACGTAAATCCAAGGCTTCTTCCGGCTTCGGTCTGTCCGGCGTCAATAGACATAATTCCGCCGCGCACAATCTCTGAAACATATGCTCCTGAGTTAAGTCCGAAACATAAAACCGCAGCCGCAAAGCGTTCAACGCCCAAAGGGAGAAGTATTACGAAATACATTATCAAAAGCTGCACCATGAGCGGTACGCCTCGTGTAATCGTAACATAAAGCTTGCATATGCCGGAGAGAAGGTCAAGCTTGCCGGTTTTTTCATTTGTGACACGTATTACGGCAACTAAAAATCCTATAAATACACCGATAAGAAGCGACAGCACCGTAATTTTTAACGTGTTGAGCAGTCCGTTGGTTATGTATGTCCACTGTCTGTTAGCTATGAAATTGCGGCTGAAATCAAATTTTATATCGTTCCATACCTTCATAAGTCCGACAGCGGTATCCGGCTTTTTACTGTCGTAGTTTTTGAGCGAAATGCATTCACGTACGCCGTTTCTCAGCGTATTCTGGTTTACTATGGATATTTCTTCTCCATTATAAGTAACCGTTGTTACGCTGTTAATGATTTCCTGCGCATCGAGCAATCCGCCGAACACTGTATTTACAACCTCATCGGATAAATACAGTGTAAATACTTCAGGCTGGGTTTCGTATATTCGTATCTGGACTTTTCCGGAAATTGTCTGCGACGCCAGAAGATCCTCTTGAAACTCTTCGCTCACCAAAAGCATTATCTTTGTCGCATTCGTTTTAACGCCCTCCGCAAGGTTGTCCTCATACAAGCCGTATGAGGCAGTCATATATTTGTCTATTCCCTGTTCAACCACGCTTTTTACGTCCTTTGTTACGTAGGAACACTCAAGAATAACGTCTTTTTCGCTTCCGTACGACAAAGACTCAACCGTTACCTCGGTATTTTGTTCAAGATATTTAGCACCCATCGACACAGCACCGGGAAGCGCTTCAAACGTTTCGTCAACAATTTGCTGAGCTTCTTCGATAGAAATTTCACGGGATATCTTTCCGTATATTGCCTGCTGTACCAGCGTCACGACAACCGCCGCCGCTATTATCACCAGTACGGCAATAAGGACAATCAGCCGGTTTCTTTTCTTTTTACTTTTTATCATAACTTTCTCCGTATACCGCAAACGGGAATGTTTCCATTCCCGCTTGAAGTGTATGCAATTTTTTTACCTGATTGATGCGATTACTGAATGTATTTGTTAATAATCGAATCTATTGTGCCGTCTGCGGTAAGCTCGACAATCGCTTCATTGAGCTGATTAAGAAGTTCAGTATTTCCCTTTGCAACGCAGATTGCGTAGTCCTCGTCAGCATACGCGGTTTCAAGGATCTTGAGTCCCTCGTTAGCTGCGACAAGTGCCTTTGCCGGCTCATTGTCTATAATAACGCAGTCGATAGAATCACCGAGAAGCGCGAGAACAGCCTCGTTTCCGTTGGAATAACGGTTCACTCTTTCATCGCCGAAATCATCAGTAGAGTATGTATCGCCAGTGGTACCAAGCTGTACTCCTACATTATAGGAAACGCCTTCTTCGTAGAGATCGTCAACAGTTTCGATAGGAGAACCTTCCTTAACGATGATAGCCTGTACGCCGTTAGCGTAGCTGATTGTGAAATCAACGCTTTCAAGTCTTTCTTCGTTAACCGTCATGCCTGCCATGCCGAAATCAACGGCGCCTTCCTGGACAGCGGTAAGGATAGAGTCAAACTGCATGTCGGAAATCTCAAGAGTCTTGCCGAGCTTTTCAGCTATTGCGGCAGCAATTTCAGCGTCAATTCCGACGATCTTGTCGCCTTCGTAGTATTCGTACGGCTGGAAATATGCGTTGGTAGCCATTACGATTTTGTCGTCGTCTGCGGTATCATCGGGTGTTTCCCCGTTCTGAGTATCGTCAGGCGTATTCTGTGAGTCATCAGGAGTGTTCTGAGAATCATCTGGTGTGTTCTGAACGTCATTGTCTACAACTTCGCCGTTATTGTTTTCACCGGTATTGTCTGTGCATGCGCAAACTGCAAATACCATGAAAACTGCGAGAAGAACTGCTAAAATCTTCTTCATTTTTTCATTACCTCTTTTTTTATTTGTTTTATAACATACGCTTTACTATTATATACATAAAACAAAATTTGTCAAGAGTTTTTTGATTATTTCAGGTTTTATGCAGATTATTCACGAGTTTATGCAATAATATATAAATTTTCAAGTGTAAAAGCCCTACTGCTTCATGCAAACTCAGCTTTGCGGAATTCAAATACTTTTCCTTGCAAACTCTATTACTGCCGCCAACAGTCACCTAAATTCTGACCGTATTTGCAATTTATGCGGATATCCCATTTCTCATCGTAAGGAAGCAATATATTTTTGTAATAAATATTGTATTCCTCGCTCATAGTTACGATATTTTGATTTTTCTTCATCTTTTTGATATATATTGTTTCCGGAAGCAGTATTATGTTTCTGTCCATCAATCTCTTCTCCTAACATTATAATACAATAAGGATTATACTATTTCACATTTCTGTAGGCAGTTTTTACGCACTCTTTTCCGAGGATACTTTCTAACAGCTGCATAAGCGTAGAATTGACATAGAGAGCGTGACCGCTCATTCGCAGCGTTTTTCCGGTGTCAGAAAAATGCAGAAAAACAGGTGTGTTTCCGTAAGAAAATATCTCAAGAGCCGCCTTTACTCTCTCAAATTTTTCTGTATTTTCCGAATCAATCTTCAAATACAGACACAGAGTTGCTCCATTTTGATCGTGTAGCGGGTACGAAGTTTCGCTTCGGCGCGCACTTTGCCTGGTATCAGAGTTTGATGAATATCCTTTTTGAATTGCGGAATTATCTGAAGCATCTGAATTTGAGCCGGCGGTACCGGCAGTATATGAGGAATTGGCAACAACGGGTGAAGTTTTTTTAGGAAAGTTTGAAAAGCTTACCGTATATTTTTCGGTCTTGGTTTCATTTTCCGGCGAAACCGTAACGTTTATGCTTGCCTTTTCAAATCCTGAAAGCGGGTGCTTGCCGTCCTCGGAAACGGGAATAATCTTTCTAACGAGGATTTTTCCCTCTCGTTTGTGCTCGCCGTTATCCTCGCTCTCGTCGGAATCCTTAAAGGACAGCTCTCCGTTTACTGCTATAACATTCCCTATTTCAAGCATATGATTAACAGTTTCAAAAATTTTAGGAAAAACAATTGCCTCTACACTTCCGTACTCATCTTCTACTGTTACAAAAGCCATTTTCTGCGAATTTTTTGACGTTGTCACCTTTTTCGCCGCTACAAGTCCCAAAAAGGTAACTACCTGTTTTTCGGCGAGAGGCGGCAGTTCACCGTCGGTGGGATTTGCGCTTTCAGCAATATCCGCACTTGAAACTGCGTTCATATTTTGTGCGGTTTTGCTGTATCTTTCGAGAGGGTGACCTGAAATATAAATACCGATTATTTCCTTCTCCATGGAAAGCTTATTCATATAGTCAATCTCTTTGATATCGGGGTAATCAATGTGCAGAGAAGAAAAGCCCTCATAATCAGTAGACGAAAACAAGTCGCACTGTCCTTCGCCGTTAAGGCGGTTACGCCTTGCAAGAGCATCGGCAGCATTTTCGTAAACCGCAAGGAGCTGGCTGCGTTTTTTTCCAAAACAGTCAAAGGCTCCGCTCTTTATTAAGCTTTCCAGCATATGCTTATTTAACTCTCCCTGCGGCATTCTTGTGAGAAAATTTTCAAGGGAAGTAAACGGGCCGCCCTCTGCGCGCTGTTTTACCACAACATTTATGAAATTTCTTCCGACATTTTTTACGGCAAGCAATCCGAAACGTATATTATCAGCCTCAACGCTGAACTGTGCGAGGCTGTTGTTGATATCCGGAGACATTACCCTTATTCCGAGATTTCTGCATTCAGAAATATAAAATGCTACCTTATTCATATTATCAAGCACGCTGGTCAAGAGCGCACACATATATTCTTTAGGATAGTGTGTCTTGAGGTATGCCGTTCTGAACGACAAGAACGCATAGCATGCGGCGTGCGATTTATTAAACGCATACTTGGCAAATTCACTCATCTCGTCATAAAGCGCCGTCGCAACTTCCTCCGGAACTCCGTTTGCTATTGCTCCTGCGCACTCGGTATTTCCCGCGTCGTCTTTCTTTCCGTATAAGAAATATTCGCGTTCCTTTGCCATTACGTCTTTCTTTTTTTTGCTCATGGCACGGCGCACGATATCCGCTCTGCCGTACGAATATCCTGCAAGAGTTCGGAAAATCTGCATAACCTGTTCCTGATACACAATACAGCCGTTTGTTACACTGAGTATTTCCTCGAGAGCCGGCACTGCATATTTGATTTTTTCAGGCTGTTTTCTATTTTCGAGATATTTTGGTATGCTTTCCATAGGTCCCGGGCGGTAAAGGGAAATTGCGGCGGTTATATCCTCAATATTTTGCGGCTTCAGCTTTGTAAGAAGCTTTTTCATTCCGCCGGATTCGAGCTGAAAAACTCCGTCTGTTTTTCCCGAGGACAAAAGCCGGTAGGTCGCCTTGTCAAGGAGATCAACCGAGGTTATATCAAAATCAGGCAGGCTGTTTTTTACAAGCTTTTCTGCGTCGGAAATCACTGTTAAGTATCTCAATCCGAGAAAATCTATTTTCAATAAACCGAGATCCGCTACGGTATTCATTGGGAACTGCGTCACCACGCAGCCCCGGTTTTCCGCAAGCGGCACGTACTCGTTTACCGGTTTATCCGTAATCACGACTCCCGCGGCGTGAACCGACGCATGTCTTGGCATACCTTCGAGTTTTTTTGCTACGTCAATCATGTGGCGCAAGGTCGGATCCGACGAATAGATTGCCGATAGATTTTTGTTTTCACCGAGCGCACGCTCAATCGTCATGCCAAGCGCAAACGGCACGTTTTTGGATACTCCGTCCACCTCTCCGTAGCTTAAACCCATAACACGCCCTACGTCACGTATCGCCTGTCTTGCCGCCATTGTACCGAAAGTAACTATTTGAGCAACATGATCTCTCCCATATTTTTCTGATACATATTCTATGACTTCGCCTCTGCGCTCATAACAGAAATCAACGTCAAAGTCCGGCATACTTACTCTTTCAGGATTTAAAAAACGCTCAAACAGAAGCCCGTATTTTATAGGGTTAACGTCGGTTATTCCAAGGCAGTACGCCGCAAGGCTTCCGGCGCCGGAGCCTCGTCCGGGGCCTACCGGAATACCGTTTCTTTTGGCATAAGAAATAAAATCGTTGACAATAAGGTAATACTCGGCGTATCCCATGCGTATTACGACGTCAAGTTCATATTCAAGCCGTGAGCGGTAAACCTCTTGGTCAAAACTTTCTCCGTGTGAGCGCATCTGCTCAAAGCGCCTGTCAAGTCCCTCTCTGCACAGCTTTTCAAGGTATTCTCTTGCGCTTAACGAGTCCGGCGCCGTGAAAGCCGGCAGGAAAAGCTTGTCAAAAGTAAAGTCAAAGTTACACCGTTCGGCAATTTTTACAGTATTCTCAAGGGCTTCAGGAACTTCTTTAAAAATCTCAGCCATCTCATCGGAATTTTTGAGATAAAACTCTCTCGTTTGAAAAGCAAAATCACTCTTATCGGCAAGAGTTCTGTTCATCTGTATGCACATGAGTATTTCCTGAATTTCCGCGTCCTCTTTTTCAAGGTAATGGACATCGTTTGTGGCGACAAGCGGAATTGAAAGCTCACCCGACATTTTTATGAGTTCCCTGTTGACTGTAAGCTGTTCGGGAATACCGTGGTTCTGGAGCTCGAGATAAAAATTCTGCTCTCCGAAAATCTCACGCAAGAGCAGGGCATGCTCTTTTGCGCCTTTTATATCTGCGCTTAATATGTGCTTTGGTATATATCCGCCAAGGCACGCCGAAAGCGCGATAAGTCCTTCGCTGTGCTGTCTTAAAAGCTCTATATCGGCACGCGGCTTTACATAAAAGCCCTCAGTGTACGCATCAGACACTATTCTTATTAAATTTCTGTAACCGGTTTCATTTTCACACAAAAGCACAAGGTGGGAGTAGTCCGAATCGGAAAGCTTGTCCTTGCTGAAACGGGATGCAGGGGCAACGTATATCTCGCACCCTATTATCGGCTTGACGCCTTCCTTTTTGCACGCACGGTAAAAATCCACAGCACCGTACATCACGCCGTGGTCGGTTATGGCAACCGCCGTCTGTCCGGCTTTTTTTACCGCCTGCGGTATTTGAGATATCCGGCAGGCGCCGTCGAGAAGGCTGTATTCGCTGTGTAAATGAAGATGAACAAAATCTGCCGGCATACATTTTCCTCCTATCCGGTACTCCGAAAAATCTCACCTTAAAAATCTGCCTTGATTATTACCTTATTATTACAATATTTAATGTTCAGCCTTTCCGCTATACTTGTTTACCTATTCAGGTTTACCGGTTTCTTTATGATAAAGCTCAATTATTTTCATAAGCCTGTGATTAACGCACGATTTTGTGACCGGCGGCTCATGAATTGCGGCAAGCTCACTTAAATTCATTGACGGGTTATCATATTTTAAGTTTGCGGTATACCTTAAGGTGTCTGACAGCTTGTCAAACTTGCCCGAATCGTAAAAGAAGCGTATTGCGTCAAGCTGTTTTTTACTCGCGCTGGCTGTTTTCTGAAGATTTGCCGCGTCAAAATTGGTTTTTCTGTTGCAGTCGTTTCTGACCTGTTTTTCTATCATGACCTCCAAAAAGTCAAATGCGCTCTTTTGTGCGCCAATATAGCTAAGAAATCCGAAAATAGTATCTCCGTCCTTAAAATACACGATGTTGGACGAACGTCTGACCGATACCTTTGCTTCAAAACCGGCTTCGGCGAGAAAAATAGCAAGTTCGTCCGCCTTTGGCTTAGAGTCAAGCTTTATTTCGAGATGGTGTCCTTTTTCCGGCGCGCTGACACTTCCGAGCGAAACAAACACGCCTCGTAAAAAGTTAGGGGCACAGCTTTGACATTTTATAAAAGAACGATCAATAAATGAAAAATCGTCCCTTTTAAAAAGCTGTTCACCGTAAGCATACGCTTTCTTGCAGCAGCCTTTTTCCGGCTTGACCGCTGTCAATGTATCTTTCACCTTTGCGTTGAAAGTTTTACGCTCATTAACTTCATTATTTTGCTTATTCATAACTCAATTCACTGCCATAACTTGTATTTCCGGCTCAAGCTCCACGCCGAATTTTTCCTTTACCTGCGCTTTCACACGCTTTATAAGTTCAATGACGTCGGCACTTGTCGCCCCGCCTTTGTTTATTATAAACCCGGCGTGTTTTTCCGAAACGCATGCTCCGCCGACGCTATACCCTTTCAATCCGCATTTTTCTATCAGTTCGCCTGCAAAGTATCCTTCAGGTCGCTTGAAAGCGCTTCCGCAGGACGGATACTCAAGCGGCTGTTTTGAAACACGGCGCGACATATAGTCTTTTGCTGTTTCAAGACATTTTTCCGGGTTATCCCTGACAAGCGAAATTTCCGCTGAAAGGATAACGCCTTTCATGTTCTGAAAAGCGCTGTTTCGGTAAGAAAAACCGCACTTATCTGCTGTAATTTTAAGTATCTCTTTTTTTTCAGTATCGTAAAAGTCAACAGACTTTAAAACATTTCTCATTTCCGAACCGTATGCTCCGGCATTCATGAAAACCGCTCCGCCTACCGTGCCGGGTATACCGTATGCAAATTCAAGTCCGGAATATCCGGCTTTGCACATGTCATACGCAAGCCGTGTGAGCTGCACCCCGCATAAAGCTTTGACAGTTACTTCGTTTCCGGCAGTGTTTTCCTTAATATCGATCCCTTTCATTTTTACGGTAAGTACCGGAGTAAACTGCAAAATTCCGTCAGGCAAAAGGACGTTTGAAAGGTTTCCGAACACATAGTATTTCTCATGTCTTTCCTCAAAGCAATCAATTACAGAAACAAGCTGCTGCTCCGTTTCCGGAAAATAACACCTTGGCGCAGTTCCGCCCGTTTTCATTGAAGAATACTCGGACATATTCAAATTTTCTGTAAAACAGTCATTCACAGTAAAAACTCTCCTTCCGGAACGCAAACAATTCCTTTTGCTGTAGTTATGATTTTAACACACAACACATTATATGTCAATTTATTTCGGAATAACCTTAATTGTAATACAATTGTCGGTGCAGTTAAATGTGTCTTAGTAAAAAATGTGTTTTTTAACATATAAAATTTACTGCTATTCTCAGTTCAAAAGACTTACATTATTTATGTATCTACTTATTCTCCATTTTTTAATTAATTCTTTAAATTACTTGTTCTTTTGTGAAATATCACTAAATTAACTTGTACAATTTAACAAAAATAAGCATTTTTGCAGCACTTTGATTGACTATCCAATATCGGTATGATATAATTGTTTTGATGACAGAACAGGCCTAAAACCAACTGTATCAAAATCTTGACAAAGGAGAGAGAGTATGAATAAAAAGTTCATTCTCGGCATAGCTGCTGCTGCCGTACTTACGGCAGGTTCTGTATTCGGAACAAGTGCGGCAGAATTTGCCAAAGCAAACACCTACACCCCGGGGATGTTCACCGATGTAAACGAATCAGAATGGTACGCTTCTTCGATCGCTTCCTCATATGAACTTGGCTTCATGAAAGGCTCGTCTGATACGCTGTTCGAGCCGAACGGCAATATGACCGTGGCGGAAGCTATTACCATAGCTGCCCGCGTTCATGACGCTTACAATGCCAAAGGAACGCAGTTCGGTACCGGCACAACAAACTGGTATGACGATTATGTTTCCTACGCCGTAACAAACGGTATAATCGAAGAGGGACAGTTTGATGACTACAACCGTCCGGTAAAACGCTGGGAAATGGCTGTTATCTTCTCAAATTCTGTTCCCGACAGTTTTCTTGAAGCAAAGAACGACGTGGACGAAATTCCCGACGTTCCGAACACCAACTCTTACTTCGACAGACTCCAGCTCCTGTACAACGCCGGCGTTGTAATGGGCAATGATGAATTCGGTACTTTCATGCCGAACAACAACATCATTCGCGCAGAGGCTGCAGCCATCATCAACCGTGTGGCTCTTCCCGAAAGCCGTCTGCAAAAGACGCTTGTTGACGCTAACTACGGCGACGCTTATTACCTCGTTAACCATGGTGTAAACTATGGGCTTGGAGAAACCTCTACACACTATGATACTCCCTGGAATTATGATAACAGAAACCGTATGGGCATCATCAGCAACTCTGCAAACAACGTTACCGACTATTATCCTGACGGAAAAGTTGAACTGTGGCGTGATGTTGACAATGTATATGACGGACTCGTAGGCTGGGATTTCTCCGGAAATATCAGCATGGCGGGCAACGGCGTTTACTTCAAGCTTACAGACGATGAGCTGAATGAAGTAGCCGCTCTTACTACCAAGGACGGCAAATTCCTGTTCAACGGAACCGATACCGGAGTAGAAGTTCCCGACGGCTCATTGTATTTCACAATCAACGTTGATTTGGACGTTAATACAGCTGAGCTCTACATAAACGGAACAAAGATCGGCGACTCTTACACAGCCGGTGACTACACCGTTTCCCGTATGTACATCGGAAGCAGCAAGGAAGGTACAGGAAACGTATCTATAAGCCGTTGCGATCTTTACAAAGACTATCTCGTAAACGAGATTTTCCTCGTTCCCGAAAATTCTGCACTTTCACAGTGGGAAGTTACCGGAACAGGTGAAGTCGTTACAACAGGCGGACAGGGATATGGCGACACAAGAAGCGCCAAGATGACTGCCGGCTCAGTAGCAAAGCAAACCTTTAACCCCATTTCCGGAAGCGTAGTCTATGAAAGCTATATGCTCTTCCCCGAAGACGCTGATACCGGTTATGTTTCGCTCAACAGCGGCGATACATCGGTAGCAAAGCTCGTTGTAAATAACGACGGCGTATTCACTGCTGACGGAACCAAGCTCAGATTCCACAACAACAACATATGGCAGACTTTGCGCATTGAAGCCGACACTGTAAATAACACTGTTACTTACAAGGTTAACGGCAAAATCGTTGGTGAGGGCACCCTCGACGCTTACGCTGCAACTGTTGACAATGTAACAGTTGGCGTAACCGGCGGTACAGCTTATTTTGACGACGTAAAAGTATTCCTCACTCACGAATATGACGACTACTGCCCCACTCCTACTCCTATAACAGATGACGGATATGATGTAATCCTCAATATCTGCTCACTCTGGAGAGAAGGAAC
>QAKH01000025.1 GCA_003343885.1 Clostridiales bacterium | reverse complement strand
AATCCAACATCATTCTACGCTAATCGTTACTTTTCTGTGAATTATTGCAGGTTGCTATTGCAATTTGCGTTTTAATTTTTTTAAAAAATCCCGAAACATTTGCTTTAGCGGATTGACCCTTGTCAGATACATTTTTCCACCACTCGTTCCCGTTGCTGTTCATTGTATCACTCCTTTAAGTCTATTGAAAATGAGTATAACCAACAGAGTTTATTATATATTGTGTTATTAAATATTACTGAAACAAATTTGTAATAATATGTTAATAGTGTAAAATAATAAATAAGGTTAACCGTTTTAATATTTGTTCACCGAAATGTAGAACAATAGTTGTTGACACACCGATAATATCGTTATATAATTATATGAAAAATAAAGTACGGAGAAGTATGTGTTATGACGAGACGACAGGCAAGAGAAGCAGTTTTATGTATGCTTTTTGATTATAGCTTTCATGAGCAGGAGAAGCCGGAGGAGCTTCTTGAACTCTATCTGGACAATTATTATGACGAGTCTGAGAAGTGTCTGTGCGCTGAGATACGCAGTGACAAATATTTTACAAAAACATATTTCGGAGTAATCTCAAATCTTCCCGAAATTGACTCACTTATAGAGAGATTCTCAAAAAAATGGAGTAAGAAGCGCATATCCAGGATTTCTGTTTCAGTACTTCGTATAGCGGTCTATGAGATGAAATATGTAGAAGATATCCCAACCCAGGTTTCGATAAACGAGGCAGTAGAGCTTTCAAAGCGCTTTGATACAGAGGATAGCTATACCTTTGTAAACGGCGTTCTTGGAGCTATCGAAAAATATTTATCTGAAAATTCTGGAGATTCAGATAATTCTGAGAATTTAAAAGAAGAAAATCAGAATTCAGCCGAAGTGATATGACAGATACATATCTCGGAATTGATACCAGTAATTATACAACATCTCTTGCCCTTTGCGGTGGCGGCAAAATAATTAAAAGCGTAAGGCGGCTTCTTCCGGTAAAACAGGGAGAGTGCGGACTGCGCCAAAGCGACGCGGTTTTTCTACACATAAAAGCACTCCCCGAACTGTCTGAAGAATTGTTTTCTTCAGAATTGTTCGTGCCGGGAAGCTTGCGAGGCGTCGGAGTTTCTGTTTCTCCGCGCGATGCGGCAGGCTCATATATGCCGTGCTTTCTTGCAGGTGTTTCCTTTGCTGCGGCTGCGGCGAATTCCTGTCGTGTCCCGATTTATAATTTTTCCCACCAGGCAGGTCATATTATGGCAGGAATATATTCAAGCGGACAAAGTGAACTTGCCGAGAGCAAATTTTTATGTTACCATGTTTCAGGCGGCACAACGGAGGCTTTATACGTTAAAAGCGCAGGAGATTCGTTTTCCTGTGAAATTTGCGGAGGCACAACCGACGCAAGCGCCGGACAAATTATAGACAGAGCCGGAGTGTATGCAGGTCTTGAATTTCCGGCAGGCAAGCACTTGGAAAAGCTGGCGCTTGAGTCGTCTGATGAAAAGATAGGACTATGCGTGAGTGAGAAAGACGGATATTTTTCGATGTCCGGCTTGCAGAATAAGTTTGAAAAATATATGCAGAGCGGTTTGTCTATAAACGATGCCGCACGTTTTGTTTTTGAAAGTATAGCGGTTGCTTTATCCCGATCTCTTGTAAGTCTCAGAAATAAATGCGGAAAGAATGTGCCGGCGCTTTTTGTCGGCGGAGTTTGCTCTAATTCCATAATCCGTGAGATACTTTTAAAAAATGAATCGGTTTATTTTGCCTCTCCGGAACTTTCAAGTGACAACGCATGCGGAACTGCGCTGTTATGCGAGAGAGCAGTGAAAAATGCTCCGAGCTTACGGTAATTTCAGCTTTTCTAAGGAGGGTTTTGATGGTTATTGCCGAACGTGCTTTTTCGGTAACTCAAGTAAACGAATATGTAAAGTCTCTTCTTGACAACTCTGCGTTTCTTGGACGAATAAGCGTAAGAGGTGAAATCTCAAACTTTAAAAACCACTATAAAACCGGACACTTTTATTTTACACTCAAAGACGAACAGTCGGTATTAAAAGCCGTAATGTTTCAGTCATACGCTTCAAAACTTAAGTTTGTTCCGGAAGACAGCATGCAAGTGGTTGTGACAGGCCGTGTGTCAGTATTTCCACGTGACGGCGTGTACCAGCTTTACGCCGAAAGTATGTCTGTTGTCGGTAAGGGTGATTTATACGCCGCCTTTGAACAGATGACTGAAAGATTAAGGGCAAAGGGCTATTTTGACGAGGCTCATAAGAAGCCAATACCTAGGTATCCAAAAGGTATAGGAATTATAACTTCTCCTATTGGCGCAGCTGTTGCGGATATGAAAAATATTATAACAAGAAGATATCCTGTTGCAGAGATATATATTTATCCGGCGCTTGTACAGGGCGAGGGCGCCGCAAAGGATCTTATAAGCGGAATAAAGTTCTTAGACGCAATGAGTGAGTGCGACGTAATAATAATAGGCAGAGGCGGCGGCTCAATTGAGGATCTGTGGGCTTTTAACGACGAATACCTTGCAAAAGCCATTTTTGAATGTAAAACTCCCGTTATTTCAGCCGTAGGCCACGAGACAGACTACACTATATGCGATTTTGTATCTGACTTGCGTGCTCCGACGCCGTCAGCCGCCGCAGAGCTTGCCGTACCTGAAAAGAACGAGCTTGCGGCTTCAATTTCCAAACTTGAGGCACGGCTTCGCACTGCTGTTGTATCAGGTATTGACGCAAGACAAAAATCTCTTGAGTCATTTGCATCAAAAAAGTGTTTTACAGACCAGAATTATTTCACACAGCGACTTGAAGAGCTGTTAGCGGATCTTGACAGAAGAATTTCCATAAGTGTCGAGCATCATATAGATAAGAAGGAACAGGGAGTTTCCGCCCTTGCCGCCCGCCTTGCGGCACTAAATCCTCTAAACGTGCTTGCACGTGGATACGCCGCTGTTTTTGACAATAATGGCGCAGTCGTTGATTCCGTAAAAAAGGTAAGCAAAAGCGATATTTTGACTCTTGTAATGTCAGATGGCAATGTTAAGGCAGAAGTAGCTGATGTCATAGGAAAAAAGGTATGACTTTTGTCGCCGTATAAAAAGAAAATTTTAATGTCAATCTATTGAAAGGAAACGGTGTTAGATAATGCCTACTGCAAAAAAGGCGGAAGCCGCAGCAAAATTAAGCTTTGAACAGGCAATGACAAGACTTTCTGAAATTGCGGATATTCTTGAGAATAAATCGCCTGCTCTTGAAGAAGCTCTTGCTTTGTACGAGGAGGGCGTAAAACTGCTTAAGGAAAATACAAAACTGCTGAATGAGGCTAAAGAAAAAATTACTATTTTAAATAAAAATCAAGAGTAAATTGATTTTTACCAAAGAAAGGCTTCCGTCATGAAATCACTGTTTGAAAAAATGTCATCATACGCCGTTTTCGTTGAAGAATATATGAAAAGCCGAATATCCAAACTTGTGAGCAGCAAGGATTTTACAGGATATGAGAATACTGTCAAACCGCTATATGATTCGATGGAGTATAGTTTGCTGTCTCCAGGGAAAAGGCTTCGTCCGTTCTTGACAATGGAGTTTTGCAGGATTTTTGGAAAAGATTCTGAGAAAGCTGTATCTTATGCCGCTTCGCTCGAAATGGTTCACGCTTTCTCATTGATACACGATGATCTGCCTTGTATGGATGACGATGATATGCGCCGTGGAAGACCGACAAACCATAAAGTTTTCGGGGAAGCCTGCGCTCTCCTGGCAGGGGATGCGCTTTGCTTTTTGCCGTTTGAAACTATTCTTGATAATGATTTCCCGGACAGTCAGAACATGCGTGCAGTAAAGATACTTGCTTCATGCGCCGGTGCTGCCGGAATGATTGCCGGTCAACAGATAGATATGTGGGCAGAAAATAATACACCTGACGAAGATATTTTGGTGTTGCTGCAGAAAAAAAAGACAGGTGCTCTGTTTACAGCCGCTTGTCTTTTGGGCTGCACAGCCGCCGGAAAAGGCCCGGGGGACAGAGAATATTCTTTTGCCGCTGAATATGCTTCACATGCCGGGCTTGCATTCCAAATTGCTGATGACATACTTGATGTGTGCGGTGACAGCAAGCTGCTCGGTAAAAATGCCGGAAGCGATGAAAAGAACGGAAAAACAACATTTGTAACATTGCTCGGAATTGAGGGCGCAAGAATAAAAGCCATGCAAGAAGCTGAACTTGCAAAAGCGGCAGTAGACTCTATTACAAACGAAGAATCTGAGAAGAAACATCTCAAATTGTTAGCGGACTATTTTGTGCAGCGGAATAAATAAATATGATATAAAATTGTTATAAAATTAATTTTGGAAAATTACCATAAAGGATTGAGATATATGTATTCGTTCTCTGAACTGTTGTCAAATTTCCCGCTCATAATGGCAATGAGCGCATGGGTTGTCGCACAGATAATTAAATTTTTGCTTACATTGTTATTTTACCGTGACGAATTGAATTTCAAGATTCTGATGTCTTCAGGCGGTATGCCGTCGTCTCATACAGCAACTGTTTGCGCCCTGTCTACTTCAGTCGCATTGATAGAAGGTTTCGCGTCACCTTTGTTTGCTGCTTGCGTTGTATTCAGCTTTATTGTCATGTACGACGCAGCCGGAGTGCGCAGAAGCGCCGGTGAGCAGGCCCAAACCCTTAACCAGGTTATACTTCATCTTTTCGATAATCAGCAGATTCCTATAAATACATCGGTGCGGGAAATATTCGGTCATACGCCTGTTCAGGTTTTTGTGGGAGCTGTAATCGGAATTCTAATGCCGTTAATTGTAAGTCTTTTCCTTTAATAATAGCTGTTAAGCTTAACAGCAGGTCAAAAATGTACTATAATAATGCAGGCGACGCAATAAGCGTCGCCTGTTGTTTTATCACATATTGATTCAGTGTCTAAGTAAATACAGAATTTTTTATCGTTATTTTTGCTTTTCAGCATTTATCTCTTCAACAGCTCTTTCACATGCCATAAGGAGTCCGTCGTTATGGAATCCTTTTGTCGGGCAAATGAAGCCCCCCTCGCCGTTTTCGTTCCAAGCGTATAATTATGGCAAGATCCTCTAAAACCTTGTCTTTATACTGCTTCTGGAATTCACCGCAGCGAAGAATGTGCTTGTAAAGAGAAATCGGGGTAATGTCCGGAGAGTGACATGAGAAGCCTTCAGGCTTTTCCGGATTTTCATTTGGTCGGTTATCCCATCCGCCGGTAAGGCAGGGCATGTACGGCAGTTTTCCAAAACGGCAGTGACCTTCCCAAACAAGCTCATGATCCTTAGCAAGTTCGTCAAACGGAAGCAGATAGCTGAATGATCCGTCCGGATATGTTGTCTTTGTCCTATGATAGTTATACCCGGTTATAGCATCAAAACCGTCGAGATACAGCTTTTCGCCGACATCACGCCAAACCTGCTCTTTTTCAAGAGACGTACCGCCGTTGGCACCTCTCTGTCCGCCCATGCAACCCATGATAAAACATCCGGGAAGCCCGGCTTTTACGCACTCATCCCGCAAGTAATCAAAACATTCACGTGCTTTTTCTCTGCCGCCGAGATATTCGACTATGTTGTAAGCGCTGAAAAAGATTATCACAGGTTTTCCGTCAACTTTCAGCGCATGTTCGTTTGTAAGGAAGCGCATCCATCGACGGCAAGCGTCCTTCCAAGTGTCATAGTATATAAAAGCTCCCTGATGGTTGCAAATGAGTAAGCAGAACTCAAGTAAACCGGCATTTCGGCTCTGAAGATAACGGTCGATGCAGCGGTTGTTGCCTCGTTCTTCTCCGCCGCCTTCAGGATAATACCAGTCGAATGCAAAGAAGCTGATTCCGCCTTTAGCGGCGTAGTCTATTTGCTTTTCCATGTTTTCAACGCTGTTTCCGAGCCAGCCCCAAACAGGCTGACGGCAGTCAAACTCTTCGAGCAGTCTGCGTCTCCAATTACCGCGGTACTCGTACCAGCCGTCATAGTAATATGCACCAAGCTTCAAATTTATCATTCCCTTCTTATCTTTCAGCAGTATTTTCTGCAAACTGATTCTACCATAGCCGGAGTAAATAAGCAAGAGCCTGTGCATTGGTTATACTATCTGCAAAAAATTATACTATTTGACAAGTTGTTAATCATTTATAAAATGGCTTATGAATTACGTATATTGTGCTTATTACATATATAAAGCTTCGCGCGATTCAGTTTCATTCATCAATTTGGCTTTCCAAGTCATCAATTCTGCTTTCAAGTTCATCTATACGACACTCTGCATCGTCTATTCTGCATTCAAAATCATCAATATTGTCGCAAATGCATTGATTTTCGCTCAAGCGATTTTCTACATCGAGAATCCAGCCTCCTATTGATGCGGCAGGTGTGTCATATATAAGTTCTATGCATTCTATTTCCATAGTACCGGAAGTTTCCATAATATCAGCGCGCAGTCCGGTTAAAGTTCCCCTCCAATGGTTGTTAACTCTCATATCAATGTATAAATCAACTGTTTTGTTTTTTTCATACTGCATGCCGACGCTCTTATCTTGAGAATATTCATTGTTTTCTGTGGTTTTGAAATATATTTGTGCACATACATTCCAGTTACCTTCAGGCATTCCTTTGCATCGCAGATGAACATATCTGACATTTGAAATATCGGCTTTTATGTTGTCGTTAACTAATACCGGATCGGAATAAAGCCTGTATTGAGTAGACAATACGGCTTTGTATAAGAGTTTGTTGTCTGTATCCAATATTTCTCCGTTAATTACTTTCCAGCCGCAGTCAGCAAGAGTTTCCCCATTTTTGAATTCTGTCGAAAAAACTATGTCCTCAGTGTTGCCTTGAGAAGGGGGGACTGATGTGACTTTGAGATTTTTTATTTCCATTATTCCGTCGATTTCCAATAAATCCAAACGTATTCCGGTAATTGTGCCTTGCCAAAACTTGTTGGAAAAAAGTTCAGCAGTAATTTCCTGTTCAGCGTTGCACTTGCAGGGAATTTTTATTTTTTTACTCTCTGAATACTCATTATCACTCTCAGTTTTAAAATATATTTGAATATAGTGCTCCGGGCGATTGTCGGCAGCCGTGCATTTAATATTTACTTGAATGTATTTTGCCTTTTCGGCTTCAAAACGCACCGTTTCGTTTGCAAGTATCGGGTCGTAAACCTTTCGATAAGGCTTTGAAAAAGGCACAGCTTTATAGACGAGTTTTCCTTTTCTGCTTATTTCGTCGGCATTTATCAGACGCCACTGTGAAAAATCGGACTTTTCAGATGTAAAATCAAAGGAATATATGCGAGGGGCATCATTTAGAAGTTCGGAGAGAATAGCGTTTTTGTCAGGCAACGTCACAAGCTTCAGTAATTTTTCTAATGCGGTTATTCGTTCTTCTAGCATTAAAATTTTGTCATCCATCATAATATGCTCCCTTCATTTTTTAGTCTACAATAATATCGGTACGCAAATTGTAACATATGTATAATTAGATGTCAATATATAAGCATTTTTTATTGAAAGTGTAAAAGGGTAGAAAAAAGGATAAACCGAAGTTTATCCCAAAAAATATTTATTCTCTTAGTCAAATGTTGTTGAGTATAATAGAGACGAACGAAAGATTACAAGGGCTTTTTAACAATAGCCGCATAGCGTCTCGGATAAATTGTATTGGTAGGTTTTACTTTTTCAATCACTAATAATGCGTGCTCGCTTATACTGCCGTCTGATTCTTTTAGAGGAGCAGGGAAAACTTTGCGAAGTTTTGCGCCGAGAGCAGGAATTGCTTTTTTTGCCATTGAGAGCTCGCTTTCCGGATTTGCTTCATCACATTCCTTCATACTCTTGTAGGCAATGAAATCACCGCCCACTTTTACAAACGGTAAACACAGCTCACACAGTACAGGCAGAGACGCAACTGCCCGTGATACCGCAACGTCATATTTTTCCCGGTGACCGGCAGCGACAAGCTCCTCAGCACGTGCGGCATGGATTTTGGCGTCAAGTCCAAATTCATCCGAAATACTTTGTGTAAACCTAAGCTTTTTTGCAGTGCTGTCAACGAAAGAAATCCGGATATCGTTCTTGATGATTTTTAATGGCAGTCCCGGAAAACCGGCGCCGCAGCCGATATCAATGACAGATGCTTCGTCCGGTATAAGTCCGTGCGCAAGCGGAAACAATGAGTCGATAAAATGACGGGAACATATGTCCTGCTCTGTTTTAAGCGCCGTAAGGTTTGTATGAGCATTAAAAGCGATAAGCCTCTCGTAAAGCGTTTGAAACGCCTCGGCACGTCCGTCAGGGCAGGGAATACCATGATCCGAGCAAAAAGCGGTTATTTCTTCCGAAATATAGCTCATAAGTTGTCCCCCTGTTCGTTACCCTTGTGGTCGGCGTTTTTTAAACGATCGAGATATGTCTGCAAAATGATTTGTGCTGAGAGCTCGTCAATAGAATCTTTTCTTTTTTTACCGAAAGTACCGGTTTCCGACATGAATTGCGCGGCAAGTATGGTTGTACGGCGCTCGTCAATAAATTCATACGGCATGTTGTTAAGCGCAAGTGAAAGTTTCTCCGCAAAAACACTAATTTTCTCAGCGCTTGAACCTTTTGATCCATCCATGTTGACCGGAAGTCCGAGAACTATGAGCGAAACAGCGTTATCAAGCGCAATTTTGGCTATTTTCTTTACTGCGTCGTTCATTCCCGTTATATTTACCGTTCCGATGCCGCCTGCAAGCAGTCCTGTCGGATCTGAAACAGCAAGCCCTACACGTGCGTCGCCGTAATCAATACCGAGTATTCTCATGTCAATCCTCTATCTACTTTGTCTAAAAAAATAATCAATAATAATAGTACCGTACCTATAAGCCGGGTTCTGTCATAGCTTATCAGCCGAGACAGCTATCTATCTTGACTTTATGTTGCCATAAAGTTCTTTGCCACCCGCGGATATGCAGGGCGCATTGTCACAAAAAGCGACGCTCCGCAAACGGTGTTGCTTCGGATAGGGTTTACACGGCCGCAAAGTCTCCAGTGCGCCGGTGAGCTCTTACCTCGCCTTTTCATCCTTACTGTGCAGAGCACAGCGGTAATTTTCTGTTGCACTTTCCCTAAGGTCACCCTCGGCAGACGTTATCTGTTATCCTTGCCCTGTGAAGCCCGGACTTTCCTCACCGCAATACCTTTCGGCTTATGCAGCGCAGCTGTCCGGTACGGTACTTAGGTATTATATAAGAATTTAGGGTAAAAGTCAAGTCTAAGAGTAAGTGCTGATACAATGATTTGATACAAATATTGTTTTAACAGGAATATAATACTTATTTTCAGCAGAATCATTTCTTTAAATAAAAAGCGTTTAGATTTATAATAAACTTGGTTGCTGTTTTCAGAGCAATTATAAAAGCTTAGACATAACAGAAAGGAATGATCTGATATGAATTTTGCGGAAAAAAGTGCTATCGTTACCGGAGCAGCGGTCGGAATAGGACGTGCGGTTTCGCATAAACTTGCTTTGCTCGGCGCAAATCTTTCTCTTATTGATGTAAATGAGAAAGGACTTGCAGAGCTCAAAAAAGAACTTGAAAAGTATGGTGTTTCCGTGCTGACATTTGTATGCGATGTCAGCAAAGAAGAACAGGCCAAGAAAGCAGTAGAAGAAACTGTCAATTCTTTTGGCAGTATTGATATTCTCATAAATAATGCGGCTGTTTGGCGTGATATGGTCAATTTTACGGAATCAAGTACTGAGCTTTGGCAGAGGTATTGGAATATTAACGTAATGGGAACGGTTTATTTTACGAGATATGTTATTCCGAGAATGATAGAAAAAGGGTATGGAAAGATTGTTAATGTGGCTTCGGTTGCCGGAGTATACGGCAACAAGGGAATGTCGCACTATTCAGCAACAAAAGCGGCACTAATTGCCTTTACAAAAAGCCTTGCAAAGGAGGTGTCAGATAAAGGTGTTTGTGTTAATTGCGTTTCGCCCGGGACAGTAAGCCCTGCAAATGTGTTAGATATGGATTACAGCGAACCTAGCAGCATGTCGTATTCCGGCAGGACTGGAACGCAAATGGAAAATGCAAATCTTATCTGTTTTCTTGCAAGTGACGAGGCACCATATATTTCAGGTGAAAATGTCATTATTGACGGTTGCAGGAAAATGTTGTGACGGTAGGGGAGCAGTGCTAAAAAAACAATATAATCTCTCAAAAAATAATTATTCAATATAATTTTCTCTGAAAAAATCGAAAACTAAAAGGGGCTGTTTAAGAAGTCCCCAAGAAGTCGAGGATGAAGATCCTCGATTTTTTGTATAGAAGAACGGCCGAACCCATAGCGGAATCAGCCGTTTTGTGGTATAATAGAGTCGATGAAAACAACATTTAACCACGGTGAATATTATACACCAATTCAAATGAAAATTCCAGTAGATTTGGAAAAAATTATTGAAATTTCTGATCCAATCTACACATTCAACGAAATTATGAACCAAATCGACCTATACAAATATTTTGCCGGTAAGGAGAGCAAAATAGGTCGCCCGAGATTTGATTGCGTGAAATTGTTGAAAATCATTCTGTTTGCCTTTATGGAAAATGGTTATGCATCTCTAAGAGAAATTGAAAAACTGTGCAAAACAGACATTCGCTTCATATGGTTGCTTGACGGATTAAAAGCACCGTCATACTCAACCATATCAAATTTTATGAATGAAATGTTGGTTGAAAGCATAGAAGATATTTTCAATGATATAAATTCATATATGTTCGCACAAGAAAATGTGGACTTGAATCATGTGTATATAGACGGCACGAAGTTTGAAGCTAATGCCAACAAATATACCTGGGTGTGGAAGAAAGCCTGCAGAACAAGCCGTGAAAGAACATATATGTATCTTACACAGCTGATACAAAAAATAAATGAAACCGATTTGCTTGGTTTTAGCTTCAAAATCGGCGTCAGAAAAGAATATACCATTGAGTATGTTGAATATATAATTGAACAGTACCAAAGGATATTGGGAATAGATGTGACATCCTTTGTTCACGGCAGCGGAAAAAGAAAGTCTTTGGAGCAGAAGCACTACGAAAAACTTGAGGAATATCTGAAAAAATTAAAGAAATATGCCCATCATATTAGAATATGCGGTGATGAGAGAAACAGCTATTCAAAGACTGACAATGATGCTACGTTCATGAGAATCAAAAGAGATTACATGGGAAACGACCAATTACTGCCTGCATACAATGTTCAGCTTGGAATATGCGATGAGTACATAGCAGTAATGGATATTAAGCAATATGCCTCGGATATGGAATGCTTTGTACCTCTGATGGAAAAATTCAACTGTACTTACGGCTTTTATCCTTGTTATCCGGTAGCTGATGCAGGTTACGGAAGTTACAACAATTATCTGTATTGTGAACAGCATGGTATGGAAAAATATATGAAGTTTACTATGTTCAAAAAAGAAACAACGGACAAGAAATACAGAGAAGATCCGTTCAGAGCCGTTAATTTTCAAAGAGATGCAGATGGTAATCTGATTTGTCCTAACGGAAGAAAGTTTGAGTATTTGTATGACAGAGCCGTAAAAGGCAACAAATACGGCAGAACAGAGGAATTTTATCAATGCGAGGATTGCAATGATTGTCCTTATGCCGACAAGTGTAAAAAAGGAAACAGCAACAGAACTATCAGGATGAATGAAGAACTGACTTCCATTCACAAAGAAGTTCTTGACAATTTATCTTCCACTCATGGTTTGTTGCTAAGAGCAAATCGGTGTATACAAGCGGAAGGCACTTATGGAATAATCAAGTGGGACAGACAGTACAAGAGAATACGAAGAAGGGGCTTAAAGTCCGTAATTTTTGAATTTACGGCAATTTGTATTGGTTTTAACCTTTACAAATTCCATTTAAAAAAGCAAAAACGGTTGTTAGCTGCATAACTTTTAATGAAAATATTTCAAAATTTGCTCATTTTAATATGAGTTTAGTTTTTATACCCAAAATTCAATGTTTTTTCACAACATTACAAAAAAGGACCTCGTTTTGAGATCCTTTTCGTTTTTTACGGGCTTTTTAAACAGCCCC
>QAKH01000051.1 GCA_003343885.1 Clostridiales bacterium | reverse complement strand
CACCAACTATCTAATCAGACGCGAGCCCATCTTTGTGCGGATTGCTCCTTTAACATCAGTAACATGCATCACCGATGCGTCATGCGGTATTAGCACAAGTTTCCCTGTGTTATTCCCCTCACAAAGGCAGGTTGCTCACGCGTTACTCACCCGTCCGCCACTAATCTTCTCAAACAGCAAGCTGTCCGATAAATCCGTTCGACTTGAATGTGTTATGCACGCCGCCAGCGTTTATCCTGAGCCAGGATCAAACTCTCTGAAAATATTTTTCGCACACCTCAGTGTACGTTAATTTCCTTAGTTTGTCTTGCTCTTTATACTTTTTTCCTTGGGTATCTCGATCTTATCTCTAAAATCAAGTGTACTTTCTTAGGAATTTTACGAGTTCTTTCTGGTTCGTCTTTCGACGTTCCTTGCTTTGCTTTCTCGTCTTTCGTTGTTCAATTTTCAAGGTCCGTTCTTGCTTCCGCTCTTTGCGACAGCCTGTATAGTATATCACATACTTCTTTCCTTGTCAACCCTTTTTTTAGATTTTTTTCAAATCTTTTTTCCTCGGCTCGACTCTTTCCGGCTCGTCCCTCTTGCGGAGCTTTTATATAATATCACACTGCAACTCGTTTGTCAAGTACTTTTTTCAATTTTTGGTATTTTTTTCTTTTATTCAGCAAATCAGCTTTTCCCTTAGTTCTTTTTTGATTTTGCTCTCCTCTCTTGAAACCTTGACCTGACTGGTACCGAGTCTTTTTGCCACCTCCGACTGCGTCATTCCTTTAAAATACCTCATATATATAATATTTTTCTGTTTCGGCTCAAGCTCGGAAATAACCTCACGCAGTGCGATTTTTTCCGTAAGATCTCCAAGCTCGCTGTCAGCGCACAAATCCTCGACGCTTCTGTCGTCCTCTTCTGATATTTTATCCTGGAGAGAAACGGTGCTGCTGCACGCTTCCATTGCGTAAAGCGCTTCCGAGTCGGTAAATCCGCATTTTTCGCAAAGCTCGCTGAGTTTCGGTTCTCTTCCGTTTTCTCTTAAGAACGCCTCTTTTTCCCTCATCAGCAAATAATAGTTTTTCTTTGCTTCTCTGCTTACTTTTATAAGTCCGTCATCTCTCAAAAACCGCTTTATCTCGCCTGCGATAAGCGGAACGGCGTATGTCGAGAATGCCGTGTTATAGCTCGGATCAAACCCCCGGAGAGCCTTTAACATTCCCATGCAGCCTATTTGTATTAGATCCTCCGGCTCCTGACCACGTCCGACAAAACGCATGGCAACGCTTTTTACAAGTCCCATATTATTTTTTATAATGAGTTCTTCCGCTGCTTTGTCGCCCTTTGCGGCACGTTCGAGAAGTACGGCGTTTTCTTCAGTCTTATTCATTTTTTCCTATGTACTTTTTAAGGGTTACGCATGTCCCACGGCCTTTTTTTGAGCTTACCTTAATCTTATCTGTAAAGCACTGCATTATAGAAAAGCCCATGCCGCTGCGCTCTTCACTGCCTGAGCCTGAATACATCGGCTGCATGGCTTTTTCAATATCCTCAATACCGCACCCGTAGTCTTTTATGGACACGCTTAGCAGTCCGTCGTCAAAATATTCCGCTTTCAAGAGTATTTTTTTCTTCTTTTCGTCGTTTTCCCCGGCGTACGCATGGACAATGCAATTTGTAACCGCCTCGCTTATTGCGGTTTTCATGTCGCACAATTCCTCGACCGTAGGATCAAGCTGTGCGCAGAAAGCCGAGATTATTCCTCTGGCAAAACCCTCGTTGACTGACTTTGCAGGTATGTTGCAGGTAAAATAATTCAGTCTTTTTCTCTTCTTTTCCATATTTTATGTTCCTTTCCCAAACCGTTTCTTACGAACGTATAATTTTTATAAGCTTGTCCACGCCCGCCATGGCAAGAATTTTTTCCGTTCTCGCTCCGGGATTTTTTATTACCATCTGTGAGCCCATTTCATTTAGTCTGCGGTACCTGCCAAGCACAAGCCCAAGTCCTGAGCTATCCATAAAATCTATTCCCGACAGTTCGAGAACCATTACCTTCGGCCTGCTTACCGCTATCATTTTGTCAAGCCCTTCCCTTATTTCCGCCGCGGAATGGTGGTCTATTTCCCCGTCAAGCGACACAATCAGTTTATCCTGTGCCGAATACGCTTTCATCTGCATACCTATCCTTCCTTTCGTATTATATATTATATAGGTATATTCCCAAAAAAACTGTCGGATAAAGGCAGTCTATTTTGTATTATTCTGACGTTTTATGGAAATTGAATACAAAACGTAGCACAAAAAGGCGCAAAGCGCTATACTTATTACTGAAAAGGCTCCTGCGGCAAGATTTTCCTCGGGCGGTGCTGTCGGAGAATGTACTTTTTCCGAGTTTTTTAAGGAAAACAGAAAAGCCGTACACACTGCGCACATAGCTATATACATGGCAATACACGCGTTTTTTGAGCGATACCTGTTTTTAAACGAATTCTTTAACGTAAAAAGTGCGGCGCACACATAAACGCTTAATTTTACGGCACACGCAAAGGTATTCACGATAACGCTTGCTTCCGGCAGGTCAAAAAGCGGCACAAGCCGTATTGCGGTAAGGTCGGGATTATTCATGGAGGCGGAAAAATCTTCGCCGAACATCAGTAAATTTTTGAAAATATTAAATCCGGTAAGCAAAACAAACGCGCCTGCGCCGTAAAAAAAAGATTTAGGCACAATTTTTCTTACCGCCATACTTTCTCCGTCTGTCAGAACCACCGCAAGCAAGGTCACGTCAAGACAGACGTATGCCGTGTTCTTTAACAGTGACACTATATCGGTATCCGTAAGTCTTGAAAACGGACTTTCTATAGTGACAACGTCCTTTACCGAAAAAAATCCGAAAAAGCCGGCAACGGTCCATCCGACAAAGAGCCAAAACACCAATAGCGCCAGTCCGTTTACGCAGATTCTTCCTCTGCTTGCGGCATACACGCCGAGAAAAAGTATTGCCGCCGCCGCACTGAAAACCGTAAACGCCCTTGCGTAATTTTCCGCAAAGCCGGCGAGAGTTTTAACGTACTCCGCCGCAAGCGCCGAGCCCACTACGCACACACATCCGCTTAGCGTTACCGAAAAAAGTCCTGCCGGACCTTTGGGAGGCAAAAAACTTCTTGAGGAAAAGTATTTTGCGGCGGCGTATGAATAAATTAAGCACACGGCACTTGTTACAGCATAGTTTATTACCGCGCTTCCGGACATGTAAAAAGGACAGTACACGACTGTTCCCGAATACAAAAACGCAAAAACCGCTATGCTGTATGTGACGGTGTTATTTAACCTGTTCATTGCTTATATGTTTGCCTCCTCTTTTCAGAAAGTTTGTCAACCGGTTAAAATGAAAATCTTATGACATTTACTCCGTCCGTTTCAAGCATTTCGGAAACCGTCTCCTCGTCAGCTTCCTTAGCACAGCTGACAAAATAACTGTACGGGTCCGCATTATAGTAAGCGTTTCGCTTAAGCGGCAATTTATTTGAATTGACAAGATAGACCTTGAAATCGTCAAGCGTTTTCTTATCTACTCCGGCGCCTAACAGGTATGCTTCGACCGTACCGGTATATACGTCTCCGTTTTCCGAAAAAAAGTTTTCAAACGCAGACTCTGTATCTTTTCCGGCAAAGGAAAGCACGTTTAGACTTGATTCCTTTGCCTGCTCCGAACCGGAGGAGCCGCCTTCGTTTCCACTGCTTCCACTGCTTCCGCCGCTGTTACCGCCGCCCTCTCCGCAAAGGACGTACAGCATTACTCCGGCTTCTCTCGTATCAAGTCCAAAGCCGTACACATATAACGGCTGCTTATTCACAATATCCGAGCAGCCGCAAAGCGTTCCGGCAAGAACAAGCGATATAACAGCCAAGTACATAGTTTTCTTTACTCTTTTACCGGTAGTTCTCATAAAGCCTACAGTTCTCACGGAAGAGGAAAGTTTACTAAAATATTTATTCACACTCAATTTATTAAGACTCAAGAGCCGCCCAACTCCTTAGAAGAATTCTCAAGCGCCTTTTTCGGCCGCATAAATACCGTATCGTTAAGTCCTGAAACATTAACAGGCGCAAACGGCAGCATATACGGCACGCCAAACGATTTTTTGCCGCAAAGGTGGACAATCAGAAGAGTAAGCGACAGCGCTATGCCGACTATGCCGAAAAGCCGTGCGGCAAGTATATTAGCAAATCTTACAAGGACGGTGCTGTTCATATACGGCGGCAAAATAAAGGTAGTTATGGCAGTAAGGGACGCCACCATTATTACCGGAGCGCTTGTAATGCCGGCGGAGATTGCGGCATCTCCGAGTATGAGTCCGCCGACAATACTGACAGCGCTTCCCACCGCTCCCGGCATACGGACGCCCACTTCACGTATAAGCTCAAAAATAAGCAAAATCACTACAAGCTCACCGAACAAACTGAACGGAACGTCCTGTCTTGCCTCGGTCATTGCCGAATACAGCATGTGCGGCACTGCGTTTTTATGATGTTCCATTACCGCCATATAAAAAGCCGGCAGGTACAAGCTTATGAGCATACTGACAAACCGCACGAACCGAATGAACGTTGCGTAATACGGAGTTTTGAGATAGTCCTCGGCAGACTGCAGGCTTTCAACGAACAGATACGGCACGGTGAGCGCCACCGGACTTCCGTCGCAAAGGACGGCGACTCTGCCCTCGGTGAGCTTTGCGGCTACCTTATCTGGTTTTTCGCTGTTGCCGACTTCGGTAAACAGTCTTGATCGTCCTCCGGTTAAGAACTGCTCAATATACCCGGAATCCATAACCGAATCGAGTTTCATATTTTTTATTCTCTGCGCGACGTCATTCACAAGATTTATATCGGCAACGCCTTCGATATAGACTACCTTGACGGTTATTTCTGAATACTTGCCCGACTGGAAGCTTAGTACTTTCATTGCCGGAGTTCTTAGTCTTTTTCTGAGAATTGCGATATTATCCTCAACTTTTTCGATAAAGCCTTCTCTCGGGCCTCTGACTACCGCTTCATTATCCGGTTCGCTTACTCCTCTTCCGGGATCGGCTCTTGACATACAGGCATATGCGGTAACTCCTGAGGGGATATCGCAGAAAATGACGGCAAAACCCGCAAGCAAACGATTGCACACTTCATCAAAGTTCGCAAGGGCGGCCGCTTCCGAGCTATACAGCACGTGCAAAAAGGTAGAGTCGTCGATAAAATCGGGAGAGGCGTCGATTACAGGTTTTATGACGTTTTCGGAAATATAGTCACGGCTTGTATATCCGCCGAGATTTGCAAGGTACAGTGTTTGTTCTTTTACCAGAACGGCACGTATATTAAAATCGCCGCAATTTAAAAAGGTTTGTTCGAGTTTGCTTTTAAGTTCGGCGGCTGTTATCTGTGTCAGCATACGAATTTTTCTCCTTTTTCTGAAAGGGAGTACACAAAATGGATAGAAGTATATGGATATTATTTCCGGAAAAAGCAAGAAAATACGCAAAAAATAAAAATGCCCTGTTTTTCGTAAAAAACAGGACAAGAAATTTATTATTTTTGCTTACTCGTCCGCGAAAGTTGGAACGGCACATTGCCGCCCGCTTTTCTTTTAAAGAAAAGCGGGGCAAAAGAACTCGATTTTTTTTATGAGTTTGTGCGGTTGTGTTTATGCTTTGTAAACTTAAAAAATTACACAAAACAAAAACAAATAAAAAAGCCGCCAAGCATCGCACGAACGGAGTGAGTGGGATGCTTGGCGGTAAAATATTGTTTTTCCCCCACTTTTTTTAAAAAGTGGGCGGGGTATGGGGTGGAACCCCATAAAATATAAACCCCTCGTAAGGCTTACTCGGCAATCAGCATAGGAGCTATTTTATACACGTCGCCTGCACCCATGGTAATAACAATATCCGAGGTACGGGCGGTTGTTTTCACATAATCCGCAATTTTTTCAAAAGAATCAAAATACACTGCGTCAGGCAAGTATTTTTTAATATCCGAGGAGCAAATTCCGCTTGTATTTACCTCTCTTGCCGCATATATATCAGCCATGACAACACGGTCGGCAAGTGAAAGCGATTTTGCAAAGTCCGGCATAAGCGCCGAGAAGCGAGAATAGGTATGTGGCTGGAATATGCAGAAGACCTTTGCTCCGGGTACACATATCCTTTTTGCTGTTTTCAGCGTTGCGGCAATCTCGTCCGGATGATGTGCATAGTCGTCTATTACCACCGCTCCTCCTTTAGTATTTCCGAGCTTTTCAAAACGTCTTTTCACGCCGTGAAAAGATGAAAGTCCTTTTTCCACAGCCTCTCCGGATACTCCGCAAAGATATGCCGCCGCTGCTGCCGCAAGGGCGTTTGACATATTATGCGTTCCCGGCACTCCGGGTTTTACGGTGCAATATTTTTTTCCGAGTGCGTAAACATCAAACTTATCATATCCGTCCTCATCACAGATATTTTCAGCATAAAAATCGGCTTCGGTATTTTTTACGGAAAAAGTATACGTTTTGGTTTCTATACCGTCGCACGCCTTAAGGCTTGCCGGGCAATCGGCGTTTACAAGCGCTATGTTTTCACCCTGACCGCTATCGGTATCCATATATTTCCTGAAAGAGGCTATGACATTTTCCATGTTACCGAAAAAGTCCACGTGGTCAAACTCACAGTTTAGCACAAGTCTTATGGTCGGGCGCATGGAATGATATGAATTTTTATATTCGCACGCTTCAAAAACTGCGACGTCGCCTTTTCCGGCACGGTAGGTTGAGTCAAGCATTGGAATAACCGCTCCGGCAAGTACGGTTGCGTCAGCGTTTGCGGCATCAAAAATATGGCACAGCATACCTGTTGTTGTGGACTTTCCGTGCGTGCCGGCAACGCCTACGGAGTGGGTATAATGTGATGTTATCATGCCCAAGAGCTCAGCTCTTGAAAGAATTGCCGAGCCGTTCTTTTTCGCCTGCACAAGCTCCGGATCGTTTTCCGATATTGCCGCCGTATACACGACTGTATCAAAGCCGTTTTGGTTTTCGGGAGAGAAAGAGTAGTACACCTTAACCGAGTTTTTTTCGAGCAAATCCGTATTTTCGCTATGTTTAAAATCGTATCCGGCGACATTTATGCCTCTTTCCTTTAATATCAGTGCCAAAGACGACATGCTTATTCCGCCTATACCGATAAAATATACATTTTTCAACTGTTTCAGTTCCATAAAAAAGTTCGTTCCTTTCTCAAGTACCGGATTTGCACGGTTCTGAATAATAAACGTGATTACGCACAATACTATCTACAACCCAAAAGAAAGGACTGTACCATATATGGAAATCACGGATATAAAAATAAGAAAAACTTTTGAAGATCAGCCTCTTAAGGCCGTTATTTCTCTTACTCTTGACGGATGTATTGCGATACACGACGTTAAAATAATTTATGCGCGCGACAAATATTTTGTCGTTATGCCAAGCAAAAAAACACAGAGCGGTGAATACAAAGATATTGTTCACCCGATAAACTCTGAATTCCGGCACAAGCTTGAAGATGCTCTTATCACTGCTTATCTTGAAAATCGTTCAGATTCATCTGTTTCTTTTGAAAAGGCTCTCAGCGAGCACATGTAAGCCTTATTGCTCTAATTGGAGCGGTCTTAGTGCCTGCTTTTCTTTCGAAGAAAAGCGGCGCAAAAGAACTTAATTTTGTTTTTTATATGAGTTTGTGCGGTTGAATTTATACCGCACAAACGGGCTTGTTTTCGCGAAAAATTAAATTTGTTATTTTCGCTTGCTCGTTCGCGAGTATTGCAGCGGCGCTTCGCCGCCGCACTTTTTTCGCTCGTACGAAAAAAGGTGCCAAAAAAGTACGCGGAGGGTGTGCGCACCCTCTCGAC
>QAKH01000087.1 GCA_003343885.1 Clostridiales bacterium | reverse complement strand
TCAGCAGATACAGCGTCATCATTGGTGAGACCGATAACCTGAGTAATATCAAATTTAAAAGCATTACCTTTTTTGATAAAGAACTGTTGAGCAGCTAAAAGATAAGCACTGTAACCGTCAGCAATAAATTTAAAGTTTTCAGGCAGTTTGTCTTTGAAACCTCTGAAAGCCATACGCATAGCAAGGATGCAAGGACCGACACCACGATTGTCGGAAACCTGATAGCCTAAAATGGAACGGGAAACCGCATCCATAATAAACCAGATGTAACCTTTAATGCCACGAATTTTAATATATGTTTCATCTGCAACAAGAGTGTTTGATGGTTCATAATCGTAGTTGTCAACAAAAGGTTTAATGACAAGTGCGGCAGTTCGGGCGTAATTGGCAACCATCTGATGAGAAATTTTAATACCGTAAAGGTCATTCATTGCCTGAGCAGTTTTGCGGAGAGATAGTCCTAAATTGACATGCAGAGTAAGGCACAAGGACATAATGTGTGCGTTATGCTTTGAGAATTTAAGCGAAGATGAGTTTTTTGGCAGAGATGAAAGCTCCATATCAAAAAAGTCAACAGTAAATTCACGGTAGATATAGTGGAGTTTGTAGTTGTTTTTACCATAAGGCTCGGCAAGATGCTTTTTATCAACCTTTTTAAGATTGTTAAGATAGTATGGACATTTAGGATTAACACATTTGTGTACTCTGAAAAACTTCCGGTCTTTCTTGGCTACAAGGGTATGTGAGCAATGCGGACAGAATAATGCAATAGTGTCAGGAACAAAGGTGGATGAAGATTTTCCGCAAACCTTGCAGAGAACTTGGTCATTGGAACCGTTGTTTCTGTAAAGATAAGCCTTCGGAGCACTGCAATGGGGACAGATGTAGTCATCAGGAATATTGCATTCACCACGACGTTTTACAGGAGTAATAATAACATCATATTTCCATTTTATGTATGCAATAAAGTCTTTGTAGTACCATCGTTCTTGTGGCTGAAGTTTCTCTTTCTTAATTAGAGGTGGCTCATCAACTTTAAATTTTTGATACTCGGGCGAATTGGAATCATCAAAAATCCATTGTCTGAGAGGTATATACTTGCAGATAAATTTAAAAAGAAAAGAAATTATTTGCAAAAGGTATTGATTTTGAATAAGTAAATATTGTATAATTGAGTTCATAGCAATAGTCTCCTTTTGGACTGTTTATTTAATTGATGTGTGCAACTCAATTATACAGCAAAAGGGAGGTTATTGCTATATT
This sequence comes from Clostridiales bacterium, assembly GCA_003343885.1. GTDB lineage: Bacteria > Bacillota > Clostridia > Oscillospirales > CAG-382 > UMGS882. The sequence continues at coordinate 11,179 of QAKH01000087.1, read as the reverse complement.
TTTATGCAAGAATCGTAAAACCTCCCGAAAAATCAAGGTTTTAACAATAGTTAAAATAAAAAACGGGGCGTCAATTTGACACTACCTATCTTGTCAAGGAGGGAAATGTTTATGAATCTTGACATAGATAAGTGGGGGAGTTTTAAGATTGGTGATCTATTCCCAGTCTTGCAAAACGGCAAAGCAAATCAGGGAATGTTGAGCGACGGAAATGAATGCTTCTATGTAGGTGCAAAGAAAGATGATAACGGTGTTATGCTTCATTGTGCTTATGATAGCGACCTTGTACAAAAAGGGAATTGCATAATTTTTATTTGTAATGGTCAGGGTTCTGTTGGATATGCCAACTATATGGATGTTGACTTTATAGGAACAACAGATATTGTCGCTGGATACAATGAAAACCTCAATGAGTACAATGGTCTATTTATTGCTACAATCCTTTGCCAGGAACGACCCAAATACTCTTTCGGGAGAAAGTGGAAAACACATCTTAAAGAGACCATTATTAAACTACCACAAACCCCGGATGGCAATCCAGATTGGGGATGTATGGAGCAGCACATCAAATCATTGACATACAAGAAAATTACCACATCCAATATAGATAAGGATCATGCTTTTCGTTCTGTAAACGCTTGGAAGGAATATCGACTTGGTAATCTGTTCTCTCAAATATACAGAGCTGATGCCCATGTGAAAACAGATTATGATTTTCAATCAACTCCATTTGATAATTCCATCCCCTTTGTTTCTAGGACCGAAGAAAACAATGGTTGTGATTGCTATATACCCCGAATAGGTCTTAATGGAGTTGAAGCTGGAAACGCAATCATCATTGGCGACACTACGGCAACTAGTTTTTACCAGCCTGCGCCGTTTGTTTGTGGAGATCATATCGTTGTTTGTCGCGCAAACTGGATTAATGTATATACTGCTTTGTTTGTTGTTTCACTTTTGCAAGCAGAACGATATCGGTATAGCTATGGACGAGCGTTCAAAATGCAACTCATTTCTGAAACCATGATAAAACTTCCTCCCGACAAAGACGGAAATCCCGATTGGGTATGGATTGAAAACTATATAAAATCTCTTCCGTACGGTGATAGAATAGAGCTTTAAATCTGCAAGAGTTCAAACCTATACTCTAAATTACAAAAATATCTTTTTTGTAGCCCATAGACAGTCGAGAGCCTCGACACGCAACACGCGTAGTTGAGGCTCTTCTTTTTTTGAGCTTTTTGCTCGCGAAAAAGTATGATAAAGATCGACAGTACAATTCGAGAGCCTCGACACGCAATACGCATAGTTGAGGCTCTTCTTTTTTTGAGTTTTTTGCTAGCGAAAAAGTATGATAAAGATCGACAGTACAATTCGAGAGCCTCGGCACGCAATTTTGTGTCCGGGGCTTTTTCGTTTTATTAATAAATGAGCTCACGCTTGCGCGGCATTTTTTCAGAACTTTTAGAAAAATAAAAAAACTGTTTATATGCAGGTTTGCAGGTTATACGTTTTCAAATTCAAACCGGACAGAAAAATCAAAAAATCATGAAATAGAAGTCGAAAACTAAACGCTTGGCACTCTTAACCTATTATCTCATTTTCTCGGTCAAAAGAACTTTGTTGCCGGCGTTTTCACTTTATGACAAGATATATAATCCGGCTTATTTTTGTGCTCCAGCACAATATTCATGCGATACATTTGTTGAAATGCATATTCGGTTTTGTTTTAACACGTGTTTCTTCGTCGTGTTTAATATAAGGAATATGTGTATCTCTATTAAAAAATCGTCAGATTTAACAAAATGCAACATAACCATTTGACATATGTCACAAATGCATATATAATAAGCACATAGAAAAAACAACCGCAGACAATGACGCCTGATAAAAAGATCATTGTCTGCGGTTTTCTTTTTTGTTTACACAGGAAGGAGAAGTATTTATGTCAGCTGTTGGAACAGATGTTGAAATCATGCTTAAGGATATCGGCATGACATATAAATCAAGCACTAATACCGATGTTACGGCTCTGACCAACGTAACAATGAATATTCATAAAGGAGAGTTTGTTTCTCTGCTTGGTCCTTCCGGCTGCGGAAAAACCACACTTCTTAGAATTATAGCAGATTTGCTCACACCTACGGTCGGAGAAATTACGGTAGGAGGAGAAACCCCGAGAAATGCACGTCTAAAAAGGAAATACGGGATCGTATTTCAAGGAGCGGTGCTTTACGATTGGAGAACCATAAAGAAAAACGTAATGCTTCCTCTTGAAATCATGCATTTGCCGAAAAAAGACTGTGAAGAACGAGCCGATAAAATGTTGGAATTGGTAGGTCTGAAGGATTTTGCAAAACATTATCCAAGGCAGTTATCCGGCGGTATGCAGCAGAGAGTCGGAATTGCAAGAGCGCTTGCGATTCAGCCGGAAATCCTCTTAATGGATGAGCCGTTCTCAGCGCTTGATGAATTTACCCGTGAAAAACTGCATGAAGACCTGCTTCGCATATGGAGAAAAACAAACAAAACAATCGTGTTTGTCACTCACAATATCCAAGAGTCGGTTTTTCTTTCTGACAGAGTGTGCGTATTATCGCCTCACCCGGGACGTGTATCCGCTCTTATTGATATCGATTTGCCGAGGCCCAGAACAATGGATATAAAAAACACTCCGGAATTTACCGGATACTATGACTTTATTACTAAGACTATATTCTTTATACAGTATTATACATTATACTGTATTTTTCTTTACTTTTCCAAAAATCTTTGCAGAATTGCCGCAGCTTCCGCACGGGTAGTAATACCCTGAGGATCCAGACGGTTACCGTCTGTGCCGTTTATAAGACCGGTACCTACTGCCCAGCGCATATTCTCGTACGCCCAGTTTGAAACCTCATTACTGTCGGCAAATCCTGTAATAGAAGCCTTATTGCCGTCCCCTTCTCCTATATAGTCGGCATAACGATTTATGATCGCTGCAAATTCCTCTCGGGTGATTTCCTTATCGGGTGCGAATTCTGTTTCAGAATAACCGTTTACTATTCCTTCACTCGCTGCCCAGCGTATTGCTTCGGCATAGTATGCGGACTGATCAACATCCTCATACCTCATAAGGTAATTTACAACAGGTTTACTCTCCATACGCCACAGTACAGTTACAAACATGCCACGGGTAATAGATTCCTCCGGTGCAAAATATTCTTCTGTAACACCGCTGAACAAACCTTTTTCGTAAACAAACTCAACCGCTTCACGGAACCAGTCTGATTCGTTCACATCCTTGAACGGGAATTCAGTTTCATTCTGAGTATCGTCCTCGTCCTCGTCTGTTTCATCTTCATCATCAGGTTCAGGAGCCTTCTCCGTCCATCCTGCGTAAACCGTATCGTTTCCGCTCAAACGTATAGAAGTTATTTTATTTGTAAGATTCTTGTCCGCATACCATCCGTCAAACTCATAACCGGCTCTCGTGGGTACATATTTTGTCAAATCTACTGTTGAAGCGTAAGTCTTTTCTACACTGTCGATCTTGCTTCCGCCGCGTGTGTCAAAGTTAAGGATATAATCGGACTTTGTTCCGCTTGAAGAATATACTTCAACGTTAAGAACAATCTCAATTGACTCGTAGTTTTTGTCTTTAGGAGTGAAAACTGCTGTTTCTTTAAAGGTTCCGGTAGTTTCCATAACTCTGTCGTTTTTCCAACTCCATGAGCCTTCAAGTGCCTCACCTGTTACGCCGTTTACTCTGCCGCCGGAAAAGCTTACAGTAGATAACAAGCGACCACGACGGACTCTTCCGGAAAGCGTAGGTCTTGTTTCAAGAACCGGCACTGCCTGTTTTACAGTTATGGTTATGGTAGCTGACGTTTCATTATATATGTCGTCTGCCGCTTTTTTAACCGTGATAACGCTTTCTCCGGCCTTCACAACGGTGACAAGACCGTTTTCGTCTACTTTGACGCTGTCTCCGCTTGTAACCTCATAACTCAGTGCGCCGCTTCCTTCTCCGCCGGTAACATTTAACGAAAATGCTGCGTCGCCGTATATCTTATCTCCGACTGCTTCAATCGCAAGAGTCTGCTGTTTTTTGCCAACGGTGATATCAAAGGTAACATCAATGTTATTGCAGGAAACAGTTATTGTTTTTGTTTCAGCAGTATCAAGCGCCGTTCCGTTTGCTTCAGAAAGTGTAATTCCGTATGATTCAAAGTCGGCAAGTACGACGTCTTTCTTATAAGTCTGAGTATCTGCTGAATAGGTCAGAGTAACTTCGAGTCCCGTCCAGTCTGTTGCTTCGCCGATAGTATACTCTGTCTTTGCCGGCTTTGTTTTTATTTCAAGTGCTGTTACTTCCGGTTTGCTCGTCTGCAAAATCTGAGGATCACTGTCGAGGGTACTTACACCATCGCCTAACTTTATAATGGAAATCTGCATGCCGTAAAATGCCGGGAAATCCTTATGAGTGATGTATCCGTTTTCATCTGCTGTCGCTTCAAGAGAATACTCTCCGGCTTCCAGACGATATTTGGCACCTGCGACAAGTCCGGTAAGACGGTTGTTTTCGTAATCTGCTTTTGCTTCGGGAGCAGGCTCTTTTGTAAAATCACCGGCCTCCACTGCTTTTACTTTTTCCATACCGAACTCTGTGCCGGAAGTCACGGTCGCTTTACTGTTATCCTCCAAAATAAACTGATATACTATATTCTGCGGAGGAACTTCTGCCGCAGTTTTTACAGTGTATTCACCGGCAGTTCCGGTGGTAAATGCTGCGCCGCCTGATCCTTTCGGAACAGTCAGATTAACCGTATCTCCGTCAAGCTCAGCTACTATCGGCATATCTTCCGACAAAGTCATACCTGTAATATAAGCGTTTATCATATTTGCGGGATCTGCCGCGCTGTTGGCAACCTGTGTGACAGCCGGACGATCGGAACCTTCTCTCGAAAAAGCATACACTTTCGCGCCGTTTTCTATCTTGAGAGTTACGGGAGCCGATGTATCAGAGCCCTGTCCGATTGCGCTTGCCGAGCTGCCGGCATACGCTGTTACAGTTGCGTCCTTACCGATGGTAATCTTGATGTCGCCTTTGTTCTGATTATATCCGCCTATACCCGCCGCAAGAGGTCCGCCGTAAGCCGTTACATTGCCGCCGGTTATCGTCACGTCAGATGTGCCGCCGCCGATGCCGGCGCTTGCATATCCGCCGTAAGCTATTACTGTTCCGCCGGCAATGGTAATCACGCCGCCGGGCTGTCCCTGGGAAGCGCCTATACCGCTGGCATTCGCCTTTGTACTGTCAATCCAGCCGCCGGGAAGTCCCTCTCCGGTAGTCGCAGTCACAACTCCGCCGTTTATAGTTATCGTTCCGCCGGAACCATAGTCTCCGCCGCCGATACCTGCGCCGTAACCATAGCCGTGAGCGTTAACAGTACCGCCGTTTATAGTGATTTTTCCGGTATACGTATATGCGTCACTGCTATTGGGACCGCCTATACCGGCAAAACCAACGCTCTGTCCGCCGGATGTTCCGCCTTGATCGGAGTACAGCTGCATCTGAGCGCCAAAAACATCCAAAACATCTTTTTCCGTACCGTTTATCGTAAGCTCAGCGCCGTTTTCTACAAGGATTCCGGGACCTGCTGCGTATCCGTCAAGGGTATTCTTGCCTGAAATGGTGAGTGCAAGTGTGCTTCCGCTTTTTACTGTTAACGGACTGCCGTTAAACTCGTTTAACTCCAGTTTCAGTTCGGAAATTGTGATATTCGCGTTTTTTACATTTTCGGCAACTTCTATGCGTGCGTCTGTCACCGTACTGTCAGCCGTTATAGTAAGAGGTGTATTTGTAAGGACGGTTAACACTTTATCCATGACGTTAGTTGTATCGTCAAGGGTTTCAGAATACGTGTAATCCGTACCGTATGTGCCGCCCGCAACGTTAAATGCACATGTATCCGTTGTACCGGTTCCGGCAAATACCGAAAACGGCAATATCAACACCGCCATGCAAAGGCAGATAATAACAGCTAACACCTTATTTGCTAATTTTCTTTTCATGTTCATTCCTCCCATCTCTCGTTCACATTGACTTACATTGCTTTTTTGAAAAACTCTTACTTGCGCTTTCACTGAATGCTCAAATACACCAACAAACTTTGTTAAACTCAAAGTCTAGTCCTTAAAAGTCAATTATACCGGTTACAGTGACGTTTCTTAAATAACACACCCACTAACACTTATGACGTTAATTTTTTCTATTTGTTCCATCATAACGCAAATATTTTATTGTTACAAAAATATCGGCTATCGATTAAGTACATTATGAGCTTATCAGTTTTTTCCATGCAGTTCAAGCTATATAAAACAACCTTAATAAAATGATATACAACTTTAATCTTTCTGAAAATTATCTGCATATAATCTTAAACAAATCATAATCTAAGGCAAAAAATAAAACTAAACCGCTAAAGCTTGTACACTGCACAAACTTATACGGTTTAGTTTTCTAAATATTTTTAATTAACTTTATTTCCTAACTTTATTACCGATTAACTTTTTGACAAATCCAGTTTTTTCACGTCCGTATTTGCCGAGGCTGTTATTTCTCCCGCTTTGGTAAGTGAAATTTTCGTAACAACAGGACCGATAAGCTCATAAATGAGCGTTCCGCAAAGTATTATGGCACGAATCTGCGCTCCGTGTTCCGGCACGATCTGCGTTGCTATAAGAGAAAGTCCTATTGCAACACCCGCCTGCGGCATCAGTGCGGGACCGAGATATTTTCGTATCTTCTTATCCGCCTTGCATAACATTCCGCCAAATGCTGTGCCGCACATTTTTCCGATAACACGCATTACAACATACACAACTCCGACAAGTCCGACAGTCGGAACAACAGAAAGCTGCAGTTCCGCTCCGGACAAAACGAAAAACAGCATAAATATCGGAGGCGTAAGCCCGTCGGTAAGCTTCATGATATGAGGCACCTGAGATGAAAAATTAGCAAATCCTGCGCCGATTGCCATACACATGAGAAGAGATGAAAATCCGAACATTCCCGAAAGCCCTACTCCGAGGAATACAAACGCTATTATTAAGGAAAGCCTGTTTCCGTCTTTTTTGAACCATCTGAGCGGTATGCAGAATATCATACCGATTATCATTCCGAATATAAGCGCGCCGAAAACTTCCCAGAGCGGATCCAGCAGAGAGGTTTTTATCGAAATCTTTGACGGATCCTTTATTGCCTGCGCGACCGCTACCGATATACTAAACATTGCAAGCGCGGTAGCGTCGTCGATTGCTACTACTGACAAAAGCGTTTCGGTTACCGGTCCCTTTGCCTTATACTGATTTATTACCATAATAGTTGCAGCGGGAGCAGTAGCGGCGGCAATTGAGCTTAATACTATCGCAAAAGCCGGTTCAACACCTATCGCAAGCAGTACCGCAAGCACAAAAAGTATTGCGAACAGCGATTCAAACACGGCTATTACTATTGGTGTTGCGCCTACACGCTTAAAATACGATAATTTGAATTCATTGCCTATTGAAAAGGCTATAAATCCGAGCGCGACTTCCGAAATAATGTCAAGCGACGGGAGCATTTCAGAGGTTATGACGCCTTGATACGCAAGTCCCGGTATGAGCGACGGAATAGCCGGTCCGAGCAAAAGTCCTGCAATAAGATACCCTGTGACATTCGGCAGCTTTACAAGTTTCGCAAGTCTTCCAAACGCCATTCCGGCAAATATCATAACCGACAGTACAAACAACGTATGCATTTTTATTACCTTCCGTATGTAGAAATTACATGTTCATTTGCGGAAATTTCCGCTTCAACTTTAAACTTAAAAAATAAACGCAAAAATTCCGGCGGAAACAATTTCCGCCGAAGTAATTATTCTTAATTCTCCTCAACCGTCGCGGTTCCCTCAACATAATTTACCGGGAGAGTGAAGATGATTCCCGTATCCGGTTTATCGAGACCACCGGTAATCTCGTTGACGATCTTGGATACCAGCTGAACTTTCTCTTTTTCTATAACGAGAAGCACGGTTTTGCTCTCCTTATGTTCAGGATCAAGCAGCATTCTAAGTGACCCCATAAAGCGAAGTTCGTTGTACTCATAGAGGTTATGCGCCATTCCCTGGCTGTCAAGAATGGTTGCGCCTTTTATTCCGTTTTCCATAAACGAGGACAAAATATCCTTAAGGCACTCTGTTTTATTCAGAATCAGCACCAACAGTTCCACATTTGTCACAACCTTCCCTGTTTTGTGCTTATATAATACCACTTTCTTTTTATTAAGTCAACATGTACGTATAATTTTTCCTTACGCAAATATCATTCAGCCGTTTTATGCTCGGCGAAAAACGCTCCGTCGGTTATATCGGAAAACCATAGGTTTTCACTCGAGGCATCGGCGTCAAATTTTAAACCGTTTTCAGTTATGTCAAACACGTACGTCTGATCGAAATCAAAGGTATTTAACGTAAGCTTTCCGCCGTCTGTCGAATATGTTCCCGTGCCGATGTAACTGCTGAGGGCGGAAAATATAAATTCAAAGGTGTCGTTATCATACAGTGTCAATGTCGGCTTTACTGTGTCCTTTGAACCATTAAAAACATAAAAACCGACTTTTTCTCCATTGTCGTAGGTATGCGACGCGACAGCCGCTGAAAACTCCGTCACATCAGTAAGTCTGTCAGACGGAACCTCCACAAAAACGGCATAGTCACGTCCAAGACCTGCGAAGCTGCCCTCATCGTATATACTGACTCCGAAAAACGCTGTGTTTCCCGAAAGCGAAACGTCAGCACTGCACTGAGCTGAGTCGGTAACACTTGGAACAAAAATTACAAACAGGGTGTTTTCCTTGAAAAATGCGTCGTCATATTCTTTTACGGTCTGCGAGAATGATTTATTATCCTGCGACACTATATTTGTGTCAAAACTTTCTGCCATCTTTTCGTAAAGCCGCGTCAGCTCCTCCCTGCTTTTCACGGTACACATCGGAAGCGGCAGTCCTCCCTCTATAAGCGATTTTGCCGGTGTTCCCATGATTTCAACCGCCTTGTCGTACCCGTCTTCCGGCGTCCCGAGATCACAATACGATGAGTAAGAGGTGCAATGCACTGCGACCGGTTTATCTTTAAATTCGTTTATAAAATCTTTCGGACTCTGCACACGTATATCAATACTGTTATAACCGAACGTTGACGCCTGAAGGTTGATATATAACGGTTTTTGTTCAGGCGAGCCGCCTATCGCCAAAGAAAACATGTCGTCAATGTCATAAATACGTATCATCAGTCCGCTGCCTGTTTCTGTGTATGAATATTTTTCAAAGTCCTGCCAGTTAAGGTTATCCCCTTTTTTTGAAAGCGTGATTACATCGTCCAGGGTAAGGCTCTCACCCGCATGAAGTGAGCCGGTATCATCTTCTTTTACTGAAACCGTTCCGTCCGGAATTATTCCGTTGTCCGGGTTAATTATCTCATTACTGTCATTGCCATATTCTTTATCGTTATCCCTCACAGGGTTAGTGAGAAAGCAAAGCGCGAAAATTACACAAAAGGCTATTGCCGCGGCTATAATCCAGAACGCCGGTTTTTTATAGTTAAGCACGTTTTTCACCCTTTCTTTTATATCGACTTCACCGAAAGCTACAGGACATGCCGCAATACTTTTCCTTGTAACACCTAACGACAACAGTGCCGAAGAATACTCCGCCCGTTTGAGTCTGTCAAAATTCTTTATCGTCCGCTCGTCGCAGGCAAGCTCTATGTCACGGCAGAGAAGCACATATGCTATCCATAAAAGCGGATTAAACCAATACACGCTGAGAATCAGAAAGCCGATCGGTTTTATTAGGTAATCACGTCTTTTTATATGAGTATTTTCATGGGCAATTACGTATTCCCTTTCATTTTCCGAAACGCCGAAATGCAGGTATATTCTCGGACGAAAAATGCCGAGTACGAATGCCGACGGCACATTTTCGCTTTGATATATGTTATCTCTGAGCAGTACGGCAGTTTTTACTTTTTTTCGTATTCCGGTATAGCTTATAAGTGCGTACAGGAGCATTGCCGCACAGCCTGCTACCCACAGCACTCCGGAAATCCCAAGGATTATTTGAAGCGGATTTGCGCTGTCTCCCACAGCCGGAGCAAAAGTTTCGGAAATAACCGGATTTACCGTGCTGTTTACAAAAGGTATACCGGTATATATTTGTGGATTTGCGGAATACACAATATCAGGACTTATAGTTTCGGCGCTTGGTATAAGGCTGAATAGACTTTTCGGAGCGAACGGAATAACAAGCCTCAGTCCGACAAATCCCCATAGTATCGGATTAAGCCATTTCGGCATTTTTTTTAGTAACAGCCGTACAATCAGGAGAACAAGGACGATCCAGCACGCTGAAATACTCATATTTACGCATTTTAAAAACAGTTCAGTCAGGTTCATGCACGTTCTCCTTTCCGTAATCGTCTATCATTTTACGTATGTCGTTTATTTCAGACTCGGTCATGCGTCTGTGTTTTGTAAACGCCGCAATAAATGCAGGCAGCGAACCTTCAAATCTTTTTTCAACGAGCTCGTCTATTTCCGACGCCTGCGCCTCTTCTTTTGAAATTAGTGACGTTACTACTGAATTTTCGTTTTTCAGTACCCCTCTTTGCGAAAGTCTTTTTATGACAGTATAGGTAGTTGTGGGTTTCCACCCCAGCTCCTCCCTGCACAGCTTTACAAGTTCTCCGCTCCCTATCGGCTCGTGGTCCCACAAGATAAGGCAAAATCTGTATTCACTTTCAAATATTTTCGGAGTTTCCATATACCCGCCTCCCAGTGAATTAAATCTAATGTATTAGAGTACATTGTTAGTCTAACGCATTAGATTTAAAATGTCAACAATAAAAGTGTGCTTGTTACAAAATGTTAACAACCGGCGGACAGCGGCTGTGAGCTGCTGCATTTTTTGTGAGTGAGTAAGGGCAACGAAAGAGTTATGGGGCTCCGCCCCAAACCCCGCCCGCTTTGCGGCGAAGCGCCGCTGCAATACTCACGGACGAGTAACAGAAAAAGACAAATTTTGTTTTTCGCGAAACCTTTACCCGTTTGACTGCCATAAATTCAAGCAGTCAAACTCAGGCTTAACCCCAAACCC
>QAKH01000018.1 GCA_003343885.1 Clostridiales bacterium | reverse complement strand
TTATCACAGCAACGATAATTAGAATAATCATCAAAATCGTGATGAAGAAAAGCAGCTTTGCCACAAATAGGACACGAAGGATATTTTCTTTGTTCCGGTGGAAGTGGTTTTGCACCTTTTGAACCACTTGAAATAACATCAGGTGCAAATTGATGTTTACAAATGCGGCATTGGTACTTTTGGTTACCAAATTTATCTTTGCCATATTTATAAAGTGAATGAGAGTTGCATCGAGGGCAACAATGTGGTATAATTTTATCCATGAGATCTTGATCTCCTTTCTCTGATTTTCAGGGAGGTATTCGGGTTTGTGATAAAACCATTATACCATAAGGAGTTCAAGGTCTCAACTTTCATTTAACTTAACAAAACGTTTACCATTATCTGGATTCTTGAGTTTATAATATTTGCTACCTCGTCGACTGACTTCTGTCCGTCAAAATACGGCTGAGCTTCACCCATAACGATGTCGTACATTTTCTGATCTCTGCGCAGGCAAACACTTGCATTCGAAATCAGTTCGTAAAGACGTTCAGCATCAGCTTCTGTACTCTTGCGTATTTCAATGCGCTGTTCGCCTATCCAAACGGTGCGCTCCTGCTCTTCCTGAACTTCATTTCCGTTCTCGTCTGTATATGTATAGTAGCGCGGTTTAATATCATTTACTTTTTTCTTCTCAACTATGCTCTTTTTGAGCGGGAAGCTGTGTGAATAGTTGTTTTCATCGCCGGAAAACTTATTCTGATACTCATCGGAAAGCAAATATTTTATAACTTCCCAAGCTCCGGCAGATACCTTGGAGTTTGCATTTATAGCAAGCTCTGTTCCGGGAGAAATCAACACTCCGACAGAATCTTCCTCGCTTGACGGATAGCCTATAAGTGTAACTTCCTCACCCATATATGCCTCAAGTTCCGGAATTATATCAAAGTTGCTTATCTCCGCGGGACGGAGTTTAATAGTGCCCTTGCTGTATGCAAGTTCCCTCTCCTGATAATAATTATCATCCTGCCATTTGTCTTGATATGCCGTATAGTCTGCCGGGATATCCTTTAAGTATGATAGCATATTTTTAAAGTTTTGATTTGTAAAATCACATTTTCCGCTTTCTTCTATGAATTCATTCTGAGCAACGCTTATGAAAAAGTATCCTATGCTGTCACGAGTAGCTTCGGATATCATTTCCTCGCCTTCGGCAAGCGAATTATGCATGTCAAGGAATTCCTGCATTGTCCAACCGGTTTTATCGCCAAAAACTGATTTTTTACCGGCGTACGTCATAAATCTTACGGTCGGAGAAATCATGTACAGACCGCCGTTAACCTTCAGCGCTTCAAGCACATTAGTCAGATAATCATCTTTATTGAATGTCTCATCGGCGTCCATATATTCTTCAAGGTCTGCGAACACGCCCTTTGAAATGTAACTTTCATAGTCCATTCCATAAGAGTCAACAAGTATGATATCCGGTGCGTTGTCTTTGGAAAGAATATCCTTATCAAGCTCTTGGTAGCTACCCGTCCATTCATTTGACTCATTGTCATATTTAGAATATTCCTTGAAAACTACCTTATAATCCTCACTGGTACGGTTGAATTTCATAAGAGCGTTTTTCAAGTCATAATCGATATATCTTCCGGCAACGGTGATAACATATTTTTCTTTTGCTTGTGCCGGATCTACCTTAGTGAGAAGCAAAAGTTCATTTTCACGAGTTTCATAGTCGTATCCCGCGAGAAGCAGTCTTCCGTCCTCAAGAACGATCGGGACTCTATTATTTGATACAACGTCGGAGTTAGTAAAATTGCATATTTCAGTCGGTTCAGTATCTCCAATATTATATCCATACAGCGAGTCGGAATCTACCAAAAGAAGCTCATATCCAAGCTCTCCCTTAGAGAAAGAGTAATTATACAGATTATCCGAAAACGGTAATTCAACAACTTCAGACTTACCGGTCTGTATATCAAGTTTTTTCAGTTCAGGACCATTATCTCCCCATGATGAAAAATACAAAGTACCAGACGCGCCTGCAAACATGTAATCAATGTATCCGCCTTCATCCAAGGCAACCTGACTCTCAATCTGTGCGGTTTCCGGATTCACAACATAGAGCTGACTTGAATTTCCGCTTACATTCATTATCAACTTTCCGTCAGAGAATATCATATTGCTTATATAGCCGCGATATGTATTTCCGTCTTCGTCAGTTTGATTAAGCAGGGAATCAATATTGGTTTCTGAGACCAGATTTCCGTCTGAATCAACTTTGACGAGGAAGTACTGATCGTTTGATTCAGTCACAGTATTAGTTGCAGGTACAGAAATTGAAATCTCCGGACCGACAGCATCATAAATAACTCCAGTTGACATACCGCCAATGATGACTTCGCCTCCGTCTGAAGGAACATTTCCGTCAATCGGAGTTTCCGAGTAAGTATATACATTTTTGATGTACCAAATACTTCCATCATCGGGATTTACCGTTATACTCTGCACATAAGTTTCACTGTTTGCAGAATCTGATTTAGATATTGTTAACTCAGACGCATTCTTAAAATCTATATCCGTTATATAGTATTTCTGTTCATATGTATCATTAGAATATGCATTTACAAGGAATTTACCATCCTTTAGCTTGTAGAGACTGTTTATCTCCACATTTTCAAAAATCGTGTCAATAGTGCTGATAGCTGAAGCCTGATAAATATTCTGCAAATTTTTTGTTGTCAACGCGCCGGATCCCGGTTTAGAGTTCACAGGTGATGAAGCCGGAGTACAGGAAGCAAGAGACATTGTTGACAACAGCATGGTAAACGCAAGCAAAAGACTGAGTAATCTCTTTTTCATACAGAAATCAATTCCTTTCAATTTAAGTCATTTTAAACATTTTTAGTCAAATCAAGAATACGAAAACTTATCCTTTATTTTTCCGAATACATACTTATTCAAGCCCTTCTTTATCATTCGTATCAGCCTGTATATAAGGATTAAAAGCCATATGAACGGATACACGGCAAATACTAGAAAGACAATTAACATTGCAGCAAGAACTTTTTCAGCCCGTCTTGCGGCTATTTCCTCAGGCGTTATTTCCACGCCGGTAGGCAGCGGCTTGTCGGCTTGTACAAGCTCCGGAATTTTTGCAAATAGTTTTGAAAGTGAAAACCGTTTTGAGTTTTCTACTATGTAATAGCTCCCTTCCGAGAGATCTATACATTCTTTCACGGTGTCAATTCCGAAATTTTTAACCGGATCAACCACGATTAACTCATAGCAAGTAATCGGCATTTCAGCCTCAGACTGCATATCAGCCACAGCAGCCGTCCTTTCCTCATAGAACTGATCATACTCCTTCCCCTTAAAATCTTCGAAAACGCCGCTTATTAAATAAGTTTTATCGCCGTTTTGCGCGGTATAGTCGTATAACTCAGTTCCGCCATACAACTGCCATGCTGCGCTTCGCGAAAGCAAAATTCTGTCATGGTTTATATCATTGGCAATATCCGGAAGCTCTGAAAACGCACTGTGAAAAAGCTTATAATCACCTCCTATAAAGGCGATTTTTGCGTTTGTTGTGCGGTTACCGCTTGAATTTAGCGTAGCATCCGAGTAAGAGGAATATGCATCAACATACAGTCTTGATCCCTCTTTTTCAGGAGTTATCGCTTTCTCTGTCAGCTTATTTTCAAGGTTATACCTGAAATACATGACTTTATCTACGGTAAATTCTTCGCTTGCAGGTATAAATAACGTAATCTGGGTAAAGCGGGTTCCCTTTGAAAACCTGTCTGCAACCTTTTCATGCTCAAAACTATTAACATATACAAGCATGGCTACCGCCACCGAAATAGCTATCACTGCCAAAACTGATGTAACGACAGCGTTAACGACTCTTCTCTTAACTTTCAATAAGCTTCACCTGCTCTCCGCTGTTAATAGGACCTGATGATGTGGCAATTACGTATGCGTAATTTGAGAAATCTCCTGTTATTGCCGAACGAGTTTCGTCGCTTGCAACAACAGTAACATCTACTCTCTTAGCTATATAACGCGTTGAAATCGGAGTATTCTTCGATTCAACAACAAGAATATATTTTCCGTCGCTATCTTCTCTTATAGCAGTGTTGGGAACAGTACTGTCATAACTTGCGTTCTTGTCTCCTACTGCTATCGACAGGCTTTGACCGGGCGTTACATCACCCTCGACGGTAAACTCGAGAATTTTCTGTCTGCTTCCGGGATTTGCCGTATCATTTTTTATCGCAGCAAGTGTTGCCGTTATTGTAGAACCATATTGAATATAGCTGGTTATTTCCGCCGGAGAACCCATACGAAGCTTTGCCGCCTGCTCTTGGGTTACCGTCATAGTCATCTTAAAGCCTTTTTCTGCAAGAGATATTTCGCAAAGTGTTGCGTCCGGCTCGGTTTTCTGTCCGGAAGTGATATTGATTGAGTCAATGACACCGGAAACAGGAGCTACAATCTCACTTGCTGTGTACTTTTCTTCAAGCTTGGTGATTTCCTCAGCAGCCTTTTCAAGCTCCTTCTTCTTCTTTTCTATATCGAGCGCTTGAAGTTTATCCTGATCACCGGCATCAGCAATCGCAGTCTCCAACTCTCTGGTTGCGGTAAGAATTTGTCTTTCCAAAGTATTTACTTGTTCTTCCAAAGTTTCTTGGCTATCAGAGCCCTGTGCCTCAAGATCAGTTAATACTTCTTTCTTATTGTCAAGTTCTATATTCAGATTTTCCAAATTGGTCTTTTCTGTTTCAATTTTATCTTCATATTCTTTATATATTACATATTTATAGCCGTTACGCACCTTTTCAAGGTCTTTTTCGAGGATTTCTTTTTCTGCAACGGCATTATCGTAGACAGTTTGTGCGGCATTTGCTTTGTCGGTAGCGTCATTATAGGTCTTTTCAGCTGAGTCAAGATCGTCTTTTATATCATTCAACTGTGCGTCAAGTTCTTTTGTTTCCGTCAATTGTTCTTTAAGTGCGGTATTATCTTCAAGAGCATACTTTAATTCAGTTTCTTTCGCTGCCAACTGTTTTTCTATGTCTTCCGTCACCGCTTCTTCTTGAGTCAGAAGAGCATCGTAAGCTTCAAACGCGTCATCCATTGCATATGCTGCCTGATTATACTCATTTCTTGCAGCAGCAATTTCTTCTTCAGTTGCTGTTTCGCTTTCCAAAAGTGCATCAAGTTTATTCTTGGCTTTTCTATACGCGCTCTGCTTGCTCTTAAAAGTATCGTAAAGCCTTTCGAGTTCGCTGTTACTCGTCGCATTATAAAAATCCTGTTTCAGGTATTTTATATCATGATCCAAAGACTCAATATTTCTGTCTGAAGTTTTTATTTCTTCCTCGAGAGTAGCAAGCGGCTTTTCAATTTTTGCACTTAACTCGTCATACTTTCTCTTTATAACATCATATGAGTTTTTGGCAGTATTCATCTGTGCCTGGAGCTTTGTAAGCTCTGCTTTCGCAGTGTCTATTTTTTTATCAGCAGCCTCAAGTTGTTTTGAAGCGCTTGCGTACTGTTCGTAGGTTACATCACTTTCTTTACCTGTAAGAACTTCATCCTCAGTCGGTGTGTAACCAATTGCAGTCTTTTCATTTTCTAATTCTGTGATTTCATTCTGTTTTAACGTAACAGCCTTTTCGGCAGCTCTTACATCAAGTTTGGCCTTTTCTATGGCGCTTTGCGTGTCTGCATACGCTGCTAACTTCTGCTTTGCTTTTTCAAGATCTTCTTCAAGCTGAGTTATTGCAAGTTTTTTGTCAGCAAAATCGTCGCCGGTCGATGAATCTATGAGCATCTTAGTGTATTCATAATACAAGTTATCATACGCTTCTCTTGCGGCTTGCAGTTCTTCACTTTCCGATTCTGAGAGGTAGAACAGTACGTCACCCTTATTGACAGTGTCTCCCTGTCTTACGGCTACCTGCAAAACTTCACGTGTCGCAGGAAATGTTACACTATAGTTATCCTGAGATTCAACGGTACCTGAACCTCTCACCTGTGTTTTTATTGTTCCATACTGTATGTACTCGGTAGATACTTCCGGAAGAGTCATATTCATTATTGTATTTGAGAAAAACGTAAGAACCAGCAAGACTGCAAGAAAAATTATTGCAAACGTTTTTACCCACTCTCTATTGAACTTCTTTTCGCCCATAATCACTTTCCTCCATACTCGGCAATTGCAATATTTATATTTTCACAATTTATTTCTGAAATTTTGTTTATCCTTTAACGCTTCCGGAATTTGCTATTCCTTCAACAAGGTACTGTTCTCCGTACAAGAAAATCAGCAACGTAGGTATCATGTAGATAACCGCAACTGCAAACGCTATACCAACTTCGCCGGAATTAATCTTGGACAGGAAAATTGACAGCGGATACATATCCTCGTTTTGGCTTCCTAACAAGATAAGCGGCTGTTCAACCATGTTCCAGTAATCTATAAAGACAAGTATCATAACTGAATATATTATATTCTTACACAGAGGCATATATATCTTGAAAAATATCTGGAGCTCACTGCAGCCGTCAAGCTTTGCCGCCTCTATTACGGCAGTAGGTACACGCCGCATAGATTTTGTAAGCAAAAACACGGCAAACGGCGAAAACACGCCGGGCAGTATTATCGCCCAGGATGTTCCGTAAATTCCTAACCATTCCGATACCAGTCTGTTCGGAACCAATGTAACCTGATACGGCATGAGCATTAGAATTATGTACATAAACAATATAAGCTGTCTGCCTTTAGATCTATATCTTGTAAATCCATATGCGGCAAGACATGCCACAACTGTTTGAAATATTACGATTGGCAGCGTATACTTTACAGAATTCCAAAATTTAAACAGGTACTCCGGACTTAAGAACAACACTGTAAAGTACTGTTTAAACGAAACTTGGTCGGGGATGAATTTCAAATTAGTCTTTTCCGATACGTACGATCCGCCGCTTCCTGCGCCTTCAAATATCATTCCGTAGTTCGACGACAACTCCGCTTGAGTGAAAAAAGAACCTGATATTGTTAAGATTGTAGGAGCGAGAAAAGCAAAGGCTATAACAAGAAGCAATATCGCCGCAAACAACGGGAGGATTTTCTTTGAAATAATAGATTTTGTCATTATTCCTCCACATCCTTCCCGTATTTATCGTCGGCAAAGAACAGTACGCCGATTATCAAGACCATAACAATTGCCATAATTATCGCTGCTGCGGACAATTTCTGATAATCCATACTTGAAAATGTATTGTTCATATAATGCTGAAGCATATACATACTCTCATATGGATAGTCGCCGGACAGTAAGTAAACCTCTCTGAATATCTTAAATGAATTTATCAAAGAGATTATCGTCACAAAAAGTATTGTTGAAGACAAGTACCTTAGCTTTATGCTGAAAAACTGCCTTACACGACCTGCTCCTTCAACACGGGCAACTTCAAGAATATCCTTTGGAATATTATTAAGGGCTGCAAGAAAAAGTATCATATTATAACCGAGATTCTTCCACAAAAACAGAATTACTACAACCCAAATACCGTGCTCTGACTTCATCCAGTCAATTTTCTCGACTCCAAAATTCTCCAACAAGCCGTTTACCGTTCCGTTATAATGGAACAGCACCTGCCATATCAGGACTATCGACGCAACCGGCACCATCATCGGTGACAGAAAAAACGAACGGAGCTTACTTTGCATTGGTATTTTACAGTTGAGTGCCATAGCGAGAAGCAAGGATATGATCACCGCCAAAGGCACGCTTATTACAGAAAACTTCAGCGTATTTATCGCTGCGGTCCTGAACGAATAGTTATTGAACAAATCAATAAAATTTTGGAGACCTACAAATTTTCCCTGTATTGGATTATTTATAAGCGAATAGTATATTATCACAAAAAACGGCAAAATAAAAAAGACAAGCACGCCTATTACGCTCGGAGCCAAAAACATTGCTGATACCATTCTTGCTTTTCGTAGCTCTTTCCTGCCTCTTTTACTAAGTGTTTTATCAATCTGTCTTTTCATTTTGTGGGCAAGCCCTCCAGTATGTATCAAATTACCACAATTACCTTAAAAGCATCTGTCTTTTTGACGTAACATGTGGTGAAAAAGTTTCTAAAATAATTATAAATTTCAAATATTAATAAATATATTCACATTTAGTCTTTTATCTTATATTTGGTAAAATAATTTATTATGGTTTTATTAAGAAGTTTTCTTATAACTAAATATAATTATGTTTACAAAAATGATTAATACAAAATATGTTATTTATCCAAATACTTGTTTATTATATCATACCAAATATTTCAGGTCAACTAACATTTGTACATTTGCAAAAAAAAGAACCGTAGTTTTACAACCACGGTTACTTTCTTTTTGTCTCATTTCTATCTGCTTACTGAGCAGAGGGAGCTTCAACAGGGCAAACGCTTGCGCAAGTTCCGCAATCTATGCACTCATCTGCGTTGATTTCATACTTTCCGTCTTTCTCAGCTATGCAGGAAACGGGACATTCGTCTGCACATGCTCCGCATGCGATGCATGCGTCTGATATCTGATATGCCATTAAAAACACCTCCATATACTTATGTATCTGAATTATATCATATAGCAAAAAAAATCATATAACAATTTATTGCTAAAACGTAAACTATTTATTCAAAAAACCAAGAAATTTACGGTTAAGCAGTTTAAAAATTGCAACAAACACGACAGAAGCAACAATATTCTTTATTAGGTTAAATGGAATTACTCCGGCCAAAATATAGTACTGTGCTCCGCCGATTTCTTCAAAATTAACAAAAGCAGAATACATCGGTATCATGAGAAAATAATTTACTAAAATAGCTGCGACAAGCTGAAAGACAGCGCCGCACACTGTGGAAAAGAGCAAATACGAAACTCTTTCGTCGGATTTCACCACATATTTATAAACCAATCCCGTAACCAGCACAAAAGTACCGTTGATTAGAAAATTAGAAAGTTCTCCGATTGTAGCGGTTGAAGTGACCGTAAGGTGCAGTACATTCTTTATCAAGGCAACCGCAAGCCCTGCGATAGGGGATATTGTGACTGACGCCAATAGCGCCGGTATATCTGACAAGTCAAAATCCAGCCAAGGGAAAGCTGCCAGCAGCGGAAATTTAGGGAATAGAAACAATACAAATGACATTGCCGAAAGTATTCCGACAAAAACTGTCTTTTTTACGTTTTTATGCATAATACTCATAATTCTCACCTCAAAAAAATTCCCTAAAGCATTTGCTTTAGGGCTAACAAAAGATAAGCCGGTATTTTGCAAAAAAACATATTGCGAACTATCGACTTACCACATCTTCTCTTTATCCAGACTATACTGTCGGTTTTGGAATTGCGCAAGCGCTCACCAAATCTGCAGGTGCGCAAAAGGTTTGAAAGCCGCACCGCCCTCGGACTATACCGCCGGTAGGGAAATTCTCCCTGCCCTGAAAACATGGTCATGTATTCTATTGTGTCTGAGGCACCGGTTAACCGATGCCTCAGATATAATCTCCGTATTACGGATTCAGACTATTTTATTAGCCCTTGATTTCAATAACAACGCCGGAACCAACTGTACGTCCGCCTTCACGAATAGCGAAACGGAGTCCCTTTTCCATAGCGATAGGAGTGATGAGCTCAACGTTCATATCTACGTTATCGCCGGGGTTGCACATTTCAACGCCGTCCGGAAGAGTGATGATACCGGTAACGTCGGTTGTTCTGAAATAGAACTGAGGTCTGTAGTTTGAGAAGAAAGGCTTATGACGTCCGCCTTCTTTTTCGGTAAGAACGTAAACCTGTCCTACAAACTTGGTGTGAGGTGTGATTGTGCCGGGCTTTGCAAGAACCTGTCCTCTTTCGATATCGTTCTTTGCAATACCACGGAGAAGAGCACCGATATTATCGCCGGCTTCTGCATAATCCATCATCTTATGGAACATTTCGATACCGGTAACGGTTGTCTTCTTGGACTCATCGGAAAGACCAACGATCTCAACTTCATCAGACATCTTGAGCTGTCCTCTTTCTACTCTACCGGTAGCAACGGTTCCACGTCCGGAGATGGAGAACACGTCTTCAACAGGCATAAGGAAGGGCTGATCAGCTGCACGGTCAGGAGTAGGAATATAATCGTCTACTGCGTCCATGAGTTCGAGGATGCACTTATATGCAGGATCGTTTATATCGTTCGGAGCGTCAAGAGCGTTTCTTGCTGAACCGCGGATGATCGGGATTTCATCGCCGGGGAACTCATATGAAGAAAGAAGATCTCTTGTTTCCATCTCAACGAGGTCGAGAAGTTCTTCGTCGTCAACGAGGTCGCACTTGTTAAGGAATACAACCATTGCAGGAACGCCAACCTGACGAGCGAGAAGGATGTGCTCACGTGTCTGCTGCATAGGACCGTCGGTACCAGCAACAACGAGGATAGCACCGTCCATCTGAGCAGCACCGGTAATCATGTTCTTAACGTAGTCAGCATGACCGGGGCAGTCAACGTGTGCATAGTGTCTCTTTGCGGTTTCGTACTCAACGTGACGGGTATTAATCGTAATACCTCTTGCTCTCTCTTCGGGAGCGTTGTCGATCTGATCATATGCCATGAACTCATTTGCTCCGTTAACAAGAGAAAGAGTCTTGGTAATAGCTGCTGTAAGGGTGGTCTTACCATGGTCAACGTGTCCGATGGTACCAATGTTTACATGGGGCTTTGTTCTTTCAAATTTTGCCTTTGCCATTGTAATTTTCCTCCTAAAAGTAGTTTATTTTTTGTCACTATTTCAATTATACCTAAATATAACTATGTGTCAATATACGCTCTCGTAGATTTTACACTTTATTCATTATTTAGGAATTTTTACCTCTTGCCGCTATGATAGTTTCCTGAATATTCTTCGGAACCTGCTCATAATGGCTGGGCTCCATTACATACGTTCCGCGGCCCTGTGTCTTTGAACGGAGATCTGTTGCGTATCCGAACATGTTTGAAAGCGGAACAAATGCTCTTATCTGCTGTCCTCCGGCGATAGGATCCATACCCTGGATCTGTCCGCGGCGGCTGTTAAGGTCACCTATTACGTCGCCCATATAGTCATCCGGAACAACAACTACGACCTTCATGATCGGCTCGGTAAGGATTGAACCGGCTTTACGAAGCGCTTCTTTGAGCGCCATTGAACCGGCAATCTTAAACGCCATTTCAGAAGAGTCGACTTCGTGGTAAGAACCGTCGTACAAGGTTACTTTAAGGTCAACAACCTGATAACCGGCAAGAACACCGCTCATCATTGCGCCCTGGATACCTGCGTCAACAGCGGGGATATATTCCTTAGGAATGGCACCGCCGACAACCTTATTTTCAAAGACATATCCGGCACCGGGTTCGTTAGGCTCAACATGGATCTTAACGTGACCATACTGACCTTTACCACCGGACTGACGCGCATATTTCATGTCGACATCAGCCTCCTTAGTAATAGCTTCCTTATATGAAACCTGAGGCTGACCAACATTTGCCTCAACCTTAAACTCTCTGAGAAGTCTGTCTACGATGATTTCAAGGTGAAGCTCGCCCATTCCGGCGATGATTGTCTGACCGGTTTCGTCATCGGTATAAGTCTTAAAGGTCGGGTCTTCTTCAGCAAGCTTGGAAAGGGCAATACCCATCTTTTCCTGGCCTGCCTTTGTCTTAGGTTCAATAGCAACACGGATAACCGGTTCCGGGAATACCATCGACTCGAGGATAACGGGATGGTTTTCATCGCAGAGCGTATCACCGGTGGTTGTATTCTTAACGCCGATTACTGCTGCGATATCTCCGGCATATATCTGGTCGATATCTTCACGGTGGTTAGCGTGCATGAGCACGATACGTCCGAAACGTTCGCGGCCGCGTTTTGATGAGTTATAAACAGTAGAACCTGCGGTAATTGTACCCGAATAAACTCTTATAAAGCACAAGCGTCCGATAAACGGGTCGGTTGCAATTTTAAACGCAAGAGCAGAGAACGGCTCGTCGTCGGATGAATGACGAACAGTTTCGTTATCGTCGTCCGGCTTTGTAGGATCTATTCCCTTTATCGGAGGAATATCAAGCGGTGACGGCATATAGTCAACAATTGCGTCAAGAAGTTTCTGTACGCCCTTGTTCTTATAAGATGTTCCGCAAACAACAGGAACCATCGTATTAGCGATAGTAGACTTACGAATAGCAGCCTTTATTTCCTCAACGGTAAATTCCTCTCCGCCGAGATACTTCTCAAGGAGAGCTTCATCTGTTTCAGCTACATGCTCAAGAAGTTTTGATCTGTATTCTTCAGCCTTGTCCTTCATATCTGCAGGAATGTCCTCTACCTTTATATCAGTTCCGAGGTCATTAGTAAATATAAAAGCTTTCATAAGAACAAGGTCAATAATTCCAACGAAGGAATCCTCAGCTCCGATAGGAAGCTGAATCGGCACAGCGTTTGCGTGGAGTCTTTCATGCATCATCTCTACAACACGGTAGAAATTCGCACCCATGATATCCATCTTATTTACATACGCCATACGCGGAACATGATACTCGTCAGCCTGACGCCATACGGTTTCGGACTGAGGCTCAACGCCGCCCTTTGCACAGAATACCGTGACTGAGCCGTCAAGGACCTTCAGGGAACGCTGTACTTCTACTGTGAAGTCAACGTGTCCGGGAGTATCAATTATATTAATTCTATGGGGCACATACTGCTTTTCCTCACCGGACCAAAAACAAGTCGTAGCGGCGGAGGTAATTGTGATACCTCTCTCCTGCTCCTGCTCCATCCAGTCCATGGTAGCGCTACCCTCGTGGGTTTCGCCGATCTTATGGTTTTTTCCTGTATAGAACAGTATACGCTCGGTTGTTGTTGTTTTTCCGGCGTCAATGTGTGCCATTATACCAATATTTCTTGTATTTTCAAGTGAACAAGCTCTCGGCATTTATTTTCTCCTTTATTTATTCGCAAAGCGGAATTAATATCTGTAATGAGCAAAAGCCTTATTTGCTTCAGCCATCTTGTGGGTATCTTCACGTTTCTTTACTGCGGAACCAAGTCCGTTTACAGCATCCATGATTTCTCCTGCAAGACGCTCTGACATTTTCTTCTCGCCTCTGGCACGCGAATAAACAGTAAGCCAACGCAGACCGAGTGTCTGTCTTCTCTCAGGTCTTACTTCAATCGGAACCTGATAAGTCGAACCGCCAACACGGCGTGCCTTTACTTCGAGAACGGGCATAATGTTCTCAAGCGCCTTCTGGAAGTTTTCCAGCGGGTCGCCCACCTTTTCATTTATTATTTCAAATGCGTCATATACGATTTTCTGAGCTACGCCCTTCTTACCGTCATACATTACATTATTGATAAGCTTTGTTACGAGCTTTGAATTGTACAGCGGATCCGGGAGTACGTCTCTCTTG
Organism: Clostridiales bacterium; assembly: GCA_003343885.1. GTDB lineage: Bacteria > Bacillota > Clostridia > Oscillospirales > CAG-382 > UMGS882. Next base: position 14,851 of record QAKH01000018.1, on the reverse strand, counting down.
GGTACAGAACCTCTTCTCGGCACTATACTTCCCTCCTTCACAAAAAAATGAATTCACAGGTACTCGAAATGATTACCTTTCGTCAGCACTTCAGAGATTTGCACCGCAAGCATCATATATGACTTCTATAATTAATGCGCGGTTAACCTCTCTAAAATACCAATCTAAACGATTATCTCGTTTTTACGGTCAAAAAGTCAAAGCAATATTATTACTTCTTCTTTTCTCTCTTTGCACCGTACTTTGAACGCGACTGATTTCTCTTTGCCACGCCCTGTGTATCAAGCGTACCACGGATTATGTGATAACGTACACCAGGCAGGTCCCTAACTCTTCCGCCGCGGATAAGAACAACGCTGTGTTCCTGAAGGTTGTGACCGATTCCGGGAATATAAGAAGTTACTTCTATTCCGTTGGTAAGTCTGACTCTTGCGATCTTTCTGAGAGCTGAGTTAGGCTTCTTCGGGGTCTTGGTCGAAACCTTTGTGCAAACGCCTCTCTTCTGGGGAGCAGCTACGTCTGTCTGCTGCTTGGTCAGAGTGTTGAAGCCGTGCAAAAGAGCTGATGACTTGGACTTCTTTGAATCCTCGCGTCCTTTTCTTACTAATTGGTTAAAGGTTGGCATACCGCACCTCCTATTCTAAAATATTGCCGTGTGCAGCTACAATGACGCATAATAACTGACACTAACCGACTTACTGATTATAAGTTATTTTCTCCTTAAAGTCAAGTTTTTTTGTTTTGGTGAAAAAAATTCTACCTTTTAACCATTATTATTGACATTTATTTTGCAATTTAGTACAAAATAGCCAACTCAATCAATATATTTATTATTATGCGTATTTTCTTCTCAACCAATTCTCAATCAAAATCCTCTGTTACATTCTGAATTTTTTTGATATTTTACAGTAAGACAAAAAGTTTAATAAGTATTCAGATATTTTTTGTAAAAACAGTTGACAAGCAAAATATATTGTGATATACTTTCATAGTCAACTGAGTTTTGGAGAAGTCGCGTAGTTGGTCGAGCGCGCACGACTGGAAATCGTGTAACCGTTAAAAGCGGTTCGAGGGTTCGAATCCCTCCTTCTCCGCCAAAGGAAAGTCTCGACGTGATTTATGCGTTCGAGGCTTTTTTCTTTTGTATCCGTTACAAAGACGAGCTTTTTTGTGGCAGCCGCAAACATGACAACCGTTTTATTGACCTCGGCAAATGCCGGGGGTCATATGTGGTATTTAAGAGGTGATAAAATGTTTGGAAAAATTAAGATAAAAAACTGCATACTGACTATTATAGGAAGTGCGGTATTAGCCTTTGGGCTATATAATGTGCACTCGCTTTCCGGAGTAACTGAAGGCGGCGTACTTGGACTTACTCTGCTCTTGGAACACCATTTTGGCATTTCTCCGTCCGTTTCAGGCCTTATTCTGAATCTTGCGTGCTATCTATTCGGAATCCGTATGCTTGGGCGTGAGTTTCTTTGGTACTCTGTGATTTCAAGTATCGGCTTTTCTGCAGCATATTTTATTTTCGAGCAATTCGGTCACGTTTACCCTGACATAGCTCTTTACCCTTTTGCTGCGGCAATTGTGGGGGCATTATTTGTGGGAATAGGAGCAGGATTAAGTGTGAGAGCAGGTGGTGCGCCCAGCGGAGATGATGCGCTTGCCATGAGTATTTCTCATTTATCAAAAATAAAAATACAGTGGATATACCTTATAAGTGATGTGATAGTGCTTGTGCTGTCTCTTACATATATTCCCGTAACACGCATAGCTTATTCTTTGCTTACCGTTATTCTTTCCGGTCAAATTATCGGACTTATGCAGAGAGTTAGAGTGAAAAATTCGTCATCTGACAAGGCAGCAAATCCTGACAAAAGCAACTGATGTTGATTTTCGAATACAGCGGCAACGGAAAAGCCGTCTACACTATAAAGCTCATGAAATAAATGATACTTACAACAAACCAAAACGGCTGTCGAACTGACAACCGTTTTTTCGTTTATTTTATTTTATCAAACTTATAAAAGTTGAATAAAAAACACATGACTGCTTACTTATATCGAGCATGACGCCAAAAACAGGCGGCTGTGTGCTGAATACGGTTTTTTTGAGAAAAACTCCGCTATTGCACAATATTTATCCATAAGGCTGACAATTGCAGACTCTCTGAAGCGCGGCGGCTTAGGAGTAAGCGGAAACATATGACGGGCTATTATATTACACTCAATTTCATTTAGCTCAAAATCCTCTTTAGCATTCTTGAGAGCCTCGGAAGGATGCGTAAATCCATGAAGCTTATGCTTTCCGCGGGTATCCGGCACATGCCAGTCATACAGGAAATAATCGTGGAGCACAGCACCCCGTACTAAGCTTCGTTTATCGCATTTTATATTATACTTATCAACAAACAAAAGACTGTAATACGCTACAGCAAGGCTGTGCATAAGACAAGTTGTGTTCCCGTGCTGTTTAAGGTTATCCATTGACAACACCTTCCCATTTTCGCACAGCTCACCGACAATATCCATAAACAGTTTTTTATTTTCATCGCTTAATCTATTTATCATTGTTTGCCCTCCGACAATCTGAAAAGTCTATGACACTACTTATTTGACACTACTTATTATTATATTATAATATTATGTAAACCGCAATACAAAATAACAAAAATTAATTATTATTTTAAATATTGCTGACAAGTTTTACCGTCTAACCTTTCTCATATTTGTTGGAGGGTTCTTAACTTATAAAATTCTCCCTGTTTTTCCATAAGATCGTCAAACGTACCCATCTCAACACATTTTCCGTTCTTTATTACAGCTATCTTATCAGCGTTCTTAATTGTTGAAAGGCGGTGAGCAACAATAAATGTTGTTCTGTCTTGCGTGAGGTTATTTATTGCATCCTGTATCTGTCTTTCGGACACGCTGTCAAGAGCACTTGTTGCTTCGTCGAGAATTATTACCTGAGGATTTCTTATTATCGCTCTGGCAATCGACAGACGCTGTCTTTGTCCTCCGGAAAGGTTAGCACCGTGTTCCTCGAGCGGAGTATCCACGCCCTTTGGCAGTGAATTTATAAAATCTGTAAGGCGAGCCGCTTCCAGTGCGGTATTCAACTCTTCATCCGTGACATTCGGTCGTCCGTAAGTGATATTTTCACGTATTGTACCGGTAAACAGAACGCTGTTTTGCGGAACTATCGAAATATGTTTTCTGTAACTATGAAGGTCTATGTCGCGTATATCATGTCCGTCAACGGTGAGCTCACCGGAGTTTGGCAGATTAAATCCTATAATCAGGTTCAACAGCGTTGTTTTTCCCGAACCGGATTCACCGACAAAAGCTACCGTTTCACCGGCGTTTATTTTCATGTTCATCCCCTGAAGAAGCGGCTGATCGTCCTCGTACGAAAAATACACGTCTTTAAATTCATAGTCGCCTTTCAAGTCTGTCATTTTTATTTTTCCGGTATTATCTTCAACATCCATTGACGCAAGGATTTCACCGACTGAAGAAATAGACTCAAATCCTTTTGTTATTATCGGCATAAGTCCTATTATTGACGACACCTGTCCGGTAAGCATGGTAAAATACTGCTGGTATAACGATATATCCCCTACTCCTATATTTCCCGCGTATGCCATACATGCTGAAAACACAAGGCAGAAAAACTGGAACAGCTGGAAGATAACCCAGGATATTGAGCCGAACAGCGCTGTAACCATATCGAGCTTAAAACCGGTATTGGCAAGGGTATTGAGTATAGAGGTCATTTTATTGACTTCCCTGTTCTCAAGCGCATGGGCACGGGTTATCGGCGTCATCTCAACCATATCCATAAGATTTGCCGACGTGTTTTCCATGTTCCGGCGGAACTTTCTGTTGCTGTCGCCAATCGGTCTGCGGAACGCTCTGACTGTTATTACCGCACACGGGATACACAGCACAAAAAATCCGAAAACCGTGAGGTTGGTTGTAAGCACCACAATAAGGGCTGTCACCATATTGATAATTATTCCGGGAATTGTAGTAAACAAATGAGTTGACAGCTCATGTATCGTTTCAACGTCTCTCATAAGCTTCGACTGGATACGTCCGGACTGCATTTCCTTATGGAAAGTTATAGACAGGTGCTGAAGCTTTCGCACCATAGCTCCCCTCAGCCCCGCCTCCACTTTTCTTGAAACAATGCTGTGAAATTTGATATGAAGCATATGTGTTGGTATGTTGAGGAGAAAAAGAAGAGCCATGATAACAATATAAATTATGAGAGGTTTGATAAAATCCTCCGGCGGTTTGGTCACAAGGTTAATGATTTCGGCAGTTATTATCGGCAAAACCATAACCGGAAGAGTCTTCAAAAAGTAGAAAATCAGAGAGAGGATTATTTCGGGTATGTACTTCTTGTACATTTTGAAAAGTGTTTTTACCGGGCTGTCCGATGAACGGATATAGGTTTCTATCAGTTCCTTTTCAAGAATTTTTACTTCTTCGTCGGTAAATACCTCTTCACCAGTTGTACCGGGACTTTTGTTATCATTGTAAACGCCATTTTTTTCGATTTTTTCTGCAGTTTTGTCCGGTGAATTTTTCATAACGCCGTCCTCCGAAAAACAGTATTTTGAATGCCCTGAATAACATATCAAACTTTATCTCGTTTGTCAATACGTTTTTATTATTTAATTCTTTATTTTTGCATACTCATCAATATAAAACTAAATGTAAAAAAACCACAGCCGTAAAAGCTGTGGTTTTTCAAACAACCGTGATAAATTTCAGCAGGCGAGATTCTTTTCCAGTCTCTTTCTTATCTCGCTGATAAAGCCTGAGGTCGTAACGGCTTTCGCGTCTATTCCCTCGGCAAGACCGACAAGGTCCTTTGTCATAATTCCGTCGTTAAGGGTATCTATGCATGACTTTTCAAGTGCGTCGGCAAAAGCGCAAAGTGCGTCAAGTCCGTCGAGTTCCCCTCTTTTTCTGAGAGCTCCCGTCCATGCGTAAATGGTAGCCATCGGATTTGTTGATGTTTCTTCTCCGGCAAGGTACTTATAGTAGTGTCTTGTAACAGTTCCGTGCGCCGCCTCGTACTCATAGTTTCCTTCGGGGCTTACAAGAACGCTTGTCATCATCGCAAGAGAGCCGAACGCTGTTGACACCATATCGCTCATGACGTCGCCGTCGTAATTCTTGCACGCCCAGATATAGCCGCCTTCGCTTCTTATTACTCTCGCCACGGCGTCATCTATGAGGGTATAAAAATACTCTATGCCTTTTTTCTCGAAAGCGTCCTTATACTCGTTTTCGTAAATCTCTGCAAAAATATCTTTAAATGTATGGTCATATTTTTTGCTGATAGTATCCTTTGTGGAAAACCACAGGTCCTGATTAGTATCCAACGCATACTTAAAGCAGGAATGAGCAAAAGAGCGAATGGAGCTGTCTTTGTTATACTGTCCCTGAATTACGCCCGGGCACTCGAAATCATATATTGTTTCTCTGAATACAGTTCCGTCTTCTCCGGTGAAAACAAGCTCCGCCTTTCCTTTGCCGGGCACTCTGTATTCGGTAGCCTTATACACGTCGCCGTACGCATGTCTTGCTATCGTTATCGGCTTTTTCCAGTTTTTTACCACCGGTTTTATACTGTCGATAATTATGGGCGCACGGAAAACGGTTCCGTCAAGAATGGCTCTTATGGTCCCGTTGGGGCTTTTCCACATCTGTTTAAGCTTATATTCCTCAACACGCTGTGCGTTAGGCGTGATTGTTGCGCATTTTACCGCAACGCCGTATTTTTTTGCGGCATAGCTTGCGTCGTATGTAACCTTGTCATCGGTACGGTCACGTTCCGGAAGTCCAAGGTCGTAGTATTCGGTTTTGAGCTCGACAAACGGCTCAATAAGCTCTTCTTTAATCATTTTCCAGATAATTCTGGTCATCTCGTCGCCGTCCATCTCGACTAAAGGCGTTTTCATCTGAATTTTCTGCACTGTCGCTGCTCCTTTACTCATGTTACCTTTTAATTTGGGTACTATATTCTGGTACTATATTATATTTCCGATTAGTTGTTATCCACGGTGTGAGGCGTAATAGTTAATGAGGCATCCGTCAAGTATTATTTCCTTTTCATCCTCGGTAAGTCCTTTGACATTAAGAGTAATATCGCTTACCGTCATATCTGCCTTTATAACCTTTGCCGGGAATACTTCGTCGCCTCCGGCAATCTTCTCCCTGATATTCGGAACAAACACGTAGTCGCCTTCTTCATACGGGAATTCGGTGTTTGCGTCAAGCGTAAAGGGAAGTATGCCCCAGTTTATGCAGTTGCTGCGGTAGCGCTTTGTCGCGAATTCATAGCAGATATTTGCAAAACCGCCGAGCACCTTCTGACAGGACGCCGCCTGCTCACGAGCTGAACCGTCACCTGGTTTGTTCGCAAAAATACAAGAGCCGAACTGTGTGGTGCTTATGAGTTTATCCGAATCTCCGAGTATTCCGAGAACTTTGACAAGCTCTTGCGGCTTTTCTCCGTTTATACGCTGTTTCTCAGTCTCGCTTACAGCCTTGCTTGCCGGAACATATTGCGGAACACGTCTTGAAAGCGCAAACTCCGCAAGGCGCAGCGGATTGCTGCGGTAAGATGAAGTTTCACCCGAGGGAATAAGCTCGTCGGTTGTCGTCACTTCATCACGAATAACTGCCGCAAGCTTTACAAGCAGATTTTCAGCAAGCGGATACATCTTCGGCCAGTCTGTGATATTCGGACCGAGAATAAGCTTTTCGTCGCTTTGCGGATTTCCGTAACCGTTATAAACTCTGTTTTTATAAACGGTCTGGTCAAAGGTATACGGCATTTCTTTGGAATCGTATTCAATATCTGTCGCAGCTGTCACAATGCCTCCGTTTGCCGCGGTTGCCGCAATGCTTCTTGAATCCATAAGCGCAACTCCGGCAAGCTGTCCCTCTCCGGGCTTTGAACCTTCACGGTTGGGGAAGTTACGTGTTGTATGACGCAGTGAGAATCCGTTATTTGCGGGAACATCACCGGCGCCGAAGCACGGTCCGCAGAAAGAAGGCTTAATTACTGCGCCTGCTTCAAGAAGTTTTCTTGTGCTTCCGTTTTCCGTAAGCGCGATGCTTACCGGAACGCTTGTCGGGTACACTGACAGGTTGAAATAGCTGTTTCCGGTGCTCTTGCCGTCAAGAATTGCCGCGGCTTCGCAGATATTGTCAAAAAGTCCGCCGCTGCAGCCCGCAATAATACCCTGGTCGGCATAGACCTTACCGTCTTTTACTTTTGAAACAAGGTCAAATTTAACCTTTCCGAACTTTTCGGAGGCTTCCTTTTCAACGCCGGCAAGAATTTCTTTGGCATTTTCATTAAATTCATGTATTGTATATGCGTTTGAAGGATGGAACGGGAGCGCTATCATTGCTTCCGCTTTATCGAGGTCGATAGTAATTAGTCTGTCATAGTATGCAACCTTTGCCGGAGAAAGCTTTTTATAGCACTCGGGTCTTCCGTGTATTGCGTAGAAATCACGCACCTGCTCGTCTGTTTCCCAAATAGATGAAAGACAGGTAGTTTCGGTAGTCATAACGTCTATGCCGTTTCTGAAGTCGACAGGAAGATTTTTTATGCCCGGTCCTACAAACTCAAGCACTCTGTTCTTGACAAAGCCGTCAGCAAAAACCGCTTTTGTGAGAGCGATAGCTATATCATGCGGTCCAATTCCGCGGCGAGGCTTTCCGGTAAGGTACACGAGAACCACTTCGGGAAGGCGCACGTCGTATGTGTTTTTCAAAAGCTGTTTTACAAGCTCGGGACCGCCCTCACCTACGCCCATTGTGCCAAGCGCACCGTAACGGGTATGGCTGTCGGAGCCGAGAATCATGTTTCCGCACGCGGCAAGCTGTTCTCTTGCGTATGAATGAATGACGCTCTGGTTTGCGGGAACATATATTCCGCCGTATTTTTTAGCCGCTGAAAGGCCGAAAACGTGGTCATCCTCATTTATTGTGCCGCCAACGGCGCACAGGCTGTTATGACAGTTAGTCAGGGCATATGGGACAGGAAACTCAGTAAGTCCGCTGGCTCTTGCCGTCTGGATTATACCCACGTATGTTATATCGTGCGACACAAGAGCGTCAAATTTAATCCTTAGGTTGTCCATGCTGTCAGACGTATTATGCGCTTTAAGCACCGAATACGCTATGGTACCTTTTCTTGCTTCTGCCGGATCTCCGGAGTAATCCGTGACAATTTTACCGTCAACAAGAAATACTCCGTTTTTGCTTAAATTTATCATTGTTCAACCTGCCCTTTCTGACGTAATGCCGTGTTCAACATATCATTTATTTACAACTTAATATTATATAAAAAAGGGGTTTTAGTGTCAATAGTTATATTTTAAAAAATGCCGGAACAGACATAAATTCACAAGATGTACATCCGTTCCGGCATAAAATATTTTATTTTTGTGCAAGCTTTTTAACAACATTCTGCGCGGCAACGACGTCCATTTTTATAAATATCTCTTCCGTGAACGTACCTATGTGAGGCGTTAACAGCACATTATCAAGTCCTCTTAATTTGCTTTCCGTTTCCGGTTCTTTCTCAAACACGTCTACCGCCGCTCCGGCAATTACTCCGTTTTTGAGTGCTTCACACAGCGCCTGTTCATCTATCACTCCTCCTCGTGAGGTGTTAATTATATAGGCACTGCGCTTCATTTTTGCAAGGCTTGCGCTGTTTATGAGATTTTTTGTTGAGTCGGTGAGCGGTACGTGCAGGCTTACAAAGTCAGAAGATGCAAGCACCTGTTCAAAGGTCATGCGTTTTGCTCCGAAGTCATTATTTGCGACCTCGTTTGCCACCATATCCGAGTACACTACGTTCATTCCGAACGCATGCGCTCTTCTTGCGGTTTCGTAGCCGATATGCCCCATGCCTATAATGCCGATGGTTTTTCCGTCAACGCTGTGACTGTGCTTTTTTTCCCAGATACCGGCATGCATGTCGGCACTCATTTCGGACACTCTTCTTGAAAACTCAAGAATATACGACATGACAAGCTCTGCCACGGGAGCCTCGACAACTCCCATGGTTCTTGCAACTTCTATGCCTTTCCCCGTGCAATAGTCAACGCACACGCTGTCCGTTCCCACACCTCGTCTTGAAACGATTTTAAGGTTCGGGGAAGCGTCCACAACCTCAGGAGTTATTTTTTCAAGGTCGCAGATAAATGCGTCAGCGTCGGCGCAGTGCGGCAAAATATCTTCAGGCGACAAAAACTTGTGCCCGAACGGATCCTTTACCGTAAGGCCTGCGTCGGTTAAGACTTTTATTCCCTCATCGGAAAATTTACCGAAAAATTCGCTTGTTATAAGTACAGTTGCCATTTATTTTCTCCTTTTTCACGCTTTGTTTGCCCTGTTTTTCAGCCTTTGTTCCCACGCTGCGCAAGCGACGCATAAGACGATGCCGCCTTTGCGCCGTCGGCGATAAAAACGGTATCCATGCCGAGTGCAAGAAAAGTATATCCCTGCTCAAGGGCACGCTTTACGTTTGTTTCGTTAGGATTTACTATGTGCTGACCGGCGGCAACCCCATGACGCTTACACGCTTCAAGAACTTTTTCCATTCCGTGCAACACCTCAGGATTGTCAAGCTTTCCGGTTACTCCGTATGAGCCGCTGAGGTCATACGGACCTATAAGAACTGCGTCAACTCCGTCAACCTCAAGAATTTCGTCAATATTTTCAACCGCCTGCTTTGTTTCAATCATAACGGCAAGCAAAACGTCGTCGTTCGCGCTTTTTGCGTAATTGTCAAAATCCTTGCCCCAACCGTTAGCTCTTACAAAGGCGAAACCTCTTATGCCGAGCGGCGGATATTTTGCCGCCCGGACGGCGTTTTTTGCCTGTTCGGCGTTATTAACGAGCGGAACTATGACTCCGCAGGCTCCGGCGTCAAGCACTTTTCTTATAGACATGACGTCGTTGCTCTGAACTCTTGCGAACATGCGGCTTTTCTCGCCTACTGCCCGAGCGGCATCATAAAAAGCTTTCATTCCGACATCTCCGTGCTCCATATCCGCCGCTATAAAATCGAAGCCGTAAAGCGCCATTATTTCCGCAGCAACCGCACTGCCGCTTTGAAGCCACGTGCCGACTACCGTCTTACCGTCTTTAAGGCGCTGTCTTAAGCTCGTTTTTTCTGTATTCGGGTTCATTTTTCTGCCTCTTTTCTGTCAAGCTCTCTTTGTCTGTGGTTGCCGATTGCTTCACAAGTCATAAGCGCACGGTAGTACACCTTCAAATCAGTAATCGCATCGCTGAATACGCAAAGTGTTTCTCCGCTCGCCGCAAGCTCTTCGGGAGTTGCGCTGTACACGCTTATAGGCTCTCTTGCGTTAATGCCTTTGAGCGCTTCGCTGAACCTTGCAAAGCCAAACTGATGTTTTCCTCCGCCGTCGCAGAATCTGCCGTCAACAACAAACGATACTATATGAGGACCTGAATCGACTACGATGCTTACGTTATGGACAGGTCCCTGTTTAAAGTCGTTGAGCTCAAAGAGTGTGCAAACACTTGCCGTTTGAGCATCCGACATATAAAGCACGATATTCTGTTTTTCGTCAAGCTCAACCTTAAAGCCTCTGTTTTTCTCACTTAAGTTTCCGAAAAGAGTTACTTTTTCTCCGGCCGGCACTTTAGACAAATCTATCTCAAAATCAAATGTTACGCCGTTTCTTGTATCAAGCTTTCCATATGAGCTGTCATGCTCATTGCGAATGTTGAACTCTGGGAAATCTCCGACGTCGTACTTTCCGTCTTTTGCCGGAGCGGATTTAATATCAAGCTCGGCGTCAGGCGCATATCCGCAAACGTCAAAGCAGCCCCACAGCTTCTCGAAAAACTGCGCCGGAATCGGATGCAGTCTTGCCGTACCCTTTTGTGTTTCAGTGACAAAATATTTTCCGTCCTGCTCGACAAGATCCGGGTAGCTTATTCTGATATACACGTCGTCATCGTAAAGCAGCATTTCCGGCTGGCTCCAGCGTATACGCATACCGTCATGAGTTTTTTCCTCTATTCCTCCGCTTACCCAGACCGGATTTCTCCAATCATAGTCAAAGCCGCCGTGGTTATGGTACCAGTACACATATTTTCCGTTGCTGCACTTCCACACGAAGTTTGCGGCTCTCGGGTGGCGCATAGGTCTTCCGTCGTCATACTTTTTATACGCCGGAGTTTCAAACGTATGAGCCTTATCCCTGCTGTAAGTTTCGCAAGGGTACCCGTCAACAGTCCTGTAAACAGAATAAATGCTCTTATCCGACAAAACAACGTATGACTGCTCCTCGGATATGCTTCCTCCCCCGGGCGGGGTTCTTAGTCCGTACTCGCCGTCGGGAAGTGTTTCCCAGACTGCCTTTGCCGGATCTTTTTCGGTCAGAAGGTTTTCGCTCTTTAACAGCACGCCCTCGCTTCTGGTGAAAAATCCAATTCCGAATCCGCCGACCTTATGTACCGAAACATATACGGCTCCGTCAAGTATAAACGGTTTTCCAACGTTCCAGAAAAGTTTGAGTTCTCCGCCGTAAGCATTGCTTTTATCAATTTCAAAGCTGCGCATGGGAATATCGTAATTTCTCTCTCCCCAGCTCTCTCCGTTATCAGTTGAGCATCTGAAAACAAAGTGTCCGAGAGAATCGACTCTCGTGCAGTATCCGTCGGTATACGGCGGATTGTCAGCCTTTACCTTTCTTATATTATCCGCGTTGAAATTATAGAAAATAAACACCCTGCCGTCCGGAGCTTTTGCCATGACGGCGTACGAGTTTTCGGGACTGCCGTCCGGCTCTACGCTTACAGGCTCCGACCAGGTTTTACCCTCGTCAAAGCTTTTCATGGTTACAACATGCTGTCCGCTCGCTCCCTCCGCGCCTTTTCCGGTGGTAATACAGCAAAGCCAGGCTCCGTCATCCGTCTTTACTATATAAGGCTGATCCGCGTAGTATTCGGATGGAATGACACGTCCGTTTTCAAGCAGTCTGAAATCGTCCTGTCCGCCGAGTACAAAATTTTTTGAATTTTCTTTTCCCATCGTTTTCACTCCTTTTATTTTGTCGAATTTACATTAACTAAATAAAACAAATTCCAATTTCTCTAACTTATTCTATAATGACCTATTATATCATTTCTTGACTCTAAAATATCTTCTTCATAATATTTTTGAAAAGGATTAGCATGATGAATAATAAAAGTAACTCCATTTTTATTTCTATTATTTGATACTATTCCAATATGATTTTGAAATATTACTATATCACCACCTTGCCAATTTTCAATATCATAAACGTCAGTTGTAAGAGAAACAGCATTATTTTCAAAATATATTTTTAAATTTTTAACTCTTCTAAAATCTATATTTTTATCTATTGTATCAATATCATAATTATTTCTATTACACTTTATATGTTCATTTACTAATTCCATCAAATCATATCCGGCACCTTTTAATCCAAAAGCAACTACATCAGTACATACACCATATTCATCATCTGAATAACCACTTGCATAATATTTACTTTTATATTTTGGGTTTGTTGCTATATACTCTCGAACACTATTTAATATATCCGTTTGATCATCGATACCATCATTATCTTTATCTATACTGCTTGTATAAGTTTTTATATTAAAATATTCATTACTATACTTTTTGTGTGGTATAGAATCAATGAGAAGTAAATAAACAATTATAGAAATTAATATTAAGAAAATAATAAGTGTTATTGCTATAATCTTTTTTTTCATAATACTCTCCTTACAAATAACCATTTATTTATGATATTCAGCTCATATATCCGCCGTCTATGGCATTTGACGCATATTTTCTGTAAAGAGAAAGAATTCCGCCGCACTCGGTTTTATTTTCTGCTGTCTTTTCATTTATAATATTTTTATTCTCTTCACGTCTTTTTTCAAAATCAACTCCGATAGCGTTTAATGAACGGTTTTCAATATCTATTTCTATAATATCGCCGTCACGCACAAGTCCTATTTCCCCGCCCTGCGCCGCTTCGGGAGAAATATGCCCTATGCACGGTCCTTTTGAGGCGCCGGAAAAACGTCCGTCGGTAAGGATTGCTGTTGTTGCCACAAGCTCGCTTGACGCGCACAGACTTTCTGTTGTATAGAACATCTCCGGCATTCCGCTGCCTCTCGGTCCGCAGTACCGGATAATAATGCAGTCGCCCGGCTTTATACGCTTTTCAAGAATCGCTTTTCTCGCTGAGAGTTCATCGTCAAAAACTTTCGCTTTTCCTCGGAACAGCCGCATGTTTTTCGGTAGACCGGTATACTTGACTACTGCTCCGCTTTTTGCTATGTTGCCTTTTAATACGGCAATAGCGCCTTGCGGTGATATTTCGTGTATTACGTCCTCGGGCGTTACTCCGAAGTTGCAAAGATATCCTTTATACTGTTCAAGCAAGCCGCTTTTCTCTATATATTCAAGGTTTTCACCTACTGTTTTTCCCGTAACCGTTAAAGCGTCGAGATACAGCAAGTCTTTTAACTTCATCATCAGAGCGGGAACTCCGCCGGCGTACCAAAACATGTCCGTCGAATACTTTCCGACCGGGCGTGTGTCTACAAGAAAAGGTACTTTGCGGTGCAGCTCGTCAAACAGATCCGCTTTCACTTCAAGTCCCGCCTCTCTTGCTATTACCGGAATATGAAGCAGTGCGTTGGTACTGCCGCCTATGGCTCCGTGAATTACCACGGCGTTATGGAAGGCTTTTTCAGTAAGTATGTCTCGTGCGTGCAAATTCTTCTTCACAAGTTCAACAACAGTTTTACCTGCGGCTTTTGCCATGTTGTTTATGTACTTCATATTTGCCGGCATCAGCGCTGAATGCGGCAGAGCAAGTCCGAGAGCTTCAGCCATAACCTGCATTGTGCAGGCAGTACCCATGAACTGACAAGCTCCGCACGAAGTGCAGGCGTCTTTTTGGTACTGTGTAAACTGCTCCCTTGTAAGCTCTCCCGTCTTGAAGCGCGCGTTTACATTTCCTATTTGTTCGAGTGTAAATCCGTCTGCCGCAAGCGGCATTGTTCCGCCGGGGACAAATACTGACGGCAAATTTAATCTTGCCATTGCCATAAGATGTGCCGGCACTGCCTTATCGCAGGAAGAAATGAACACTGCGCCGTCAAAGCCGTTGGCTTTAGCGTGTATCTCACACATTGCGGCAATTATTTCTCTTGAAGCAAGAGAATAGTTCATTCCGTCGTGGCCTTGGGCAATTCCGTCGCAAATATCGGTTGCGGTAAAATGCGAAGGCTTGGCGCCGCGATACTTTATTCCGTCGTCCGCCATTTTCGCAAGTCTGTCAAGATGAGTGCTACCCGGGTGACTGTCACCGTACACTGTTTCTATAAGTATCTGGTATCTCTCTATGTCTTCACAGTCCCAGTCCATTCCCTGTCTCAGTGCGTCGATTTCAGGCGCGTTGTTTCGGATATCCATAATTTCTGCTTCCGCCTTTCGATGAAACCTTATGCATTTTATGATAGCAAACTGAATTTTAAAAGTCAACAAATATCTGCCAAAATCTCCGTGTTTTACTGCCTGATGAGAAATATTTAAAATTTATTTCACATTATAAATGTTTTGGTCGCAAATTGCAATAGCAACCTGCAATAATTCACAGAAAAGTAACGATTAGCGTAGAATGATGTTGGATTGCGGAGAGAGGGCGAAGCCCGAACGGAGAAATCCAACATCGGCGCCGGCGACTTCCCATCTCTTATGCGGCATAAATGAGGTC
>QAKH01000022.1 GCA_003343885.1 Clostridiales bacterium | reverse complement strand
TAAAACCATTATACCATAAGGAGTTCAAGGTCTCAACTTTCATTTAACTTAACAAAACGTGTAAACAGCAAAGGAGGGAAAAGCCATGAAATTTCCGAGAGACAGATTTCTGATAGGCGCTTACTTTTACGACGACACGCTTTACGAGGACAAATACATGAAAGACGCATCCGACATGGGAATTGACTTTCTCGTGCAGACCGGCACTGAGAAAAAATTCCTGGATTTATGCGAAAAATACGGTATCGGCGTTCTTGCGACAAAAATTCTGCCGAGGTGGTGGGGCAGTGACGGCTCTAACGCCGGAGGATACGAAAAAACGATGTCAAACGAGGTTATGCTCAACGCCAAAAGTACATACCCCGACTCGTCCGCCTTATGGGGAGATTATCTTGTCGATGAACCGAGCTCAAAGGATTTTGACGGAATAACACGTGTTATTAAGGAATACGAAAAAATCTTTCCCGGGCAGTTTCCGTACATAAATTTGTACCCCAACTATGCAAGTGTTGCGCAAAACACCAAAGAACAGGCAATTTCACAGCTTGGAAACGCAACGTATGCCGAGCATATTGACGAATACTTAAAAAAAGTTGATCTTGACTATTTATGCTTTGACTATTATCCGTTTCAGGGTAGCAACTGCGGAACGTTTGACATGTACCTTGAAAATCTCGACATAGCGGCAAAGGCTTGCAGAAAAAGCGGCAAGGACTTATGGTTAATAATACAGACAGGCGCCTGGCTGACCACGCAAAACCTAAAGGAATTTCAGCTCAGATGGCAGGCGTTCCTGTCGCTTGCCTACGGAAGCACTGTTATCATGCACGCAACCTACTGCAAGGGCTGGTGGACTGAAGACACAAGCTGCGTAAATTCCGACGGCTCCAAAAATCCTGTTTACTATTACGCAAAACGCTTAAATGCCGATCTTCACGCCTTAGGAGAACGTCTTTTCCGTTACCGCAGCACGGGAATTACGGTACACGGAGATATAGAAAATGCCCATCCACGCTTAGTAACTCAGTTAATGCGGCAAAAAAACAATCCCGACGAGGGTATTATCTCAAACATCAGCATAACCGCTGACGGAGCCGTTCTTGCCGGTCACTTTATAAAAAAGGACTGCGGCGCGCCTGCCGTTCTGATAGTCAACATGAAAGATGCGTTTGACGAAAATGCCCGAGTTTGCGGAACGGTTACCCTTGGGGAAAAGACCTTTGATTTTGAATTGCCGTCCGGTGAGGGAAAGCTTTTTGAGTTTTGACTTGATTTGAAAAAGTCTTTGGAGATGCATTGGAGATTCAACGGGATGATGAAAGTCCGCACGCAAAACTGCGTGCGGACTTTTTTGATTATCAATATGCTATTATTACACGGATTATTCCTCCGTAAGCGGTATCCTGGTCATAGTAACCGGTCATGACGGCATAATTCTTCTCTTTTAACTTGTCAAGATCATACGCCTTATATTCTCCGTTTTCAAGCACGTATACCCTTGCGTTGTCATCGATTGCGTATTGCTTATCCTGAGATGTATACGCCGTATTGCCTACTATTGTTGATATATCCACGCTTGCTCTTATATTTCCTATCTTGGTTATCTGAGTTCCGTTGAAGGCGAAATATGCGGGACCTGTCGTTACGGTGAAACGTGAGTCGCCGGACGAGTACGACTGCTTTTCCCCATCGAGAATATACTCGTAGTAGGAGCCGTCAACCTCGGTAAGCAATCCGTACTCTACAAGGTCGCCCGTGCAATCGTCGAGAATAAGTATCTCAACCTCTTCGTCGGAATTTAGCTCGTAGTACAAAATATCGCCGTACCATATATCAATACCTGTAATTCTCGATTCGAGAACAGTTCCGTATATACTGCTGTTATAATACTCTATAATTTGTGCGTTGTCCGCAAATTTGCCCTGTTTTACTGCCTCGGTCAGCGGAAGCGCATAGGAATTTGATTTAGGGCCGGTCAAACCATACACCTGGGTTTTCTGGTCGGTAACAACGACTTTTACCGCCTGTCCGACGCTGTATGAGCTGGAATATTCATACGTATATGTTTCTCCGTCCGTGGCGAATATCTGCATATAATCCGCCGTGTAGGTCTTTCCGTCTGAGTCGGTATACTGCTTCTCGCCGTTCGCTATTACAACGCCGTACACCACAGCTCCGGCTTCACCTATTTGTGTTACGCCTGCCGCCTGACCGTCCTTATCCAAAAGGAGGGTTACCCTGTCTCCCACATCGTATATTCCGAGGCTTGAGAAAGCATATTGTGCGTTTGCGCCTGAAAGCGTATATGTCTTTCCGGAAACCGTAACAGACGTGGGCGAAACTCTTGTCGGACTTATGCTCTCAACCGTTCCGGAAACCGTGTCGTCATATATCCAAACGGTATTGAGAAGCTTTGAGTAGTAGTAAACATTATTTGTCTTTATTTCAGAGAAGCTTGACAGCTTATTGTTCTTATATACCGTCGCCGTATAAAGGCTTATGCCGCTGTCGGAGGAAAGTGTTCCGTCGCTTTCCACGATATACGGACCTTTAAGAGTGGACTGCACTACTTCTGCATATGGAACCTGGTCCTCTCCGTCGCCGATTACTTCGGTTCCTGCCGCAACAACGTCTACGGCGTTTCCGTCCTTGCCGAGAAGCAATGTTACAAGCATATCCGTTTTAAATGTGCCGTAATTTGAAAATTTATATATAACATCATCGGTTGTGAGCGTATAGGTTTTTCCGGAAACCGTGACGGATGCAGGATTTTCACGGTTGGGGGAAATAGCCGAGCAAACGCCGGACTGCGTATCCCTGAACACCCAGACCGAAGCGAAAGGCTCGGAATAGTACAAAACGTCGTTTATGCGTATATCCGCTGATGTAATGGGTTCGCTGTCAAGAAGAATGGTTGCGCCGGTTATATCAAAAGGTATTTCGTCCTTATAGGAAGTCAAATCCTTGACTACGATAGGATCGCTTATTGTTTTATTCACCTCTGTAAGCAAATCCTTGTCGTCATCGCTGTATTTCTCGTACATGGCTGCGTCGGCTTTCACAATATCTGCTGCCGCTCCGTCCTTATCGAGAAGTATCATAACATAATCGTCTGTCGCAAGGCCGCCGGCGTTGGTGAGCTTGCTTGCGGCGGTGGGAGTAAGGCTGTAGGTCGTCTGCCCGATGCTTACTGTCTGCGGCGTTTCACGGTTCGGAGAAACGGCTGATATTATTCCGAAATCCTTATCGGTATACGTCCAAACTGTTTTAAGCTTATCGCAATAGTAGTACACGTCATAATCGGTTAGCGCCCCTATGTCGGAAAGCTTACCGTCACGGTAAACCTGAATATTTGCGTCGTCAGAAAATGATACGACGTTTTTATAGCTTCCGTCAATGTTTACAAACGGTCCTGTCATGTTATTTGAAAGCAGCGTCAGATAGTCTACCGTATTATCCGCGTCCACCGAGTACCCGAGAGTTGTGCAGTAATATACTCCTGCCTTATTTTTTGTGCAGAGCGTATTATATATAAGCTTCATGCACTCAAGCCTTGTAAGCACGTCGCCTCTTGAAGCGTTAATGGATGTATCAAGGTCTATCTGCTCGTACTTTGCAAGCTGGGATTCCGGGTATGTACCCTGAAAATCCTCGTTTGTGTATCCAAGCATCTTTAACGCTATCACTACCGCCTCTTCAAGGGTTACCTGGTTTTCCGGGCGGAAGGTTCCGTCAAGATATCCGGAGATCCAGCCTGCCTGTATGGCACTTGATATATATCCTGCCGCCCAGTGGCTTCCCGTAACATCGGGGAAAAGCGAATAGGACAGCGTTTCGTCGGCGGTATCCTTATATGTCGACGCGCAAAGCGCCATCTTGACAAACTCGGCACGGGTGACAGGAGCGTCAAGATTCAGATTTCCGTTCTCGTCACCCTTTACTATTTCAAGGAGCCGCAAAACATCTATTTTTTCAGTATCGCTTGTGTTACTTATGCCCGTGTGCTCGGCAAAGACGCCTGCCGTCAATAAGGCGCATACGAGCAATGCTGATACTGCCAAACAAATAAATTTCTTCATTTCCATTATCCTTTCAGTATATATAAAGGCTGATACCGCCTGTGTTTATTCGTGCCTGAGAGCTTCTATCGGATTTAATTTAGCCGCCTTGTTTGCCGGAAGATATCCGAATATAACTCCGATTGCGACTGAAATGCCAAAAGCAAGCAGAATAGCCTGAATTGTGGGAACCGCAGTAAAATCATCTATAAACATTGACACCATACGTGCCCCGACAATTCCAAAAACTATGCCTATTACTCCTCCGACTGCGCTGGTAGTGCCGGCTTCTATGACAAACTGCATGCGGATATGTCTTCCCTTTGCGCCGAGGGCTTTTCTGATACCTATCTCCCTTGTACGCTCGGTAACCGACACAAGCATTATGTTCATAATTCCTATTCCGCCGACAACCAAGGATATCGCTGCAATCGCCGACAGGATATTTACAACTATATTTACCATATCCGTCATGGTATCAAGTATTATGGAATTACTCATAACCGTATATAAATCCTCATTCTGGAAAGTTTCATACAAACGGTCATCAAGAAGCGAAACGCATTTATCGATATCGTCTTCGGTTTTTGCAAGAAAAATATAGCTTGTTATATTGGCGTTTCTTGCAAGAAGGCGCGCCGCAGTTGAATAAGGCACGTACACAAAGTTATCGCCTCCCGTTTCATCAGTCTTGTCGTCAAGCTCTTCTACGACGCCTATTATCGTATATTTATCTCCGTTTATTTTTATATAATTTCCGACAGCCTCACCGTCGTACAAATAGTCATAAAATGCGCCGGCAACGCACACCTTGCTGTTCTGCTCTATGTCCATGTACGCAATATTTCGTCCTGCGGCAAGCTCCTGCTGCTTTGCGTCGAGATACTGCTCGCTGACACCTGTAATGGACGGCATGTATGTTTCGCTGTCTACCGACGTTCTCACCTGTCCCATGGTGCTTACAAGAGGACTGACATACGAAAACGAATCCGTATTTTCCTCGTAAAACTCATACATATCATCTGCGTCTACTGTTCTGGTAGAACCACGTCCCGTTATCGTAACATTTACCGTGGTTGTACCCATTTCAGCAAACATATCGTTTATGTAGATAGTCATACCGTTTCCAAGCGACATTATGAGTATGACGGCGGCAACGCCGATGATAATTCCGAGCATTGTCAGAAAAGCACGCATTTTGCTTGTTGAAAGGCTTTTCAGCGCCATAATAAAGCACTGGGTAATTCCCATTATTTATTGCCCTCCTTTTTCTGCCCGGAGTTTTGAACATTCTCACTCTTTTGTTTGGAACGGCTCGCCTTGACAAGCGGATCCTCGTCAAAGGACACATTTGCCCTGACAACCGCCTCCGGAGCGTCCGCAGGTCCGTCATAAACAATTTTACCGTCGTGCAGCCGCACTATTCTCTTGGCAGAAGCCGCAATTCCGTTATCATGGGTAATAAGAACAATTGTATTTCCCTCATCGTTCAGCTTTTGGAGAAATGTAAGAACTTCTCTGCCGGTACGTGAGTCAAGCGCTCCTGTCGGCTCGTCGGCAAGTATTACCGAAGGATCGCCTGCAAGCGCACGTGCTATTGACACTCTCTGCTGTTGTCCGCCGGAAAGCTGGGAAGGATAATTTTTTTCCTTTCCCTCAAGCCCGACCTTTTTTAACATTTCTCTTGCGCGCTCCCGTCTTTCGTGCTTATCAACTCCGGCGTAAAGCAAAGACAGCTCCACATTTTCAATGACATTAAGCTTTGGTATCAGGTTGTACTGCTGGAATATAAATCCCAGGGTAACGTTCCGTATTTCCGCAAGCTCGTCATCGTCCATCGTACTAACGTCTATGCCGTTCAGCTCGTATGTTCCCGAAGTGGGGACGTCAAGGCAGCCTATAATGTTCATAATGGTAGATTTTCCCGAACCGGACTGTCCCACTATTGCCACGAACTCTCCTTTATCTATATGCAGGCTTATTCCGTCCGCGGCATGAGTTTCCGCGTCTCCGTTATAATAAATTTTATAGATATTTTTTAACGTAATCATACGCTGACACTCCTCTTTACGTCAACCTCTCGGACCGCCGCCCATACCGCCGGATGGCATTCCGCCTCCCATGCCGCCGACCGGCATACTGCCGCCCATCATTGAGCCCATATCGCTCCAGTCAAAGCTTGCCTGACGTTCGGCGCTCTCCACTATGATAACGTCTCCCTCGTTAAGTCCTGACACTATCTCTATATAATCGTCATCACTTATACCAGTTTCAACTGTAACTTCCGTATACTCGGTTGTATTGGGAACGGTTGAATACTGTCCTGCCGGCTGTGCGCTCGTTTCGGACTTACCGTCCTGTTCAGCTGCATTGCCCTGTTCGGACATATTTCCTTGTTCAGGCATATTTCCTTGTTCAGGCGCATTACCCTGTTCAGGTATTTGTGATTGCTCAGGCGCTGTGCCCTGCTCGGTATTTTCGCCGTTTTCCGGTTTGTTCCCGCTGTCACTCGGTTCATTGCCCGGATTTGCGGCGTCGGTCGAAGTATTCGCGGTTATAACCTTTACTTTATTTCCTCTTGCGACTGCGTCTATCGGAACAGCGATAACGTTTTCCGCTTTCTCGAGCACTATTTCAGCGTCTATATTCATTCCGGGCCTCAATGCGGTTCCTTCTTCACTTGAGCCGTAATCGTTAAGAGTTACGGTAATGGGGTAATAGGTTGTACCGTTGGAAGTTGTGCCCTGCACGCTTATATATGTAATTTCACCGACATAAGTCGTTCCCGGCTTTGCCTCAGAGGTGACGTTTACCTGTTGTCCTACCTCAAGCGAATCTATGTCAAGTTCATCTATGTTCATCTCGAATTTGAGCGCAGACATATCGTATATGACAGCGACCGTGTTTCCGCCTCCGCTTCCCGATGATGAACCTATCTTTTCACCGAGTTTATAGTTCTTTTCGATAACCGTACCGGATATGGGCGCTGTGATTTCGTAATTATCAAATGCGTCCTGTGCGTCTTTCAGGCTGTTGGCAGCCTCGTTCAAGCTTCTTTCGGCGTTATCAATGCTGTCGTCAAGGCTTTCGCTTTCAAGGACAACAATTGTTTCGCCCGCCGATACGTAGTCGCCCTCGCCCTTGATAATTCTTGCCACTTCTCCGGATGTTTCAGCCTTGATTTGCTCGTTTACGTTATAGTAGAAATTTGCCGCCTGTGTACATGAATAATCGCCTATCTTTGCTGTTGCCGAGGTGGTTTCGGTAATACCGCCCGGATTTTTCACGGCGATAGTAACAAGCGACACCTTAACGCCGTTTGAGTTGACTGTATACGAAGGGCTTATTGAATCAACCGTACCGCTTATTTCTTCAAGCGTAGACGCCACCGTCAAAACCGCTGTGTCGCCTTTTGCAATACCGAACGTGTCCGACTGCATGAACGGAACGTCTATAAGCATTGTATCTCTATCTATTATACTTGCGATAACTGCGCCGCTCATTACGTCGTCTCCGACTTCAAGATCCATAACCTGTATCACGCCCGACCAATCCGATACTACGTTCAGGTCATCCCGTGTTTCATACAGGTCGTCAAGCGACTTTTTAGCGTTATCGTAAGAGTTTTGCGCTCTTTCGAGTACGGCCTCAAGGCTGCCCGTCGCGCTCCGCAGTTCAGCAAGCGCTAAACTTTATCAAAAGTGGTCAAAAACCCCGGAACTACGCGGTTTCCGGGGTTTTTCCTTTTCAAATGGTTTGACGCAATTTGACAGAACGAAGCCTCTTTTAACCCGTTTTCTATGGGTTAAATGGTGGAC
>QAKH01000069.1 GCA_003343885.1 Clostridiales bacterium | reverse complement strand
AGCCTCCCCTGTGCAAGGGGAGGTGGCACGGCGTAGCCGTGACGGAGGGGTTGTCCCTCTGCCTTCCCCTGCCATTCTCCAAATCCATCCAGCCCCGTATCTTGACAAAGCCCACCGTATCGCATAAAATATACATATACATCTATAGGTAAGGAGAATACACAATGAAACAATGTATGGACGCCGACAATCTGCACCGAAGGCTGAGGAAAATTATCGGACAAGTCCAGGCAATAGACAGAATGATCGATAAAGACATTCCCTGTGAGGACATCCTCTCCCAGCTGAACGCCGCAAAATCCGCACTGCATAAATGCGGACAGGTAGTGCTGGAAGGCCATATCAAGCACTGTGTCCGCGACGGTATTGAACACGGTGACGCGGATAAAACCATCGAAAGCTTTACCAAGGCCGTGGAGAGATTTTCCAATATGGGATAACTTTTTTGAAAATCAGCCCCTTTGCTGGCTGATTTTTTTCTTGACAAACATTCCCTCCATCTGTATAATATAGGTATACCCCTATAGGTATATTGCAAGGAGGATTATATGCGTGCATTTATACGAAAGCTGGAAGATTTTCTTGCGCTGGGCGGTGTAAAAAAGGATATTCTGCTGCTTGTCCTTTCCGGTGCCGCTCTCATCATCAGTATTTTGGATCTGCATCCCTTTCCGTTCGACACTGCCTGGATCGCCATTGTCCTTTGCGGCATTCCCATCCTTCTGGAAGCAGTCATCGGACTGGTGACTTCCTTTGATATAAAAGCGGACGTGCTTGTCTCCCTGGCACTGATCGCATCTGTCTGCATCGGCGAAGACTTTGCCGCCGGAGAGGTTGCGTTTATCATGCAGCTTGGTGCTCTGCTGGAGGATTTGACCGTGGCAAAGGCCCGGGCGGGTATCGAAAAACTGGTGCATCTGACGCCCGTGGCAGCACGAATCCTAAGAGATGGAACAGAAGAAATCATCCCTGCCGAACAGGTGCAGATTGGCGATACTTTGCGTGTCCTGCCGGGAGAGAGCATCCCTGTGGACGGTGTAATTCTCTCCGGGCGCACGTCCATCAATCAGGCAGTCATGACCGGTGAATCCCTTCCCGTAGACAAAACGGCGGGGGACGAGGTCTCCAGCGGTACGGTCAATCAGTTCGGCGCCTTTGATATGAAGGCTACAAGAGTGGGAGAAGACAGCTCCATCCAGCGCATGGTCCGTCTTGTCCAATCCGCCGATGCAGGAAAAGCAAAAATTGTCGGTCTGGCAGACCGATGGGCCACGTGGATTGTTATCATTGCGCTGACTGCAGCGGCACTGACCTGGGCGATTACAGGGCAGATTATTCGTGCCGTTACAATTCTGGTTGTATTTTGTCCCTGCGCTCTGGTGCTGGCAACCCCTACCGCCATTATGGCAGCTATCGGCAACGCTACAAAGCACGGATTTCTCGTGCGGGAGGGAGATGCCTTAGAGCGTCTGGCGGCCACCAAAAGAATTGCCTTTGATAAAACGGGCACCCTTACATACGGAACCCCCAAGGTGACGGCAGTCAAAAGCTGCTCCAAGAAATTTTCCGAAGAAAAAATATACGCTCTGGCAGCTGCGGCGGAGCGGCTCTCCGAGCATCCCCTGGGGAAGGCCATTGTGGCCAGCCACAAGCAAACTGAGCAAAACGTGCCTGCACAGGTGAGCGACTTTCAAATGCTCCCGGGCCGGGGGGTTTGGGCAACAGTGGACAACGAAAGCGTCCTTGCGGGAAATATGGAGCTGCTTACAGAACAAGGCGTCTCCGTAATCAAAGACAAGGAAATAGAATCGTATTTGGAACAGGGTTGTACGGTAATTTATATTGCCATAAATGGTACCTTTGCGGGCTATATCGTCCTTGCAGATACTGTCCGCGGGGAAAGCGTCGGTATGATAGACGCCCTGCATAAAATCGGCGTGCCTCCGGTGCTTTTGACCGGCGACAACGAGAAGGCGGCGAGTGCCATCGCAAAGCAGCTGCATATTGAAGAAGTCCACGCGAATTGTCTGCCAGAGGATAAGCTGCATTATATTGAAGAATGCGAAAATACAGGCTGTCCCGTCTGCATGATCGGCGATGGCATCAACGACGCGCCCGCGCTGAAAAAGGCAGCCGTGGGAATCGCAATGGGGGGCGTCGGCAGCGACATCGCCGTAGACGCGGCAGACATTGCTCTTGTGGATGACGAAGTGAAGGAGCTTCCCCATTTGCTCTCCCTGTCCAAACGGATGATGACCACCATCAAGATAAATCTTTCTTTTTCCATGGGACTCAATTTCCTGGCCATCATTCTTGCAATGACAGGCGTACTCAATCCGGTTGTGGGAGCCCTTGTACACAATGCAGGCTCCGTTCTTGTGATACTGAATTCGGCCCTGCTGTTAAGATGGAGAAAAAAGCAGACTTTATAGTTTTTTTCCCAGCCTACCGACGCAAAGTTTCCCAAGCGTCGCTTTTGAATCCCACCAGCACCGTATCACCGTCTACCACAATCGGCCGTTTTACCAGCATCCCGTCAGAGGCCAGAAGCTGCAGCTGCTCTTCCTGAGACATTGTCGGCAATTTGTCTTTCAGCCCCATGGATTTGTACAAAAGCCCGCTGGTATTAAAAAATTTTCTAAGAGATAGTCCGCTTTTCGCGTGCCACTCCCGCAATTCTTCATAAGTAGGACGGTCCTCCTTGATGTTCCGGTCTGTATATTGAATTTTATTCTCGTCCAGCCATTTTTTAGCCTTTTGACAGGTTGTGCAGCCAGGATACTCTATAAACAGCATAACATTACTTCCTCCACCGTTTTATTTTACGATTTCTATCATAGCATATTTTTAAAAGAATTGCAAAATGTGCCTTTGCATCTGACCGGATGCCTGTATATTATTGTTAAGCTTCGCAGGCAAGCTTTCCTTGTAAAATAAATCATTTTTATTGCGTGGGAAATATTGACTTTTATCTGCAGCGGATTATAATATATAGAGTATATAAGAGCCCCGCGGAGCGTTCTGCGGGGCTTCACTGCCGTTTTACAAGGAGAGTTCAATGACAAGGTACAGTAAAAGCAGCATAGATATGACCGGCGGACCCATTGTAAAGGGACTCCTCCTTTTTGCCATTCCCATTATGCTGACCGGCATGCTCCAGCTGCTGTTCAATGCAGCGGACACTGTTGTGGTAGGACGTTTCGGAAGTGAAACCGCCATAGGAGCCGTGGGATCTACAACTGCGCTGATTACGCTGATTGTCAATCTGTTTATGGGGCTTTCCGTAGGCGCCAGCGTCACCACCGCTTACTGCTACGGAGCAAAAGATTCGGAGGGCGTGCATCAGGTGGTACACACTTCCATTCTCTCCGCCGCAATTGCCGGAATTTTGGTTGGAATTATTGGATTTTTCGTATCTACGCCGGCGCTACGTCTGATGGAAGCTCCCGACAATGTCATCGGTCAGTCTGCCACATATATGAAAATCTACTTCTGTGGGACGCCGGCTATGATGGTTTACAATTTCGGCGCGTCTATCGTACGCAGCTCCGGAGATACAAAGCGGCCGTTGTACTACCTGAGCATTTCCGGCGTTGTCAACATTATTTTAAATTTGATTTTCGTCATTGTTTTTCACCTGGATGTCGCAGGCGTTGCCATTGCAACAGTGATTTCTCAGTTTATTTCTGCAGCCTGTATTTTGGTGCATATGCTGCGATGTGACAAATGGTATAAGCTGGAGATACGAAAGCTTCGAATTTACCCTGAAAAGCTGTTGAAAATTATAAGGATCGGCGTCCCCGCTGGGCTGCAGAGCTCCGTATTTTCCATATCAAACGTGGTGGTTCAATCTTCCATCAACTCTTTTGGCTCCATAGCGGTCAACGGGAATGCGGCCGCGGCCAGCCTGGAGGGCTTTATGTATTTGTCCGTAAACGCCTTCCATCAGTCCGCCGTCTCCTTTACCGGTCAGAATATCGGAGCGAAAAAATACCACCGGACTGGCAGCATCATGAAAGCAGCTCTTGCACTGGCCGCAGCTGTCAGCATTGTGATGGGCGGAGTTTTCCTTCTTTTCAGGGAAGAGCTTCTACACATATACATACCCGCGTATATGCCGAATTCCCAGGCGGCGGTAGCCTATGGTGTACAGCGGCTAATCATCATCTGTTCCACATATTATTTATGCTCCGGCAACGATGTTATGACCGGTGTCCTGCGTGGAATGGGTACATCGCTGGTGCCGGCGCTGATATCTGTCATCGGCGTATGCGGCACGCGGATTCTTTGGGTGCTGCTGATTTTCCCTTCCTTCCACACAATTACTTCCCTGTATATTTCCTATCCTGTCTCCTGGTTCATCAGCTTTGCAGCGCAGATTATATGCTTTATATTTGTAAAAAGGCGTCTGCAAAAACAAATGGAAAATATAGAGCGAAAGCAGAAAACGCCTCCCGCTGAAGAGACGGCATAAAGATAAGCTAAAGCTGAAAGAGGTAGTTTATTTAATACAATTACACCTGGAGATTTTCTTAATTCAAGCCTCCCCTGTGTAAGGGGAGGTGGCTCGCCGTAGGCGAGTCGGAGGGGTTGTAAAAAAGACAATCCCCCAGGTGGCTACGCCACCAGCCCCCTTTGCACAAGGGGGCCTTTCTTAATTCAAGCTTCCCCATGCGAAGGTATTCCCTTTGCACAAGGGGGCTTTTTTCTTCGCCTCCCCATGCGGGGGTATCCCCTTACACATGGAGATTTTCTTGCTGCAAGCCTCCCCTGGGAGGGGGGAGGTGTCAGCGCTAGCTGACGGAGGGGTTGTTTATAACTTAGATGAGACAATCCCTCAGACTCCGCTTACGCGGAGCCAGCTCCCTTTACACAAGGGAGCCTTAAAGAAAATTTGCGTCGACATGCCCCCGGAGATGCTGCGCATCTCCCCACAAAGGAGCCTATACAAGCCAAAAGCATCCCTCGCAAGGGGCGTTTATATAAGTCGCCAGCAGGATAATAGCTGCCTGCTTCACACATATCAAATAAACAAAAATACGGGCGATGAATGGTTTCCCATCATCGCCCGTAACCTATTATTTTGCTTTTGTGCGTTTTCTGAACATCAACACCAGCGCAACACAGCCGGCGCTAACAGCTAAAAGCACCCACCACAGAAGCATATCCGTGCTGATCCCAGTTTGCGGAGCATCGGATTCGCTCTGGGGCTCTTCCTGTATCTCTTCTGCCGTTACCTTATCTACCGAAAGAGTTCCATCGTCCTTTACAGTCAACTCTATAGAGAAATTCCCATCCTTCGGTGCTGTAAGTGCCCAGCTCCCGTCTGCCTTCTGCGTAACACTCGGCTCTCCCTCGCTGATTTCCACTTCAGTATAGCCGATGATATTGCCGTCCTCATCTGTTATGGTGACGGGATGATACCCGTCCGGCACATTCGGAATCGTAAAGCTTCCATCTTCGTCGGTAACTCCCGTCTGGCCGCCGATGTCCACTGTAACGCCCGGAATCGGCTCCCCATCCTCGTCGGTGATGGTACCGCTCACATCATGAGTGCTGTCAGGATTGCTCGGTACAGACTCCGCTTCAACGGTCAGCGTCTGATCCTCATAGACCGGTTCCAGTGTATAGTAGCCGCCGATTCCCTGTTCCGTAATATCCTCACCGTTCAAGGTCACCCTCGTGATTCGGTATCCATTTTCCGGCCGAATCAGCAGCCTGGGCGCTGAGAGGCGCTCTACAGAAAAGCTGTCGTCTGCTCGGCTGCCATATATTACTTGGGCATTTTCAGCATCCACCGTAATCGTATGGCTGTCCGGTACCGTTACAGATATGGCAGCGTCGCCGCCCGTCTCGTCCGCGGAAACAATGTTTTCGGCAAAGACATTCACAGAACTCACACACAGCAGGCAAAAGCACAATAGCAAGGCCGCTATTTTCCTCATTTTGCCTCCTCCTTAATCGGTCGTTCTGTTCTCATAGGAAACAGTGAACGTGACGGTGTCCGCATATGCTCCGGCAGCCGCTTTGTTCCAGTCGTCCTGTGTAATATTGATAGTAAGATCGGTCTTATCCCCTACAGCCAGGTAGTCGGCAGAGGTAAATACGTCGCCGCTTGCATCATTGATGGTATAGGGAATCACTTTTGTCCCATCCACCTGATTGTTTAATTCTCCATCGGTGGTCAGCGTGACGCGGATACATTTATCCGGGTCAATCTGCGCAGCAGTTACCTCGATGCTGCCGAAGGGGGTCTCCAGCGTATTAAAGGGCACCGACGTATCCGCAGGAATGGTCACCGTATAGGTGGGAGAGATGCTGGTGGTGATAACCGCATCCACAGTTTTGGGATCGCTGTCCTGATGGATCTCCGCCGCCGACACACTCATCAGGGCCATGGAAATGGTCAGAGCCCCCGCCAGAACACCGGCCAACAGTTTTGCTTTCATCGTTATATTTCCTCCTGTTTATTTGTGTGGAATATAAGGCCGGTTCACCAACCGACGACAATTGACTCCCAGGTGGTCCCCAAGGTAACATTCATTCCGGCGGATGTGGAAATCGTAAAGGTCACAGTATCACTGTAATCGCCCGCATAGGCCGGGTCCTCTGCTGCAAAATGCAGCACGCTGGCCTGTTCCGTAGTGCTGGTGCCGAAGGTGGCCACTACATCGCCGCTGTCAATGGCCTCCTCAGATGCGCCTACTTTTACTGTGTAAGGCAGCTTGTAGCTTGCATCGGCTGAGGTATCAAGCTCAAAATCGCTGGCCAGCGTTACCTGAATGGTCTGTCCCTCCAGCAGCCGCGCGCCGGCGGCAGCAGACACAGTCAGGTCCTTTTCATATGTAACAGTACCGGCATCGTCCACCTTTTCCAGCTCCACCGTCCCGGGAATCGTCACCGTGTAGGCCGGGTCAACATTGAAGGACACCGTTGTGTCGCCCTCTTTCGGATCGCTGTCCTGATTGATTTCTACAGCGAATGCCGGAACCGCCATAGAAAGACACAGCGCTGCCGTAAGGATACCTGTCAATAATTTTTTCATTGTATTTTCCTCCAAAAATTTAATTCATTTATTTATGGTTTATCCTGTACGCTGACAGTAAAGGTAACGGTGCCGGAATATTCTCCAGCGTATATAATGTTGCTTGGAACAGTAAAGGAAAGCGTCACGCTGTCCTGACTGCTCGTCTCGGGGTCTACTGTCAGCACCGTATCTCCTACGGCAACTTCTGTTTCCCCGTTTTTCACTGTGTAGCTGAGCTCGGCCCCCTCGGGCGTCTTCACCTGAAACGCATTGTCCGTTCCGCTGGTGGCACTCAACTCCACTTCCACCTGCCGCCCTTTTTCCACTATTACGTCTTCCGCTGAAAGGGTAACGGTTTCGCCAAGAGCCACCGTTTCCGGAATGGTCACCGTATACGTGGGAGCCACAGAATACTGCACCTGTGCGGAACGCTCCTGCGTGGTGATGTAAATAATCTGCCCGTCATTCACCAGTGTGCCCAGGTCGGTACCAACCAGTACGGTCAGCACGCCGCCTTCTTCAATGACAATCGTTCCGTTGTTGGTCAGCACCGCATACGGAACAACCGTCAGGGAAGAGCCGTTTGGAATGGTCAAGGTCTGCCCGGCGGGAATTTCAAAATCGGACGTCAGGCTGAAATTTCCGTTGACCGTCCAGCCGGACGCGCCGCCCCGAATGGTCGAGGCGTTGACTGTGCCGCTGACAGTGGAATTGACAATCACTACACTGCTGTACTGTGATGTATTGGCTCCACCGATTACATCACAGCTGACGGTGGCGTTTGCGATGATGATCGTGCCGTTGTCTGTGCCCTCTGCTCCTAACCACCGTGTCGTTCCAAGACTGGCTTTTTTAGCCTGGCTACTGCCGCTTATACTCATGTGAATGGTACCGCCGAGAATCGAAATATTTCCATATGATTGTGCGTATTGACTTCCAATGACGGCACTGAAAGCCATGGAACCACTGTTACTGACAGATGCGCTTAAGGTTCCGTTTCCGGTGATAGTAAGGGAAGCGTCCTGGGGAACACGGATGGCGGAGGATTCTTGCCCTCCTGTGATGTTATTCACCGTTCCATCCGCCAGAACGATGGTGGCGGATGCGCTTCCCTCCAAGGTAATTGCCGAGCTCCAGGTTCCGGCACGGCTGCAGGTGAAGCCCTTCAGGGTAATGGTCACCTCCGCGCCGTCTGCGACCACAAGCACGTAATTGCTCCCATTGCCGGACAGGGTGACGTCGGCTCCATCCAGAAAGGTGATTACATTATCAACGATAGTGTAACAGCTTTCATCCTCTGTGGCAATCACGAAATCCCCCTCAATCGGGATTTCCACTGCCAGCGCACCCACAGATGCGGAAAGCAACAGCATAGCCGCAAGGAACACGCTGCATACTTTTTTCATCAAATATCACTCCCCTTCTACTCGTTCTGCCGGCTCTACTGAGGCGGTAAAGATTACGGTGCCGGTATAGTCTCCGGCAAACTGCGTCTCCTGCGGCGCGACAAACTGCAGATTTGCGCTTCCGCTTGCTGCATCCTGGGGATTTACGATCAATACCTTGTCCCCAATATGTACTTCATTTTCATTGTTTTCTATGGTATAGGTCAGCTCCGCCCCTTCCGGAGTCCGCACCTTAAAGGAATTGTCCTCCTCGCCGGTGGAGCTCAGCGTTATCACTAACTGGGTGCCCTTCTCCACCACCACGTTTTCCGCCGAGATGGTGGCCGTCTGCCCCAGCGTTACCGTTTCAGGTATGGTCATCATATAGACAGGGGCGGAAATATACTCGACGGCAATTGTCCGTTCATCCGGCGGCAGTACCAAATGCAGGGTGGAATCCTTCTGGATACTGTAATCCTGCAGGGTATTGCCGTCCTCCAGCTCCTTCCCCGCGAAAATCAGCCGCTGCTGGTCCGGCGGGATGCCTTCCTTGTCCTGAATCTTTGCCTTTACATCCTCAATCCGGTCAGTGGGCTCCACCTCAAGGGTGATGTGCTTGCCGGTGAGGGTCTTTACAAATATCTGCATGGCCCCGGCCTGCAGCGCAAGGGCAAGCAGAGCACAGAAGGAAAGTGCAAGGGAAAGAACGATTTTCACCATTCGCCTTTTCTTCATGTGCCGTCTACCTCCCCAATGCTGATAGTAAAGACAATTGTTCCGCTGTAGCTGCCGGCATAGCGTGGCGTCTCCGTCACATTGAAGGACAAGGAAGCCTGCGCCGGCTGTTCCGCCAAAGTGTTGTTACTGCTGAGGACAGTATCTCCTACAGACAAAGGCGTGTTGAATAATAGACAATCATATTCGATGCTGTCGTCTGTCGTATCACCGCCGTAGTACAGGTTGAAATCCGTATCCTCCGCCACGGTGATTGTCACCGCTTGCTTTGCCAGCAGGGCGCTCGCCGTCATGGAGACGGTAACCTCTCTGCCGTCTGCTGTCACTTCTTCAGGAATGGTGACGGTGTAAGTCGGAGCATTTACCACAACCGTCTGCCAGGAGAGGATGGGCTGGATTGTGGGCTTATTGTATTCCCACTGGCCTACGGAAGAAAGCTCGGAGCTCCAAATTCCCTCGCCGGAGCCGGCAACCAATCTTGCCAGCAGGCCGTCCGCGCTCTCCGCATCCTCCATCTGTGCCAGGGTGAGGGAGGTTCCGTCTCCTGCCGCACCACAGGTGTTCAGGTAATAGCAGTTGGTGACGCCACTGGAAACACCGCGTGCACCATTTCCGCTTATGGTTCCCGTGTTGTAGCAGTTTGCAATCTCGCACCAATTGTTGCTTCCCACAATACCGCCTGTATAGGAATAGGTGTCGGTAGTGGTACCGGTGACCGAGCCGGTATTATAGCAGTTACGAACATAAGGGGTGTCATAATCACCGGCCATCATGTTGCCTGCAATGCCGCCCACATTGATGCTTCCTGTCACCGCCCCGGTGTTGTAGCAGCCTTCTATACCGCTTGAACCCATAAGCTGTCCAGCCACAGCGCCGATTGAAGAATTTCCTCGGATATAGCTGTTTACAATGCCCAGATTTTTCACCGTGCTGCCATTATAAAGGGTTCCAAAGAGGCCCTGCGTGCCGGAGCTATTGTTGATATACAGGCCGGAAATGGTTTTGCCGTTTCCGTCAAAAGTTCCGGTGTACCGGCGACTGAGGCTGTTGCCGATAGGTGTCCACTGTTCCGGGGTGGTTCCTTCCGTGTAGGTGCCGTCGTCATTAAAGGTAATACCAGGATTGAGGTCGATATCCCGCATCAGCCTGCCGCAGGCTCCGTTGTTATAGCTGTAAATCGCCTGCTCCGCCTCGCTGAGGCCGCTGCCGTTGACGATATTGCGGAAGGTGGCGAGCTGGTCAGCAGTATAAATAAGGTAATACGTTTTGCCGTCAATACTGTCCTGCTCCTGCTTTATGCCCGTACGGGTCAGGGGCAGTGTCTCGTGGCTGTTGTTATCCACAAAGGCGCTAAGCTGAGGCAGGTAGCCTGTAGCGGTGTAGATTCCAAGGGTTTCGTCATCCTCGGAGGCTGTGCTGTACTGCCATGCGGTGTTGTTACCGCCCTCCGTCCAGACGGTGTCGTCCAAGCCCATGTTGGTCAGGGCATCTGCGCCAGTTATGTCCTCTGCGGCGAGGGAACCGGGAGTTCCCGTGCCGTCGTTGACGCCGGTACCCTGCTCCGCTGTGCCCGCCAGGTAATAGCAATTGTCAATGGTACCGCTGCTGTAGTTGTTTCCAACCATAGCACCCACATTGTTCGTGCCGTCTGCACTGCTGCTGACCTGGCCTACTGTCCAGCAGCTGGCAATTTTATCTCTGTTGACACCCGCAAATCCGCCTACATTACTGGTACCGCCATTGCGATTCTCTCCAGTGACATTGCCGGTATTGTAGCAGTTTTCAATGGTACCTGATGCGTTGTCCCCCACGAAGCCACCCACAACATTGGCAAGGTCGGTGGCAGCATTGGTTGAGAGAACATCGCCGGTATTATAACATCTGCGGACGGTGCTTGCGGAGGTAACATATCCAACAAAGCCGCCCACAATATTGTTGACTGCGGCCGATTCGTTCTCTGCCGTGACACTGCCCGTATTATAGCAGTCCTCGATGGTGCAGGCTGCAGAGGATCCAACATAACCTGCAAAGCCGCCCACATAATTGCCGCCGCCGATAATCGCGCCGGTGTTATAGCTGTTTTGGGCATTGCTTCCGTACGTCCAGCCGTAAATGCCGCCGACAAACCGGTATCCGCTGATCGCACCGGTGTTGTAGCAGTTTGTGACGTCACAGGGGCCCACGCCGACAATACCGCCGGCCATCTCGCCGCTTGTCGTGCTCGCGGAGACCGTGCCCATATTGTAGCAGTTTTCAATCTCACATCCCTGAGCCAGGCTGTCGCCCAGAATGCCGCCTACATAGGCATTTCCATTTGCGGCTGAGGCGATGCTGCCGGTATTGTAGCTATTTGTGATGCGGATCCCTTCTGCCACGCCCGCTATGCCGCCGACGCCGAAGGTCGCGCCGCCGTCTACATCACCTGTATTGGAGCATTGGTCTATATTGCCAAAGCTTGAGCCGGCGATACCGCCACAGTAACCGGAGCCCTGTACACTGCCAGTATTGTGGCAATCCGAAAGTGCCCCACCTGCGTTGCAGAAGCCGACGATGCCGCCCACATGCGTGCTTGTGGCAAACACATCGCCATTATTTATACATTCCGAAATGGTACCATAGCTATATCCCACAATGGAGCCTGTATACATTCCCCCGCGCACAACGCTGTTTGTCACCGTGAGCTTTTGAATGCTGCCGCCACTGCCCAGGTAGCCGAATAGACCAGTATTATAGCTGCTACTGTTAATATACAGACCGGAGATGGACTTACCGTTTCCGTCGAAGGTACCGGTATACTGTGTGGTACTGCTGCTATTTCCTATAGGGGTCCAGGTTTCGAAGGTTTCCGGGACAGCACCGCCGTCATAGGTCAAGTTGCCTTCTGTATCCAGGGCAAACTTGCTTTGGTCGAAGTCTTCATTAAGAGTGATATCCCGCATCAGCTTGCCGTTTGCGGCAGCGTCCGGGGTATAGCCCGCCGCTGTTTCCGCCTCGGTCAAAGTATTGTTGACGATATTGCGGAAGGTTTTAAGCTGCTCGGCAGTGTAGATAAGGAAGTAGGTCTGACCGTCGATGGTCGTCGTCCCCAGGGAGGAGGGAACGGCAGTCGGCGCGGTCTCTTCCCCGAACATCTTAAGGTAAGGATGATAGGATGCAGTGTCACTGCTTGCCCGGATGCCCCAGGTATCCGTAAAATCAAAGCCGGTCATGGTTTCCTGCGCCACGTCGCCGGACATCTGTTCCAGGGAGACCTCGGTGACGATAGCGCCAGCGGAAACGTCCCCGAAGCCTGCGTCGGCAGTGCCGATAAGGTAATAGACGTTTTCCACGGTGCCGTTGACAATTCCGCCTATGGCACCCACATACATGCTCCCGGTGACCATGCCGGTATTGTAGCAGTTGGTAATGTCGCAGTACCCGCCGCCGAGAAGGCCGCCGGAGTAATAGCTTCCCGCTGCGGTAGCGGAAACAGCGCCTGTGTTATAGCAGTTTTTAATCGTGCCTCTTGCGCTCTGATTTTGGAAGGTGCCCACAATCCCTCCAACATAAGGGTACACGTATGTAGAAGTGATGTCTCCGGTATTATAGCATCCCGTAACGGAGACGCTGTATGTACTACTTGCAATTCCTAAGATACCGCCCACGCCGAAGCCCGTGCCGCCGGTCACGTCGCCCGTGTTGGAGCAGTTTGTGATATCTGCAAAACTTCTGCCGGCAATACCACCGACATAGGCAGAACCCTGCACACTGCCGGTATTGTGGCAATTAATAAACGCACCGTCAGGCGATTGACAAGATCCGGCAATACCACCTGCATGGTTATTCAATGCCGTTACATCGCCGCCATTTGTACAGTTCTCAATTGTACCAGAACTATATCCCACGATGCCGCCCACACATTCTTGACCGCGCACAACGCTGTTTGACAGCGTGAGCTTTTGGATGGTACCGCCGCTGCCTAAATAGCCGAACAGCCCCATATCCCTTTCGGTGATGTCATTGATGTACAGGCCGGAGATGGTCTTGTCGTTACCGTCAAAGGTACCGGTATACTGCGCGGTACTGGTACCGATAGGCGTCCATTGTTCAAATGCGGGGATTTCGGTGCTGCCATCATAGGTCACATTGCCGTCCGCATCCTCGCCGAACAGGGTTTGGTCAAAGTCTTTATTGAGGATGATATTCGCCATCAGCTTGCCGTGAGCTCCGGTGTTGGC
This sequence comes from Clostridiales bacterium, assembly GCA_003343885.1. Lineage (GTDB taxonomy): Bacteria > Bacillota > Clostridia > Oscillospirales > CAG-382 > UMGS882. Next base: position 5,672 of record QAKH01000069.1, on the reverse strand, counting down.
AGTGTAACCCGCCTCTATTTCCGCATCGGTAAGAGTACCGTTGACGATATTCCGGAAGGTTTTAAGCTGGTCGGCGGTGTAAATAAGGTAGGGATTTTCCGCCGTACCGTCGCCGATGAGGGCGGCAGAGAGGATTTCACCTTCCTGTGAAAGGGCAAAGTAGCCGCCGTTTTCACTCACGTAATCGTTAAAGGCATCCGCTGCCTCATCGATAGTGCTGTCTGTTGTAGTGTTGCCCTCTACCTTGTGCCATGCACCATTTGCATCTTTATAATATACATCGGTTTTAGTTCCATATGTACCGTCTCCCTCGACGGGCTTTGCGGCCGTACCGGTGTAAATGCTGGCAATGATATTGCCGCCGCCTGAATTGGAGCCCACAAGTCCTCCGGCGGTTTGTTTCCCATTCGCCTCACTTGACACCGTGCAGGAAGAGATGCTCCCGGACACAGTGCCACCGTTATTCCAGCCGGCGATGCCGCCGATGGACCAGGAGGTTCCACCTGTACCGGAGACAGAGCCGGAGGTGACGCAGCCCGATACCGTACCGGTATTCACTCCGGCAATCACACCGAGGTTGCCTCCCTCTCGGGTAATATTCGCGTTTTCTACCCGCACGTTTTGAACTGTGCCGTCATTGTAGGCAAATAGGCCCTCCGTACCGGTGAGGTTTGAGATGGTATGCCCCTGTCCGTCAAAGGTGCCGGTGTAGGGCGCAGCTTCGGTAAGTGCAATTCCCGACCACGTCTTGCCGGACATATCGATGTCATCCATCAGTATGGCATATACGCCGGTATCTCCGCCGTTGACAAGGTCTGCAAAGGCCATCAGGTCCTCCGCGGTGGCAATTTCATAGGGGCTGTCCGCCGTACCGTCGCCGGACAGAGCAGGCAGTGTGGCCGTGCGGATCTTCACCTGGTTGTTTTCCAGGTAAAGCTCTTTATCCGCAGCATAATCACCGATTAAATGCAATTGTTCGATGTCGCCTTCTGTAATTGTATAGCTGTCTGCCGCCTGGGCGATAACCGTTCCGTCCGCAAAGTTCGCCTGTGGGACAACATGGACGCTCGCGCCGGACAAGGCGCCGTCTATGTAGAAGAATTGGTCTTGCGCTACCTCAATTCCCGTATCGCTCGTGCCAACGCTGGGAGAGCCGGACAGATAAATCGGCAGTTGTGCCAGCAGGCTGCCCGCAATCTGCCCGCCGGAGATATAAATCGTATTTGCCATGATCGCATAACCGGTACTGCCCGCACCGGCAAGCGTGCCGCCGGACATATGGACAGTGATGCTTTTTGACTGTGCGTTGATGTTGCCGGAAAAAAGGCTCTTCAGCGTGCCGCCCTGCATCCAAATGACCACGTCTAAATCGGCAAAAGCATTTGTATCCGAATTATATGTACCTAAATAGGTAGCCGCCAGCGAGATTGCAGAAAGGTCGAAGCCGTCGGTCGTGCTTCCCGAAATATCCGATGCGCCGCCCTCGATAGCAGGCATCCCAGAAAGATCAATTGCGGCAGAGGCCAGTCCTCCGTCCACGTCCGCATAGTAAAGATTGGTTGTGGCATCGCCTGCTGCCTGTATCACGATGTTGTTTCCCATGGCGTAAAGTGAGGCTAAGTTGCTGCTGTAGGTGATTTCCGCCAGTCCTGTTCCGCCCCAGGCGTTTTGCGCCAACGCCGTTATCGGCAGCATGGTCAGCACCAGACACAGCGACAGCAGCAGGGCCGTAAACTTATTATGCTTTTGTCTCATGTATCGCTTCCTCCTTTTTCCTCACTGTACAATCAGCACGGTTTCCACATTGGCGCCATTCATAGCGCTGCCATCCTCCAGCGAGGTGGTGGAAATCCGTATTATCGCGTCATATTCTCCTGCTGCGAGGGGGCGGGAGAGCATTATCTGATAAATCGCCTGTCCCGGCGGGACCAGCTTTGAGGTATACAGCACCTCGCCAGTGTCCTTCAGCACCAGCTCAAAGGTGAAATAGCAGGGGTTGCCCTCCGGATTGAGCAGGGCCACGGAAACCTCCTGTTCCTCTGCCGGCAGGGTGATAGACGGATAGCCGGGGATTTTGATGCCGGTTTCTTCGCCGCCCTGGTCCTCCAGCTGCTCTCCTGTCCAGTTCTGGGCATCCGGGTCAATCTCCAGCGCAGCCGTCTGGGCATCGGTATCGGGCGGGTCCTCTTCCGCCGTGCCGAACCAGCTCTGCCAGTTCATCCCCAGCACAATGCCGCCGGCGACAAACAGCAAAACAACCACCGCCACTATGACGATGTGGGTCTTTTTGATAATAATTCCGCCGCCTTTTGCAGGTTTATTTTCATTGTTCATATATGTATTTCCTCTCATCCTTACAAACAGATACAGGCCATATATTTTTTATGTTTTTATTCAAACTTTATCCTATATCCTCGGGACAATCTATAATACACTTTAGTTTATCATAATCTGGATTCTTTATCTACCATTTAAAAAAAACTTTCTCAGAAAATTCTGGTCGTTTTCCGTTGAAAATGCTGAAAGGCACATGGCTGGTTTTTACCTTACCGTCCACGAAAAAGGCTGCATTTTACTTCTTTCCCCTGGTACGAGCCTGCAAGCTTCGTTACCTTGCCGACCAATTTCTTACTCTTTTTGGAAGAGATAAATTTGGCAGCCTGTACCTCCACCAGTAGCTTTGAGCTGGCAAGCTCCAGATGGCGGGAGCCAATAAAGTATTCGTTCTTCCGGCTGCGGTTGCAGACCACATCAAAACCGTTGTCCTGCAGCTCTGCGATGTCCTTCGCCACGTTTCCCCGGAGATTCCCCATCGATGTGATTCCACAGATATTGAAAGATATATAACGCTCAATTTTTATTTACCATTTCGCTTACTCCTGAATTCCGCAAAAAAACAAGGGCGGTGAGGGATATCGCTTCCGTCACCGCTCTTGCTATTTTCTGTTCTTGCAACTACTTACTCATGTCTTTTTTCTTCTGCGTCTGGTGCTCATTGTCAAAATTGCACCGCCGGAAATCAGCATCAGCATAATCCAGAGAACAATATGCGAATCATCGCCGGTCTGTGGGGAAGTGGTATCCCCCGGATTCTCAGCAATGGTAAATATGCCTGTAGCTTCACCGTCCGTGTAAAGCACCGTGATGGCGTGTTCTTCTGCCGTCAGCGCATTCAGGTAATCCGGTTTGAGGGTAATTACGGTACTGCCGCTTTCTGCCGTATAGCAGTCTGCGTCTACAACCTTGCCGTCAATTTCAATACCTGTAAACTTGCTGTAGGCCCCGTTGGCAACGAAGGTCAGCCCTTCGACGCTTTCCTTCGTCCAGGTGCTTCCGTTGCCTTCGATGATGCGGTAGTCCCCAAGCTGAGAGAGCAGAGTATTGAGCTTGTCTGTGGCTTCGTCGGATATGAGAGACTGCCCATGCTCGCTCAACCCGTCGTACTGTTCCTTTGCGGCATTGACCTGTTCTTCCGCTTCGCTATCGTCCGGGCTTACGCTCTCTGGCAATTCGCCGATAGCATCTTCCACATTCTCCACCCATTGGATGATATCAAGGGCATCCTTGGTCTGTTCAAGCGTTTCCTCAAGCTGTGCCTTCTCATCCTCTGTGTAGTTGTCGCTGTAGTCTTCCAGCGCTTGTTCGATGTCGTCTTTGGCTGCTTCCAGAACTTCCTTGTCTTCCGGCTTCACATTGTCCGCCGTAATATCCTGCGCCTGCTGGATGTTCTCGGTATTAGCCGCCTGCTCCGCTTCATCGATCTTGTCCAGCAGGTCCTGCGCGCCATCTATGAGATCCTGAATGACCTCCTTTTCCCCGTCGGTCAAGTTTTCATCTTCCAGCCGGGTGTTGAGATCGTCCAGATAGTCTTCGATGGCTTCTTTATCGGAGGAGGTCACATCCTCCGGTGCAATGCCCTCCACGGCATCGCCCAGACCTGCCGTCGGTTTCATGGTGACGGTAACAGTCGTAGTATTTCCTGCCTTATCCGTTGCGACAATAGTGTACTCCGTATCGGTATCCACATTTCCGGCAAGGGTGATCTGGGAACCTGCAGTTTCGCCATTTAAGGTCACGGTATCCAGATTTTCATCCGTCACCTGTACGGTTTGGGTGGTGTAGTATTCCCCTTGATTTGCCACGCCGGAAATCACCGGGTCGGTTAGGTCAAAGGTTGCTCCGTTGGATGCAAAGCAGGTTTCATTGCCTGCATTGTCGATGATCTTGACATAGCACACGAATGTCTCTGCGTCTGCCGCCGTTACGCCGATCGTGCCGGTGTATGCCGTCCAGTCCGCGTCCGTGAGGGTCGCAATCTGTTCTTCGGTCAGTATCGCCTCGCTGCGGTAGTACCAGGTGGACTGTAGGCCGCTGCCCGTATCTTCTGAGGTAATGGCAACATCCACACTGTCATTAAAGAACAGCCCAAAAGTAACGGCACTGATGAACGCCTTGACGGAGTTTTCCTCGATTTTGATGTCTCCATCCGGTGCAGTCTTATCCAGCTTCACCGTGATAGAAGCCTCATCGCTCACAACACCGCTGGCGCTGGTGGCTCTGAAAGTATATACCGTGCCGTTGGTATCTTCGGAGACAGTAATCAGGGTATTGTATGTCTGCCACTGACCGTCATCAACCTTGTACTCGAACTTCGTATCGCCCAAATTAGCGGTGCCGTTGGAAACTTCGAGCGTCACATCACTGTTCGTCCACGCATCGTCCGTATAGCCGTTGGAGTCAATTACAACGACCGGCTTTGCCGTATCAATGTTTTCATAGGTAATGCTGGTCGTAGCGGTAACGCCCGCACCGTTGGTTACGGCAAAGGTGTAGGCACCGTTCTCGGTTACCTCATAACCGCTCGTGTAACTTTCCGTGATGTCCACGGCCTCGCCATTGTCTTTGGAAACGGTCACACTTGCAATGCCGGAAACGCCTGCGGCTGTTTCAATGTCAATCGTATCTTTTTGCAGATACTCTGTCGTATTACCGGAAACCTCTATTGTCGGTTCCGTCTTGTCAATCTTGACGGTAATTGAGTTACTGCCTGTGCCTTCCACGCCGGAGTTGGAAATCGCACGGAAGATATATATCGTACCTTCTGCAGTTGTGGAAGCATTGATTGTCAGCTGCGCCTCGTCCACACTGGCCGGAGTCGTAACGGTCGCTTCCGTGGTCTCGCTTGCCGTCATATCCTGCCAGCTCTGACCGCCGTTTGTAGAATACTGATATTTGGCGATGCCGCTGTCCGCGGTGACGCCGGAAACAGTGATCGTCACATCCCCGTTTGTCCACTGGCCGGGGGTATATCCGCCCGTGCTGATCGTCGGAGCTTCCGGCGTCTCGGCGTCTACCGCAAAATATTCATAGCTCTTTGGCTCAGAGTCGTTGCCTGCATTGTCTGTAACGGTAACACTGTTGATATTCCCGATAAACTGCGGCGCTACATTGAATGTGATCTGACCGTTTTCGTCTGCCGTTACCGTCTGCTGCTCACCGTCACCGAGCTGATAGGAAATCTCCTTGACTCCGCTTCCCGCATCCGTAGCGCTGATGATCACGGTCTGGGTGTCATTGAAGAACAGCCCGAAGATAATGGTGTTTATAAATTCCTTAAAGGGATTCGTTTTATGGCTTACCGTAACGCTCCCCGGCGCGGTCTTATCCAGCTT
>QAKH01000062.1 GCA_003343885.1 Clostridiales bacterium | reverse complement strand
CAGACATCGGCGAATTCTCTCATGAGAGAATTAAAAGAATTGAACATTGGATAAACAACTATCCCAGAAGATTGTTTAACGGGCTTTCTTCTGATTTGCTTATTAAACGAATGTATGTCGCTTAATTTTTGTGGTCATTTTATATTGCAATTTATACAAGCGAAAAAAGTACATTATATTACTTGAAAAAAAACACCGAATGTTGTATAATGACTTTAAATATAAGCAGTTGGAGGAAATTATCAAATGAAAGCAGTTATAACCGTTACAGCTAAAGACGCAAAAGGCATCATTGCAAAGGTAAGCGCAAAATGCTTCGAGTATGGAGCCAATATAGTTGATATATCACAGTCCGTAGTCGGAGAGTACTTTGCCATGATTATGCTCGTTTCATTCGATGAAGGTAAAAATTTTGGCGAATTCGTAGACGTAATGAACGCCCTCGGCAAAGAAAATAATCTTATAATACAGGCTATGCACGAGGATATTTTCAATTCCATGCACCGTATATAATAACAAAAGCCGAAAAACAAAAAAATTAAACAGCGCAAATTAATAATAGGACGGTTTAAAATTTAAAATGATTAACGTAAAAGACGTACTTGAAACAATAAATATGATCCGTGAAGAGCACCTCGACGTGAGAACCATCACAATGGGTATCTCGCTTATCGACTGCGCCGCAGGAAGTGCCGAACAAACATGCGAAAATATTTATAATAAAATTACTGACTACGCAAAAGACCTGGTTAAAACGGGAAACGATATAGAAAAGGAATACGGTATACCGATCATAAACAAGAGAGTGTCAGTCACTCCGATTTCTCAGGTCGGCGGACTCAATACCAAGGACGACTACATCCTTGCCGCAAAAGCACTTGACAAAGCGGCGCACACCTTAGGAATTAACTTTATAGGCGGTTTTTCCGCTCTTGTTCAGAAAGGAATGACCAAAAAGGAAATTGCTTTTCTTGAATCTATCCCTGAAGCAATTTCACAGACCGAGCGTGTATGCTCAAGCGTAAACGTAGGCTCAACTCGCTGCGGTATAGACATGGACGCTGTCAATAAGTGCGGAGAAATAGTAAAAAAACTCGCTTTCCTCACTAAAGACGACTGCTCGATAGGCTGCGCGAAATTCGTTGTTTTTGCAAATGCCCCGGAAGACAACCCATTCATGGCAGGAGCTTTTCACGGCGTCGGAGAACCGGAATGTGTAATAAACGTCGGAGTATCCGGTCCCGGAGTTGTCAGAAGCGCTGTTGAAAGAGCCGGTGACTGTTCTTTCTCAGAACTTGCCGATACCATAAAAAAGACGGCGTTCAAGGTAACACGTATGGGACAGCTTGTCGCCTGCGAAGCCTCCCGCAGACTCGGAGTACCTTTCGGAATAGTGGACCTCTCTCTCGCCCCCACTCCTGCTATCGGCGACTCGGTTGCGCATATACTTGAGGCGATGGGACTCGAAAAGTGCGGTACACACGGTACTACCGCGGCGCTTGCAATGCTTAACGACGCCGTTAAAAAAGGCGGAGCTATGGCTTCATCACACGTAGGAGGACTTTCCGGCGCATTTATTCCCGTATCTGAGGATAAGGGCATGATTGACGCCGCGGCATGCGGTGCGCTGGCCATCGAAAAGCTTGAGGCAATGACATCCGTATGTTCCGTGGGACTTGATATGATTGCCGTACCCGGCGACGTGCCGGCGGAAACCATTTCCGCAATTATTGCGGACGAAGCGGCAATAGGAATGATAAACGGAAAAACTACGGCAGTACGCCTTATACCCGCATACGGCAAAAAAGTGGGAGATTCCGTGGAGTTTGGCGGATTGCTGGGGTATGCGCCTATTATGCCGCTTAACACTTATTCGAGTGCGGCTTTTGTAAAAAGAGGCGGACGAATTCCTGCACCGATACATAGTTTGCGTAATTAACAGCGATGTATATTAATACCAGCATTTATTACTGTGCTTTCAATATTTAATAAGATCATTCTGAAATAAAAAACAACAGAGCGACTGCGAAAATACAACCAGCCGCTCTGCTTTTTATTTTACTTCAATTTTCCTGCCGCGCAGCACACTAAAAACGCCGCAATGTCCGCGGCAACCATGGTGGCTCCTACCGGAGTGGAAAAAACAAGCGATAACATAAATCCGACAGACGCTGAAACAACCGATAAAACAGCCGAAAAGATTACTACCGCGTGAAAGCTTTTAAAAATCCGCATGGCACTTAACGCAGGGAAAACAATAAGCGCCGTCACAAGCAAAGAGCCTACAAGCTTCATTCCCAGCACAATAACCACCGCCGAAACTACCGCTATTGCTGTGTTGTATACCCCGGAGCGGATTCCTGTCGCCGAGGCGAAATCCTCATCAAAGGTTACGGCAAATATTTTGTTGTAGCATATTACATAAAAAAAGGTGACTACCGCCGCCGTAACAGCGCAAAGTATTACGTCGCTTTTCTTTAATGTAAGCATAGAAGATGAACCGAACAAGGTGTTGCAGACGTCTCCCGAAACATTGGAGGATACGGAAAAAACGTTCAAAAGAAGATAGCCTATCGCAAGAGAAGAAACCGACATCACTGCAAGCGCCGCGTCACCCTTTATTTTTGCGTTCTGACCGGTGCGCAGCAGAAGTACTGCGCAAATCACCGTCACCGGCAAAACCACTATCATCATACTGCCGCCGCCAAGCCCTGCAACTGTTGCTATGGCAAGTATACCGAAAGCAAAATGCGAAAGCCCGTCTCCTAAAAAAGAAAAACGCTTGAGAACCAGCGTAACTCCGAGAAGCGCCGAACAAAACGCAGTAAGAACACCGACTATAAATGCGTAACGCACAAACGGGTATGAAAAATACTCGGCAATTATATCTGTCATATTTTATTTTCACCGCCGCTTTCCCGGTCGGAACCGTTATTTTCATTTTTACGGAAACTGCCGTCTTCATTTTTTAATGAGCCGCTCTCGTCAATGGCAAACATTTGATTTTTATCGGTGCAGAAAAAGCGGTTTTTTCCGAGATGAAGTATCTTAGTTGCGTATTTCTGTGCAGCTTCGATATCATGCGTCACCATAATAACAGTCATGCCGTCTTTCTTGTTTAACTCATCAATGATAGAATAAAGCTCCGCCGTGCTTCCCGAGTCAAGTCCTGCGCACGGCTCATCGACGAGCAGTACGTCTTTTGCGGCGCAAAGCGCTCTTGCAAGCAGTACTCTTTGCTGTTGACCACCCGAAAGCTCACGGCATGAACGCTTTTCAAGGCCGTCTATTTCAAGACGTTTCATCACAAAACGTGCCCGTTCAAGATCTTTTTTGGAATAAAAACCGAAAAAGCCTTTGCCGCCTAAAAACGCAGACATTACTATTTCCTTTACCGACGCAGGAAAATCCCTCTGCATTTTTGTTTGCTGAGGCATATATCCTATGCGTTCGGGTGAAAATTCGTCGGAGCGGTGTATTTTGCCCGAAAGAGGCTTTGCAAGTCCTAAAAGAGTCTTTATAAGCGTGCTCTTTCCGGAACCGTTCTCTCCGATAATACAAAGATAGTCGCCTTTTTCAACGTAAAAAGACAAGTTCTCCGCAACGGCAGTTCCGGCGTATCCAAGCGTCAGATTATCACATTCAAACAATGTCAAGCTTTTTTTCGCCGCCTTTCAACTTTTTGCTTTTTTCATTTTAAGATAAAGCCGTGCGCAGAGCTTCAAGATTACTGCGCATTACGGAAATATATGCGGTTCCGTTTTCTATATCGTTTCTGTCAACCGACTGCATCGAATCAATTACTACTGTTGCTACGTTTTTACTTTTCGAGTTTTCGATGACGGCTTTCGCTACCGCTCCGTCTGAACTCTCGGTAACCACTACGTGCGAAAGCCCTAACTCGCCGACCTTGCCGGCAAGGAAAATCACCGTGTCAAAATCGGCGTCGGTTTCAGTTGAACATCCGGGAAACGCCGCATAATAATCAAGCCCGTAATCATCGGCAAGGTACCGGAAAGGAAAACGGTCGGCAATAACAAAAGCTTTATGAGGCGAGGAACTCACGGCACTTTCGTATTCTTCATCGAGTTTTTTTAACTCTTGTACATATTTTCCGGCGTTCTCCGTATATATTTCGGCTTGATCCGGATCAAGCTCACAAAGTTTTTCGGCAAGCTTTTCGGTAAACATCATCGCATTTTTTATTGACAGCCACACGTGCTCGTCCGATTCGTTTTCGTGGTCGTGGTCATCATGGTCACTGCCGCCGGCGATATTATCAGGCAAAGCTTCTCCGTTTTCAGAGGTTGTCTGTTCGGTTTTAACACCGTCATTAAGAAGCTCCATAAGGTTTACTGCGTTATTTTTGTTTTCAGACTGCGCAAGCGCCTCATACGCCCAGGTATCAGACTCGCCGCCCACATATACCAACATGTCGCTTTCAGTTATCTTTACGATATCTTTCGCGCTCGGCTGATAGCTGTGCAGGTCAGCGCCTGTATCTGTTATCAGCGACAGCTCTATCCCGTCGGCTCCGTCGGTTATGTTTTTCAGCCAGTCATATTCGGCAAACACCGTACACACTATAGAAAGACTGTCATCTTTCGTGCTGTTATCAATATCTTTGCCGTTATCCTTAAGAGTGCATCCGGCAAAAAGCAAGCATGCCGAAACTGTTATAAACAGTGCTTTGCTTATTTTCTTTACAATACTGCTTTTTTTGTTTGTTATGCGCATATATCTTATCATTTTCCCTTTCCGGTCAAATTTTATCATTGAAAAATGAAATTGAGAATCATTCTCATAATATTATAGTCAAAAAAGCCGCATAGTCAACACGCTTAAAGAAAAAGTTACAATATTAGCGATACTGCTGTGCGGATAAAAACAAAACAATGATATTTTTTGCATATTTTTTGCAAAAAGCATTTACTTTTATGCGAATATCTGATACTATATGGAAAGAAAAAAACATTACACACCACTATATATAATTAAGTAGGGGGGAACAACAATGGAAAGACAGGCTAAATACCTCATCGACGACGCAAAATATCACATTGCCGGCATAGCGACGTCATGGGATTACGACAACCGTGCTTACTCGGATTTTACCGATCCGTTTCCCGGCTCGATTTACGACAACGCTTCCGGCATAGGCGTAAGAGTCAAGAGAGATTTTCAGCGGCAGACCGACTCGGTACTAACGCTTGAAATGCTGTACAATGTTGAAATACAGCCCGACGGCGTAAAAATATGCATGTGCTCATCTGACGGTACTGCTCTTTTTGAGCTGATTTCCGAGAACGGTACATATCATTTTAACGGCGCTGACACAGCCCGGGCGGCAAAAGTCGGCAAAAACAGGATACGGATAGTTATAGATCTGCCTGAAAAAACGGCAAAGGTTTATATTTCCGGAAAGAACGCCGGAACTTATCCGATAAACAGTACAGGCGATGCGTCAAAGTTATATATCGGCACTACGGGCAAAACAGAAATCAAAATTACTCCCATGAAAAATTCTCTTACCGCCGATTATCTTGTAAACGAAACTTTTCTCTGTACCGATTCGGTTATTCCGGACAACTGGCAGATACAGGGCGATTTTGAAATACTCTCCCACACTGCCGCAAATCCGCAGATGGATTACACCTACGCAGCAGTAAGCGCCCGTGCCGGAAGTGTTCACACGGCTTACACGCAGTTCTCTCGTCCTGAGAAAGACGTGATATGCGAGGGATATTTTCTGCTTCCCGAGGGTTCTGACGGAGCGCAGTTCTTCCTCATGTCAGGCAAAGAGAAGCGCTTCGGAGTGTACTCAAGCGGCGGCGCGTTTTATGCCCACGACGGCACACTGCTTCGTCATTTCACCGCCAACGTATGGCAGGATATAAGATTTGAAAGTACCGGAAACGGAAAAATCAAGATAAAAATCGACGGCAAGGAATGTGCGCTTTTAGAGGCAGCGGGGGGATCAGCTCCGTTTGACGGCGTTTGCGTTTGCTTTGAGCCAAAAAAAGACGCTTCCTTGTGTTTTACCGACATACACTGCGAAAGCGTTATAGATTATGACGACTACTGCCCCGAACCTAAACAGGTGCGTCACGGCGAATACGAGATAGGACTCAACATATGCAACATGTGGAGAGAGGGACACCACTTCGGCTGGGACAGAATCACATATTTCACCGACAACACGCCGCTTATCGGTCCTTACGACGAAGGTCTTCCCGAGGTTGCGGACTGGGAAATCAAGTTCATGACCGAGCACGGTATAACCTTCCAGCATTTCTGCTGGTACTGCCCCGATCCGCTTATCAATTTCCCTATAAAGCGCTCAAGAATGGACGCCGCACTTCGTGACGGATATATGAACGCACGTTACAGCGATAAGATGAAATTTATCATCATGTGGGAAAACAACACGTACAAGAATACGAATCCCGAAGATTTCAAAAATTACGTCTGGAAATACTGGTGCGAATATTTCTTTACCGATCCGAGATATCTTAAAATCGACAACAAGCCGCTGTTGTCACTCTGGTCGTTCGCGTTTGTCGAGCACTGGGGCGGAGCGGAAAAGGCAAAAGAAATAATAAGCTTTATGAACGAGGACATCAAAAACTACGGCTGTGACGGCATACTGCTCATGGCAACGGCGTCATCGGGTAATCCCGAAAGATACCGTCAGATGTCCGAATACTGCGACCTTACGTACGCATACCATTTCGGAACCGAGGGATGTTACGCGGAACATCAGACGCAGAGCATAGACGCGCTTAACGCTCTTACCGACAGCGGACTTGCGCATTTTGTTCAGACCGTTTCGGTAGGCTTTAACGCCGCTCCCTGGCACGGTGCTGACGCACGCTGTCCGCTCATTGCTCCCGACGACTACGAAAGCGTGCTGGGGTACGTTAAGGAAAGAGTCGACAACATGTCAGAAAAAACAGCGTTTGACAAGCTGTTCATGATGTCCACATGGAACGAGTACGGAGAGGGAACCTACATAATGCCGTCGGGAATCCACGGATTTGAATATCTCGACCGCATAAGAAAGGTATTTATTCCGGAGAGCGGAAAATGTGACAACTTACTTCCTGAGGGTGAAGCACTCTCAAGGCTGTCATATTTGCGCATACCGTCAAGGGCGGTTATCCGCAGACTCGGTTTCGAAAAAAGTGAAGAAGCAAAGGCGCCTAACAAAGTTGTCTGTACATTCGATTTTTCGCAGGCTTCCGAAAATCAGCGTTGGAGAGGATACAACGCCGCGGTTAAGGCGGATTTCACAAGTGAAGGCGTTCGCATAACTCCTGTCGCTTCGCACGAACACTATTCCCTCATATCAAACTTTAGCGGCAGGATATGCTCTGCCGATGATGTAAAGTACATCCGTATTTCTCTGCGTTCGCCGCAAAAAACTGCGCGCTTCCGCCTTGCTTTCTTAACTGACACAGATAAGCGCTGGGCAAGCGACAAGTGCGAGGGTACGTTTGTCGTGCAGGCATCCGACAAGTTTAGTGAGCTTGTTTTCCGTCCGTCAAAGTTCCCCACTTGGAAAGGCGAAATAACCGATATACGTCTTGACAGCATGACGCCGACGGAGTTTGAGGTGGAAAAAATTGAGCTTATGACCTATGAAGAAGCTCCGGGCGGAGATCCGAGCGTGTATATAAACGGTAATAAGCTAAAACTTGCGTTTGATCCAATACCAACCGGCGACGGAGATATGCTTGTCTCGCTTGATCCGGGCTACTGCGCTTTCCGTGCTCTGAAGCTGTATCATGAGTACGATATGAAAAATAAGAAATTGTACGTTGCTTCATGCAATACCGAAGCGGTGTTTGAGCTTGGAAGTGACTCAGCAGAAGTCGGCTCGGAAAAAATAAAAATGCGCCACGCCATGACAATGCGTGACGGACTGCCTACTTTCGCTCTCGGAGAATTCTGCGAAATCATGCGCATACAGCACGAATTAAAAGGAAACCACCTTGAAATAACCGTTTAATATTAATAAATAAACGCATAAGAATACAAAGCAATATAAAAATGTTACCGCAGTCGGGTTAAAGAATAAAACTGACTGCGGTGATTTTATGCTGTTTTGTAACACATAAATTTTTGAAAACTACACTGCAAAGGAAAAAACTCCGGTTGCCCGGAGCCCTTTCCCACATATTATTAAAGGAGAAAACCGCTGTTTAATTTTATGGCTTACGCCATATCGAGAGTGAACGTAATGTCAAAAGTTTTGTTGGTATCATCAACATACGAATCTCTGTATACTGTAATGGTGACCTCATCGCCTGCCTTATTGGCAGCTTTGAGTGCGTTGAGTTCATTTACTGTCTTAACCTCGGTGCCGTTATACGCCGTAATGATATCTCCGCGGCGAAGTCCGGCAATCGCAGCGCTGCTGTCCTTGTCAATCTGGATAACAAGCACGCCCTGAGGAATGTCGTAATACTCCGCTTCCGACTCGGTGATATCCGATGCCGAAATACCTATAACGCCTTCACTGGAAACAAAGCTGTCAGTGCGTTCCGTAACCTTACCGTAATCTATAAGCTGGCTGATTATCGGGAGCGCTCCGTTTATCGGAATGGAAAATCCTATGCCCTCGTAGTCGGCGCTGAGCTTTAAGGTGTTGATACCTATAACCTGTCCTTTGGCGTTGATAAGAGGTCCGCCGGAATTACCTTTGTTGATAGTTGCGTTTGTCTGAAGAAGAGTCATTGTCTTGGTTGTGCCGCTCTCATTGAGTTCTACGTCACGGTTGATACTGGATATAATTCCGTCGGTAACCGTTCCCATAAACTCAATTCCTGCCGGACATCCGATAGCTATCACTTCATCGCCGACGACAAGTTCATCAGAGTTTCCTATTTCCATTGGAACAAGGTCAAGTCCGTCGGGATTTATCTTGATAACGGCTATATCAGAAAGCTCGTCTGAGCCGACAAGTATTGCCTCATGCTGAGTACCGTCGTTCAAATAAACCGTTATCTTCTGTGCTCCGTCAACAACATGATGATTAGTGATTATATATCCGTTTTTATCGTATATAAAGCCGGAACCAACGCCCTGAGTTATCTGAGGTGTTGAATAGAAGTTTCCGAAGAATCCTCCGTAATAAGAACTGTCAGCCTCTATCTCCACCACTATTCCAACCGAGCTCGGAGAACACTTTGCCGCTACCTGACTCTTTGTAAGTCCGCTTTCTGATTCGGTAAAAGTAGAAATCTGCGTCGGCGTAGTAGTGTTTACCGTAAGAGAAGCTGAATTCTTTTCTGAGTCGTCGACGGCAGCAGGCTGTCTGTCGGATATAAAGTTTGCCGTCATAAACGAAGCTATGGTAACTGCCGACAAAGTAAAGACAGTCAGCATACTTGCCACAAACACTTTGAAGCCTTTTGATGACTTCTTAGGTTTACAGTGCGTCTTTTGTACGTGTTCAGAAGTATTGTCCCAAACGCATCCGTTCACCTGTTCGCTGTGAGACGGCGCCTTGCTGTAGCTGTAAGTGTCATTGTGCGGATTATAAGAAACATTTTCCGGAACTGCCTGAGCCTGATATGAGTTTTCTTTCCGAGCTTGGCTGTCGTGCTCCTGCTCTTTTGATATGCCATCCTCGTTATTCTCAAACAGGTTCTGTGTATTTTCAGAGTTCCGGATATCTATTTTCGGTGAAACATATTCTCCGTTGCCGGAAGCATCATCGTTTCCGCACTGAGGTACGGCATTTGCAATATCAGGATCTTTTTTTACATTCATAGCGTCGCCGCCGATATTTTGTTTTTCCATATTATCGTTGACATTATTGTCATTGATATTTTTTTCAAATTCGTTGTTCATGATATATCTTCCTTTCGTCAGAATATTATCGGGAGTATTTGTTTCTGCTCTCTCCTGATTACGGATACAGTTTAAACCGAATTTCTGATATATCATTGTTTCAAATGTGTTTTTTTGGTGAATTATTATGAAAGTTCAACGAAGTTGAAAATCAGAGTAACTGCCTCGGCTCTTGTTATTTCATCGTACGGTCTGAACAGTGACGCATCGCCCTGCACAAGTCCCATGCCTCTTGCAATTGCGATAAATCCGACATCCTCCCGTTTAAGCTCGCTGTTATCGGCAAAGTCAGTTATGAAGATATCAGGCATACCGGCAATTTTTTCGTAGCCGGCGGCGTCAATTATATACTTGACAGCCTGCGTTCTGGTAATCGTGTCCTCTCCTTTAATTCCCCAGTCCTCGCTCACGTATCCGCCGAGTCCGGAAAGGATTTTTAAAAATTCTTCTGACTTTATGGGAGCGTCCGGCATAAAGGATTCTCCGTCAAGTCCTAAACCTAAATCCTTTAGCAATTGTATATCTCTCTGTGCCCAGTGTCCCTCTATATCGTTATATGTCTGATTGTTTTCTTTATCGGTTATAACTTCTCCGGAATAGTCAAGCAGCTTGCCAGTAAGTGCGGAAACAACGCTTGAGGCATAATCGAAGCCTGAATAAACAAGGCGTGCGTAGGTTTTCGTTTCATAAAGCTCGTTCAAATCGATATATCCGTCCTGTGAGTCGGCAAGATACTGATTATAGGTATAGTTGCTGTTGATTTCGTAATTTAAGCCGAAACCGTCGGAATTTAACATTGCATCGTATGCGGCCTCCGGAGTTATAGCGCCTTCCGGCGACTCAAATACAACGTCATCGTACCATGTGTACCCGAATTCCGTAACCTTGCCGGTTACGCGGTCAACGCTTCCGTAAACGCTGTTATAATTGAAATCAACGCCCTCATTTACTCTTACGAAGTTTACGCCGGTACAGCGGTAAACAGGATTTTCAAGAGTTCCGTCCTCGCCCTTTTCAAGGTAATCTATAACCACCATATCATTTGGCTCACCGAGGCGGGTTAAAGCCATTTTTTCCGGGATCTGAGCGTTAGCGAACTCTTTGAACCGCTCTTGAGCCTGTTCGGCGGTATACTGAGGCTTCGGAGCTCCTTGCGCGTCTGTTCCGCCATAGTAATACCAATAGCCCGGTATACTCGAGCTGAATGAAATAATTGTTCCGTCGTGCGCGTCAACGCAGGCGTTCATGTAAGCGTAATAATATCCGTTTTCTTCACTCATTTGATTATACGGAGCGCTGAAGCTTATGTTCCAAACATAATGATCCTCATTCTTTGTGCCTGAGGTATTACTGTACAGAGGATAATACGGACGGGGATAGTAATTCTGTTTTGTCAGATACGCATCTACTGCGGTTGCTGACTCTTCAATATACAGATATTCGTTGTTAAGTACTGTGTCGATAGCGTCCTTGCGAGAAATAAGGCTTTCAAGAATACCAAGCTGCTCAAGCTCTTCTTCGGTAAGCTGGTATTCGCTTTCGCCGAAAGAAGAACCGGAACCCGCCTCAAACTTATTATCTGTTTCCGGAGAATTTGCCGAAGAATCTTCAGTTATAACGTTCCACGTATTTCTTTCAGTATATACTTCTCCTGTGAGTGCGTCGACGGAAATATATGATTTTTCAGGGGTATATACAAGATAAGCTTTGCGGGATACGTAGTTTCCGTTATCGTCGTACTCGGTTTTCAGCCGATATGACAAATTCATGTTCTGATTTGTTCCGAGAAGCTGTTTTGCCTGATCTTCGGATAATCTGTCCCCGTCATTAAAATCTATTCCGTAGTTATAATTGCACCGAAGCGAAGTAATTTCTCCCGTAATATAGTTTACACTAACGGAAGCCGTGTTATCAGGCACAATCACGTCGTTTTCATATCTCGCAAAATTATAAACATAGCCTTTGGAATAAGATCCCAGACTTTCGGAAGAGATAAGCCGCATACTTTCGGCAGATTCTGGACACATCTGTTCAAGTGCTTTTAGTGCCGCCGGCTCAAGTTCTGATTTTGTAAACTTGGGTAATTTCACGCCTCCGTTAAATAAAGCGGAGTTGTAAACGCTGTAATTTGTTATATTGCCGTTTTCATCGCTTGAGACATTTACACGGACGGAATTATCATCATTATACCAGGTAAAGTTCCATCCGGCAGTACGGTAGTAATTCGGTGATGTGTAGTTCCAGTCAAAATTAACACAGTCGTCCGGCACGTTAAGTTTTGGTTTTACTATGCGTATCATCTGCTCCATCCGGGAAACAGTCGGTTCCGTTACAGACGTAGTTCCAGAAACGTCAGCAGGATTGGAGGAAATCACGTTTGAAACTCCAACCGACGAGGGTGACTCGGCGGATTCGGCATATATACCCTGCGCCGATGAAAGCAGTGCAAACGACAGAGCCGATGTAAGCGCTATAATTTTTTTCATGATGCGTCATTCCTTTACTGTATATTTTTCAGCACTCATTAGACGAACTGCATTAAAAATTGTTCCATTATTTTATAAAATATGTATATTTTCAGCAATTATTTTTTTACATTATTTTTTAATATACACCTTTACTAAAAAGTCCGCCAAAGTCGTTACGTTTTCAAGCTTCTCTGACTTCTCCCGTATTTCCCTGGAGCTTCGCCAAAAATACGGCGTCATGGCAAACAGATCCTGAGCCGCAGGTCCTGTAAGCTGCATTTCGTACTGCACCTCCACGTTTTCCTCAAGAATAAATCCGGGATATTCGGGAATTTTTTCCTCATTTTCAGTCGGCGTGTCATACAGCATGCTTTTCAGTCCGTACAAGTGTTTTTTTCCGGGACCGGCAACAATAAGAATACCGCCTTTTTTAAGCACTCTCTGCGACTCAGCGTCAGCGACAGGGGCAAAAACTGAGATTACTGCGTCGGCAGACTCGTCGGCAAACGGCATATCAAATATTCCGGCAACAGCGTAGTGTATCTTTAGCGGAAGATTTTTTTGAAACTTCGCGGCCATTTTTACGCCCTGCTTTGCAAGGTCAATTCCGTAAATGTCCGAGTTTTCAAAAGACGCCCTGACAAACCTTGAATAATACCCTTCCCCGCTGCCGGCGTCGATTATAAACAGGTTCTCCGGGTTTGGCATGTATTTTTTCAACATCTCGCATATTTTTTCGGCAAGCTCTTTATAGTAACCGGCTTCAAGGAAGCGCCGCCGTGCGCGGCATGTATCTGCGGCATCGCCGGAATTTTCGTTAAAGCTCCCGTTTGCCGCAAGGTTTACATATCCTTCGGCGGAGATGTCATAGCAGTGCTTATCCGGACATACGTAAGAATTTCCGCTCTTTACGAGTTCTTTTCTGCATTTTGGGCATATGTAGCGGCTTTTCATCTATCATTTTTCCTTTCGAGATTGATATGAACTTGTCTACTTATATCATCTATCGTTATTTTATCACAATTTGAGAAAAAATAAAAGCCCTAGACCATAAATGATAAATGATCCGGGGCAATGGATTTTGAGAGAACATTAACTATGCTTTTCCCACGCTATAGTACTGATTATTTTTTGTTCTCTTTCTGACGGCAATGCAAGAGAACCGCATTTATAAAGCAGATAAGTAAAGGCATTTGGACAATAAAAATCCGACATCAAAAATGCTTTTTCCGATTCCGAAACATAGCTTGGTATATACTTTTTTATATATTCAGCATATCTGTATGCAATGTCTGTTCCGACTGCCGTTTCTACTTCAGTCAATATTCTGTTATCTGTTATTTCTCTGAACGCCTTATATTCATCAAGAGTAAAAAACGGAATCATTATCGACGGTTTGCCGTCTTTCACAGTTACATAACCTTTCTCCGCCAATAGAGAAACAATCTCTTTATCATGCTCGTTTAGAGGTATGCTCTGCTTTATGACAGAGTACACGCGCCGCAGCCCCTCTATCTCATACACATCTGATCTTCGGCGATAACCTGTTACAGCCGGTGGATCAAACTGCTCAATTGCACAATTTTCGTTTCCAAAGTGCTTTGCTCCATATCCCTCTGAATTCAACATATATTCCTTAAAGTCTTTATCTATATCATGACAAGAGTCAAAAACTTCATCTGCCTGCCATGACGCCATAATCCAATGCCTGCTACCGTCTCCACGCATGGGCGGTTCTTCATTTAACGGAAGTTGATGTTTCATCAGATAATTATGAGCAATTGAGGGTATTATGTCCCACAACAAAAAATTTTCATTAAGCTCACTTCCGCAAAACCCTATATTCCTTATATCTTCGGTATATTTTTTGACGGCTGAATAAACAGCGTTTGCAATTGGCGGCAAATGTTCTGCTTCAAACTTCTTTTTTGCAATATAAAACTCGGCGTCCTTTATGAAAAAAGTGGTTTTATACTTATTTGAACCTACTTTTGATACGTAATTCATATAGATAAGTCCGTCCATCTTGTTCTCTATATATGCTGCCGCCATTCCCAGTTTCGCCGATATCTCCTCAATCCTCAAAGGCTTTTTTTCGCATGCAATGCATATATTCTGAACAAGTAAATCGTCTCGCAGACCTGCCATTTCCAAACCATTTCCGTTTGAATAGGTGCCTCTGAAATAAATAGAAAGCCTTTTAGGTCTATATGGTACGTCTGTCATACTCATTCGCTCCTTCAATCTTTTTTTAGATTCGCCAAGATGCCACCTCACCGTTGCAGGCGGTATTTCGAGTTTTTTGGCAATTTCTTTACCGCTCAAATTTTCAAAATAAAACATGATTGTTACTTCTCGTTTAGTTTTGCCGAGATACATAATTTCACGATACAATTTTTGATAAAGCTCACCGTCTGTTATACGACTTACAATATCCTCGGATTCACAAGAAAATTGCAGTTCTCCTAATACACATGAACTTTCCCGAAACTGCTTTTCAGAACGAACATAATTTGACCACGAATACTGACAAACTCTATAGATATACCCATTCATGTCTGCAATACTCTTGCTTGTAAAGTCAATCTTACATAGCTGAAGCAGTATATTTTGAGAAAGATCCCAAGCGTCGTGATAATTATGAGTTTTAGCAAAAGAAAAACCGTAAATCTTTTTTGCGTACTCCTTTATGAGTTTTTCATTTAAAGTCAATGGTATCACCTTCTTTCGTTATTATTTTTCATTTTCCGATATACAAGTAGCAAAAAATTGTAAAATGTTGGAGAGTTTATAATTACTGTTAATAATATTTTACTATAATTCCTTTTACAAGCACTCATTTCAAACATAAATACTGCGCAAATTAAAATCCATAGACTTTTATACATGTTTTTGTTGATTTATAGGGTAAAAAGTGGTACAATATGCGTGCAAAGATACCGTACAAGCGAAATTTTATGAACATAAATGCCGCAAGTATGAATCTTGCATTATCATAACATAAAATTTTTAAATCAATGCAACATATAAAAAAGGAAATCTCAGGAGGAATGATATGCTGCGTATAGAAAACGTATCCTGGAGCTCTCCCGACAGCAGAGAGGTGCTTCACAACGTAAACCTTGATATACCGGAGGGAAAACTTATAGTCATAACCGGTCCGAACGGCAGCGGAAAGACAACGCTTGCACGTATTATTGCCGGAATTGAAAACCCGAGTGCCGGTTCTATTTTTCTTGACGGCGAAGACATAACCGGACTTGATGTTACGCAAAGGGCTCTCAAAGGAATAAGCTTCGCCTTTCAACAGCCGGTTCGTTTCAAGGGAATTACCGTAAGAAAGCTTATGGAGTTTGCCGCAGGACAAGCTCTGACAGATATGAAGCTTTGTGAAATTCTCGGAAGCGTCGGACTTTGCGCCAAAAATTATCTTGACAGAGAAGTAAACGCAACGCTTTCCGGCGGTGAAATGAAGCGAATAGAAATTGCTACTGTTCTTGTCCGCAAAACCAAAATTACGGTTTTTGACGAACCGGAGGCAGGAATAGATTTATGGAGCTTCAAAAGCTTAATCGATGTATTCGAAAGACTTCGCAAAAATCTTAAAGGCACGCTGATTATTATATCTCACCAAGAACGTATTCTGAAAATTGCCGACGAGATAGTTATGCTTGCCGACGGCGGTATAAGCGCACGCGGCCCGGCTGATGACATGATACCCAAACTTCTCGAAAAAGGAAACGTAAAAATAAACTGCTGCAGAGAGGAGGAGCTGTTCGATGAATGATATAACAAAAAAGCTTTTAGGGAAGATAAGCGATTTTGCAGGCTCCTTTACCGGAGCTTTCAGCATAAGGGAAAACGGCTGCAGCGTTGCCATGCAGTCTGATAAAAATGTCAGCATCAAGGCAAAAAAAGACGCTCCGGGGCTTGATATAGTGGTAGTTCCCGGTGCGAAAGACGAAAGGATATCAATTCCTGCGTGCGTTACACATGGAGATATTGACGATTTGGTATACAACGACTTTTACATCGGTGAAAACGCCGAGGTTACCATAATCGCCGGCTGCGGCGTTCACACTGAAACAGGTGAGCCGGCAAGGCACAACGGAATACACTCTTTCCATCTTGAAAAGGGCGCCAAGGTAAAATATATTGAAAAGCACATCGGCACCGGAAAAGGCACGGGAATCCGTACGATTGATCCGGTAACTCAGGTATTTTTGGCTGAAAACGCGGTGCTTGAGATGGAAACCGCTCAAATAGGCGGTGTGGACAAAAGCTTGAGAAAAACCAGCGCTGAGCTTGCCGCCGGTGCAAGGCTTGTTGTAAAGGAAAGTATCCTTACCGAGGGAACTCAGAGTGCGTCAACGGATTTTGACGTTGTGCTGAACGGAGAAAATTCCGGAGTTGACATAATTTCAAGAGCTGTCGCCAAGGATTCATCCCACCAGGATTATGTTTCGGTTATAACGGGTAAGGCTCCCTGCACGGGACATTCGGAGTGCGACGCAATAGTTGATGGAAACGCAACAGTAGATGCGGCTCCCAAGCTTTGCGCTCATCATGCCGACGCACAGCTTATCCATGAGGCGGCGATCGGCAAAATTGCCGGAGATCAGATATTAAAGCTTCGCACGTTCGGCCTTACCGAGCAGGAGGCGGAAGCCAAGATAATCGAAGGCTTTTTGGGTGAAACGATATAAAAACGATATAATTTAATATTGAAACAGGAAATAATTTGCGTAGTATTTCTTCAAATCATCAATAACCATAGTTACAAATAAAGCACACTATAACAATTACTTTATATTACTTTTTGCTAAAAAGAGCGATTCTTGGTCTTACACCCGAGAATCGCTCTTTCCATATTCAAAACTAACATAAATAAATTAGCAAGGTTTTGTAAAAATTGTTTACTCACTTTACTTATTTTGAAAAATACATATCCCACTTTAAAGCAAGGATTGATTTATTTTTTTCTGCTTTGCGTATCCGATAAATCCCAGTATGATAATCGGCACTCCGAATATTGCATACAACAAAAAGAATAAGGTGCCGGCTGAATACAATATTGCTCCGACAAGCGCACCCCAGTCTTTTCTGCCTAAAACGCCAATCCATCCAAATACCGCGCCAATCACAAACAAAATAATATGAGGCGCGGCAAGCGCTGCGGCAACAGCTCCTCCAACCATCTCAAAACCTGTTGTTCCGGTTATGGAATCAAAAAAATATTTTATAAGATACACTGCATAGATTGTGGCAAGTGAAGTTGCTGCAAATAAAATTTTGCTTCTGTTTCCCATTTTTATTGTCCCCTTAATTTAATATTCAGCTGATGTTTTGTAAGAATAATTCTTTATCTCTCTTGTTGAAGCGTCTTTGTTACCCCACTCGCTTCCGTCCGTAAAATAAACGCTGTACACATATACATCGCCGCTTTTAATTTTCTCATCAAGCATCTGCCATGATGCCGAATGTGAGGTGCCGGCAGAAATATACGTATCAGTAAGTAAATCATTTGAAGTAAAAATCGTGCTTACTTCTTCCCCGTATACATCTACAGGATCAAAATACAGCTTTATTGCCGCTATTTCCTTATCGGTGTTATTTGTAAATGTACAATTTAAAACCGGCATTCCGAGCATATTGTCGCTCAGATATGCAGAGATACTTACAGGTAACGGCTGTGCATATTTTTCAGCTGTACTGTCAATTTCATTATCAACAATATTTTCAGCATCGCTGTCAGTTTTACCGACAGTCTGTGTGCCGGCGCCGGCTGAAGAATTTTGTATATTATTATTCGGATTACCGGCTGTTATGATGGCAAGGCAAATCACTATCGTCACGCAGATTCCGACAATTAAGCCGTAACTTGTACCTTTTCTTTCCTCACGCAGGATAAGCTTTTTCTGGACTTCGAATTCATCTTTGGTTATTGCTCCGTCATCGAGCAATTTTTTTAATTTTTCTAACTTTTCCGCCTGCATAATCTCACTCCTTATATAAATATGCCAAATCGGGATATTTTAATTATACCACAATGGGATAATAAAGTCAAGAGGAGTGTTGTTATGAGATTAAAGGAATTGAGAAAATCGAAGAAAATGTCTCAATTAAAATTAGCGATAGAACTTCATACCAGTCAAAATACAATAAGCCGATATGAAACCGGAGAAAGAGAACCCGGAATACGGGAGCTTATTGAAATAGCTGACTACTTCAACGTATCTATAGACTATCTGTTAGAGCGTACCGACAATCCTAAAAGGCTCTGATGTTTTTAAGCATACGCAATTTATAAAAAAGAAAATGCCGACAAGTATCGCGCGAATGAAATGAGTGGGATACTTGTCGGCAAAAAACTCTTTTTCCCACGCTTTTTTCGAAAAAGCGTGGCGGCGATGCGCCGCTGCAATTTTCGCGGACAGGCAAGTAAAAATGACAAATTTATTTTCCGCGCCTCTTTATTCAATTTTGCAATATAAGCTCAACCGCACAAACTAAGTCAAAATCTCTATTTCATAAAAAAGAAAGAGCCGACAAGTATCGCGCGAATGAAATGAGCGGGATACTTGTCGGCAAAAAAGTTTTTTTCCACGCTTTTTTCGAAAAAGCGTGGCGGCGATGCGCCGCTGCAATTTTCGCGGACAGGCAAGTAAAAATGACAAATTTATTTTCCGCGCCTCTTTATTCAATTTTGCAATATAAGCTCAACCGCACAAACTAAGTCAAAATCTCTATTTCATAAAAAGAATAAAGCCGACAAGTATCGCGCGAATGAAATGAGCGGGATACTTGTCGGCAAAAAAGTTTTTTTCCACGCTTTTTTCGAAAAAGCGTGGCGGCGATGCGCCGCTGCAATTTTCGCGGACAGGCAAGTAAAAATGACAAATTTATTTTCCGCGCCTCTTTATTCAATTTTGCAATATAAGCTCAACCGCACAAACTAAGTCAAAATCTCTATTTCATAAAAAAGAAAGAGCCGACAAGTATCGCGCGAATGAAATGAGCGGGATACTTGTCGGCAAAAAAGTTTTTTTCCACGCTTTTTTCGAAAAAGCGTGGCGGCGATGCGCCGCTGCAATTTTCGCGGACAGGCAAGTAAAAATGACAAATTTATTTTCCGCGCCTCTTTATTCAATTTTGCAATATAAGCTCAACCGCACAAACTAAGTCAAAATCTCTATTTCAT
>QAKH01000029.1 GCA_003343885.1 Clostridiales bacterium | reverse complement strand
AATTTTGTGAAATCATTATGCTATTTTTTCATTTTAACTTTACAAAACCTTTATTTTCATTTTAACATAAAATAGACAAAAATAATATAGACAATTCCACGAAATTCAGCTAATATTTTAAGTAATATTACACAAAATTTTTATTTTGACAATAAAAAACAGCGACGGCAAAGCCGTCGCTGTCAATTGTTTTATTTGATTATTCAATAATGATGTACTCAAGACCGAATTCAAATGCTGCGTCAAACGGGTCGAAACGAATACCAGTGATTGTATCCGCAAACTGAGAGTTGGTAGAAGTGTCAAATGTAAATTCAACAACTCCATTATCGGCAGTTTCACCCTTTGTGCTCTTAATCATTCTTTCGGCTGCCCATCCTCCTGCCGGAGTAGTAAAGTATATCTGTGGGTTAGCTTGAACTGCTGTTGCGTCGTACTTCAATCCAAGTGTTATCTTTGTAATATTCTTTCCATCAAGCGTACCAACAAGTGGTGTGAGGTATACTATAGGGTCAGGATTCTTTCCTTCAAGCTGCTTACCGGTTGCATATGCTATGCCGTCTTTAACCGTCATCTTCTCTTTCACGCAGTTTCCGAGTGTTGCAAGCTTAGCGATATCCTCTGCGTAGTACCTGATCTTCTTAGATTCCTTTTCAGCCTCGGTTATTACTCTCTTGCGGCTTGTAGGAATTGCAAGTCTGTTGATAATTGCAGCAACCTCAGCACGGGTAATATTTGTTTCAGGCAGGAAGTTATACTGGTCATCGGAGCCTATGAGGATACCTGCGTTATACAGTCTGAGGACAGAACCGTAAGCCGAATCCTTCTTGTCAAGGTCAGGTATTTCAGTGAACATGTTGATTGCCTGTACATAGCTTGTAGGCAGAGCCTTAGCCATGATCATCGCTACCTGCTTTCTGAGAGCCGGTGCATTGTAATCTGCGTACTGATTATTCTTAATGATACCTGCTTTTACTGCTGCGTCTACATACGGTGTATACCATTCTGCTCCGTCAGCCGGTGCGGGTACTTCCTTACCGTTGTAAATGTAATTGAGTCTTACGGCAAATGTAATAGTTTCAGCTATTGTTACAGAACCGTCGGGAGTATATGTTGTATCGCTTGTTCCTTTTACAAAGCCGAGCTTATAAGCCTGAGCTATTTCGTTATAGTACCACTCTGACTGAGGAACATCGGTGAAAGGAAGTGCACCGGTGTTAACTACCGGGAAGATTTCCTTCGCTCCTGCAATCTCATCCATGCTTGCAGGAACTTCGTCCGTGAACATAATCCAGTCAATGTCGAATGTGCCCTTTACATCGCCCTTCATTGAGAAGAAGAAGCCTTCAATTATACCCTTCCACTCTGCTATGGAGGACATATCGTAAACAAGCATCGAATACTCTTCGGTCATGTTCATTGACTTGGATTTAGCTTCTGAATATGACGCGCCCTTTTCCTTAAAGTAAATCTGGAGTCCGGGGTTGGAAAGTCCGGTCTGTTTTGCCTTAATAACGATATACTTATGTGTATCAGCGTTAATATCAAGTGCCGGAGTGAAGAGTGCCGGGCTGTCCTTAGAGCCGCTTGCAAAACCCTTGGAAGTAAAGCTTATTACGCTGTCGGCCATAGAGTTCAGCGTTATCTGTCTGAGGTCTCCGAAGAGTTTCTGCTCATATTCGTTATCGAAGTTGAACAGAATTGTGTCATCCGTCTGGCAGTCTTTGTATACAGAACCACTTGCGGTACCGCTGTCACCGCCGCCCACAAGTCCGCCGCCGACTTCAAACTGCTCTCCGTCATTCTTAACGTCAGTTACAGTATTATCGTAGTCATATCCGCCGGTAGAAGAACCTGATCCGCTGCCGCCGATTATCGTTGTGTTTCCGCTGTCCGGAAGTGTATTAGCAGTCATTTCAGCTGTCTTAAGGTCTGTGAGCACAATGGAAATGAATGTTGTGCCTTTCTTAGCAACAAGTACCGCGTTTTCAAGAGCCGTTGTCTCAGCCGTGAGATCAAATATCGCGTATCCGATTGCATTCACATCAGCTTCAATGCTCTTAGCTTCTTCTCCAACGGTATATTCAAGAGTAAGAGTTGTACCCTTTTCATCATCAGTTTTTACGAGAATTGCTTCGGTACCGGCTTCTATAGTGCCGATTGTATTACGAACTTCGTCTTCCGTCTCTTCAGGATCAACATCTACCGTCTTATCCCAAACAGCGTAGAATGTAGTGTCGTCAACAATTGTAAATGTCTTCTTTACTGTTGTTCTGTCATCAGGATATTTGGACCAGCCTGCAAATGAATATCCTTCGCGTTCAGGAGTTCCGGGGATGGTATAGGAAGTTCCCTGTGATACAACTACTCCGTTTTCAGGCATTCCTGTTACAGGATCAGTTGTATTAGCATCAAACGAGAGTGTCTTATTGGATGCCATAAATCTGATATAATCGATAGCGGTTGTTGACGCTGTATTATTTCCGACAAAGTCGAATCTTATGCCTGTTACCTTGCCTTTCCAACCGGGATTGTCCTTGCTTGCCATATCAATTACGATTTCCTGTACAGTATCGCTTGCGGTGTATTTAGCACTTCTTGCATAGTTCTGCAATTCGTTAACAGGTTGCCAAGGATAGTCCTGGGTCATATCGTTAACGCGAAGAACAAAGACTTCACAGGTGCTGGAAACAGTCGACTTAACACCTATGCGGATTATGCCGCCCAGGTTTGCGTCAATATCGGTGAGGTTATACTTATGAGTCATAATTTCTCCGGAAGCAGGTGACTCAAATACCATACAGCCATCTTCGTATCTTGTATTAGAACCGCCTGATCCTCCGAAAGCATTTACTTCTTCCTGAGAGTTGAATTCCCATGAGAACTGAATCTTATCCCAGAGAGCATATACGTTTACATTGGAATCGGAAGGAATGGAAACGCCTGTTACGGTATCAAGAGTTTCATCAGAAAGTGCCCAGCCTACAAATGAATATCCTTCTCTTACAGGCACCTGATCAGAAAGTGTGACGTAACCGGATCCTGTCTGAACTGCCGGCAGATTGGTAACTGTTTCAGTTGTTCCGGGATTATAGGTAATCGTTCCGGGGAGTGACTGTTCGCTTATTACAACAGTCTTAGTTGCAAATACACTCGGATTGTAATTTGAAGTAGCTGTAATAACGATCTGACCGTCGCTTATCGGAACTAACTTTCCTGCTGCGGAAATAGTAGCTTTGCTTGTATCGTCAACAGACCATTTAACTGTTTCATCATAAATGTTGTTTTCAGAAACAACTTTTGCTGTGTACTGAGTTGTTCTTCCGGCCTTTGCGATGGTGTCCGGTCCGGAAATTTCAAGTGTCATGTCGTAGTAGTCAATATCAACTTCAAATGTTCTTATCTCGTCGATATTGTAGTTGGACTGAGCTGAAACAGTGATATGACCGCTCTTTAAGGGAGTGAGCACACCGGTTGCTGCATCGATTGTTGCTACTGTTGTGTCGTCAACCGTCCACTCAAAGGTCTTATCAAGAAGTCCTTCGTCAACAGTAAAGTTAACAGAATACTGCTTTGTTTCTCCATCTATATAGATGAAATCAGGTCCTACTATCTCGTAATCAAAGTTTACATATTCGCCTGTTGCAGGGAAAGTATAAGTAATAACTGCGGAACCGTCTTCATTGAGTGTTATATCAGCAGCCTCTCCATTGAGTGTTGCCTTTATATCATCTGCAAAGCTCTTGCCGGTTTGAGTCTTAGGTGTTACTGCTATTGATACGGTGTAAGCTGTATTTTCAGCAAATCTGCCCTTATGGAAATCGTCAGGAGTCCAGGTTACCGAAGTAACATCGGCAATACCGGTATCATCGGCAGCTGTTGTTACAGGAAGCTTACCGGGTTCAGGAATTTCTATTCCGGAAATAGCTATTGTATCTTCTTCAAACGGATCTGCTTCTTCAAATACAATTGCACGAATTGCATAGCCGCAGAATCCGTTGTACGCGTCGAAACGGAAATAGTTAAGAGTACCAACCCACTGCGCATGCTCAGACATCTTGTGTCTTACTATTGCATACTTTCCATCTTCGGTAAATCCTTCAACGTAACCGCTGACAAGTCTTCGCCAGTCAGCGCCTTCACCCGGTCTTCCAAAGTAAATACCCTCGGTCTTGAAACCGTCAAAAAACGGGTTTTCCTTTCCGTAGTCGAAATATTCAGCGTCAATATAAAGTGTTATGTTCTTATACTTCGCCATCGGAACACTGAAACCGCCCTTGCTCGGGAATACGTCGTCCGCGCTTCCGGTCTTATGCTTGATAAGCATAGAGTTTCCATTGTAGAGCTTTTCTATGGTTGCATTGTTTACTGACCAGCCTTCGTAATTTGCCGGAATAGCAAAATCTATATTATAGGAAACGTCTGCTTTAAAGGTTGTGTTCTTTGTAATAGCAACTTCACCGTGAATAATATCGAAGAAATCTCCGGTGGTTGACCAGCCGTTGAAATTCTTTCCGTTAACCAAAGAAACATGATCTTCGTAATTCTTAAGATCGACTGAATCCCCTGCTACTACTGTCAAGAAACCTGGTAACGCACCGATACCCTCTCCTTCGAAAGTAACTGTATAAAGAGGCTCGTCAACTATAATATTCGGAATGAGGTGAAGCGGTCCAGTCTTTTCAAGGTCTACTGTTTCGCCAGGTGCATAAGTATCACCATTACTTGCAAGCCAAGGTTTCTCAGGATCAATTGTCAACCTGTCATCAAGAACCTCATATGGCATATCCTCAATGACGAATTTGGTACTAGTTCCGTCAAGGTATGCTCCAACAGTCGCTGGATCTTCCTCTCCCGTCTTAAGTTCTCCATAAAGACCGGGGCCATAGGAAAGATCTATTCTTCTGTAAAGAGCAAAGTCATCCATTGCATATTCGGTAACAACATTGTCTTTCGGGTTAGAATAGAAGGTTATCATGTTAGCATTAGCTGTTCCGGTCTTATTAACGGTAAACTCAACCTCAACCTCTGTCCATTCGGTCGCAGTGCCAAGTTCGCCGAGATGATTGAAGCCATTTTCATGATCTTTAACTGCACCGCCGGGCTCACCGTTCACTATAGTGCCGGTCGAAGAAATCTTTCCATTAAAGTCCGCGTTGAACATGACGCTGTTCCCGGAAGATAATCCGTCGTATCCGCCAAGACTCTTATAACGCCCGGTAAACTTGTATGTTGCGCCGTCAACAAAATAAGTATTTATACCTGTATGTGGGTGGCCACTATATTTTTTATTTGCGCGAAGAACGGCATAATGGTTTCCGTCTTCTTCTTCAACAAGCACAGCAGTTGCGTTTGCATCTCCTGTGTAGTAAGGGAAGTAAGCTCTTTCTGCGTCACCGTACGGGAACAAGTTTTCGTACGGATTTACATAATCAGTCGCAAACGTATATGTAAGAGCTGTGATCTTTATCATTCCTGTGCCGTCAGCCGTAAATACGGTTGTCTGTGTAGTAGGAATGGTGAGAGTTGCTCCCGCCTTTACATATTTTGCGCTCGGGTAGAGAACAAGCGTATTTTCTTCAGCTATATATTCATAGCTTGCAACGACGTCAACGCCTATTGCTTCAAGGCTGAGTGAATCTTCATCAATTGCGGTATCAAATACGTAGTAAGCACCGGGGTCTCTCAAATCAACATCAGTTGTTTTTCCGTCATGTCCTGAAGCCTTAACCGGAATAACTGACTCGAAGCCGGAAATATCCAGCCACTGAGCTGTAAAGGTATCAGCTTCGGAAACAACAACGGTTTCGCCCGGCTTGTACTCGTTTCCTGCTTTATCTTTCCAACCGGTAAGCAAGAAGCCCTCTTTTGTTACTTCAGCAGCTGTGGGGAGCACTACCGTGCAGGTCTCACCCTCATTTGCTTTATACGAAGGAGCTGCTTCGGAAACGCCTCCGTCAAAATCGAGCGCAACACTATAGGTTCTTCTAACCCATATTGCATAGAACACAACTTCGTCTTCAGCGTTGAAATCGGACTTTTCTACAACGTACTCAGCAACAAGTTCGTCTCCGTCGGGAGCTGCGTCCTTGTTAAGCGACCATCCTGCGAAATCATAGTATTCGCGGGTAAATGTTGTTTCAGCCGGCAAAGTTTCGGTATAACCGGTCTGTGTTTCTATCGCTTCCTGAGAGCCTTCTCCGCCGTTTGCATCAAATACGATGGTTCCGGTTACAGGTACAGACTCAACAAGGAAGTTGTCTATGTAATAAGTTTCCTCAGGATCTGTCGAGCGTCTTCTCATAGATATAAGAAGAGAAACATTGTCTGTCTCGGCGTCCACATCAAATGTCCCACTGAGGTTGGCTTCCGTTCCGGAAACGGTCTCCTTGATTATTTCTTCACGTGTCGCGCCTTCAGGCTGAAAATATACTGACATTTCCTTACCTTCGGAAGGCAGACGGATGTCAAAGGACACCTTATATCTTCCTGCCGGCAGGGAACCGTCAACAGCATAGTTTGCCGTGTGCGCAGTTGCTACCGTTTTGGTAGCTATGGTAACAGCAAGCTCTTTGCTTTCTGCTCCGTCAACTACCGCAAGGGTAACCTTATCGGTACCGGGAGTAAATGCCGTTTCTCCGTCTTCAAAATCGACTAAGATCGGCAAATTTGCCGACGCGGCAAGCTCCGCTTCTTGTTCGGGCAGTATTGCAAAATCCTCTGATGTTTCCACGCTAAAATCGATGTCCGCAGCTATTGCAGGCAGACAAAACGCCACCGACGACAGAATCATCGCGATGCAGAGAATTAAGCTGATCGTTTTTTTCATGTGGACTGCACTCCTTTTAATAATATTGTACTCACTCCGGGCAGCTGAAGCCGCAAATACGGACAGCTATCCCCATAGAATTACGTCCATATTATACAACAAAAGATTTTTATTGTCAATAGTTACAAACTATTTTGCCAAATAAATGCTATAAATTGTGAGTTTGTACACACACATACAATATATATCACATAAATATTAATACAGCACTATATTTAGTAATGAACAGTTCATTTTGAAAGGACGCTTTGTTTATTTTCAACAAAACTCGCTAACACAATTTGTTGTAAAGTTCCGAGGAAAGAGAGATAAAATCAGAAAGTTCATCCGCCTCGAGAGGTCTTTGGGCAATAAGCGCAAGCATATAAACCTGTTTCACAAGCTTTTCCTCGGTTTCGCCGCATGCGTCGGAAGTTACTTTTTCGAGCAGTTTTTCGGTAAGCGGATTTGAAAGATTTAGTACGAGAGTCATATCCTGCGGGAACGGTGCGTTCATTGCCGAGCCGTACATTTTCATCATATCGGCAAATCTGCGCGACTCCTCGGACAAGCCTATTACAGCCGGGACTTCGGTTTCCTTAAGGTATTCGCTTGAAAACTTGAGATGCTCGCCTTTTGCGAGTACTTTTTCAAAATATTTTTCAAGTTTTTCTGTTTCCTTGCCGTTCTTTTCCTTTTTTTCTTCCTTTAATATGTCGCTTACACCGCTGTCAACGCGCACGAACTTTACGTCCTTCAGCGGTTCTTCCGCCGAAGAGGCAGAGTGTTCAACGGCGCCGACAAACTGGATATCCAAAAGCTTATCAAGCTCTATTACGCACACCGACTGCTTGTCAAACATTGAAATATACGCCGCCTGCTGCTTTTTGTCGTCGGTATAGTATACTTTTTTGTCAAAGTGCTCGGTTTCGGCATACTCTTTTAGTGTCAGATATTTTCCGGCGGTTGTTTTATACAGCACGGAATCTTTTACTTTCTCAAAGAATTTCTGATCCCTTACACAGCCGTATTCGACAAACAGTTTAATTAAATCCCACATGCCTTCGTACTTTTCACGGTCGGTAGAGAAGAGGGAATTTATTTTATCGCCGACCTTCTTGACGATGTGTGCAGAAATTTTAGAAACGTAGCCGTTGGTCTGGAGATAGCTTCTTGAGACGTTGAGAGGAAGCTCAGGGCAGTCGATTACGCCTTTGAGAAGCAGGAGGTATTCGGGAATTACTTCCTTTATATTATCAGCGACGAACACCTGGTTATAGTAGAGCTTAACTTGTCCCTCATAATTGCCGAACTCGTTTTCCATACGCGGGAAATAGAGTATGCCTTTAAAGTTAAGCGGATAGTCGGCGTTGATGTGTATCCAGAAAAGCGGCTCACGGTAATCGGAGAACACCTTGCGGTAAAATTCCTTATACTCCTCGTCGGTGCAGTCCTGCGGTCTTTTAAGCCAGAGCGGATTTGTGTCGTTTATGGGTTTGGGAGCTTCTTTTTGGGTATTCTCGCCGTTTTCACCGGTTTCGTTTTTGGGTTCTTCCTTTTTTTCAGGCTCGGGAAGCTCGGTAAAATAAATTTCATACGGCATAAACGCGCAGAATTTTTCAAGGATTTCCTTAATTTTATAGGCGTTTGCGTATTCTTTTTCCTCTTCATTTATGTGGAGGATAATTTCTGTTCCACGCTCGGTTTTATCGTCGCACGGGCCCATTTCGTAGTCGCCGTCGTCGTTGCCTTTCCACCAGACGGCTTTTTCATCGTGCCATGATTTTGAGCGTATCTCAACGGTATCCGCAATCATAAATGCCGAATAAAAACCGAGGCCGAAATGTCCGATAATTCCGCTTGATTCATTATTTTTGGGATCGGAGCTTTCGTACTTGCTTATAAAATCAACGGCGCCTGACAGCGCAATTTGATTTATATACTTATCTATTTCTTCTTGGTTCATTCCGATGCCGTTATCAGAAAATGTGAGAGTTCCAAGGTCGTTATCAAGCACGACGTCGATACGGTAGGGGTTGCCATCAGGCTCGGCTTCGGAAAGTGAAACGAGGCGTTTATGCTTTGTTATGGCGTCGCAGGCGTTGCTGACAAGCTCTCTCACAAAGATATCCTTATCGGAATACAGCCATTTTTTTATAACGGGAAAAATATTTTTAGTTTCGACGGAAATACCGCCTTTTTTAATCTGTTCGCTCAAAAAAAAGACTCCCTTCAGTTTCTTTTGTCTTTACTTTTGTATTTATTTTTATACATATAATTATAGACCACAAGAAGCAGTAAGTTTTTTCGCAAATGTTAACATTATATGTAATTTAATTAAACGGAAATGCGCATAGAGTTATTCCCCGGCATTTCCGTCATTAAAAATATCAACTTAACAGGATGTAATTTATGTGGATTTTAGCGGCAAGGCAAAAATTACGAATACTAATACACATAATTTTACATATACAATCTTTTGAATTCCTTTAAACTCTCCGTTGGTTCAAGTTTGGGAGAGTACTCAAGTCCGCAGCAGCCGGTATAAAGCGCCTTATCGACGGCACGGAAGATAACGGAGTAATCGTTTTCACCGTACTGGAGCTCGTTTCTGCCGGGGTGTCCGGCGCAGTGGAGATGTGCGATACAATCGAGGTTTGAGGTAATATTCGGGATAATATTTCCCTCCATTATCTGTTGGTGATAGATATCAAACACGACCTTAACGAACGGATGGTTTACTTCACGGATGATATCGAACGCTTCGGAGCTTGTGTAGAGGTAGTAACCAGGGTGATTTACATATGTATTAAGGGGTTCTATCATGACGGTGACGCCGTACTCTTCAAGTATAGGTTTTGCTTCCTTTAAAGCATTAACAATACTTTCGTGCTGGTATTGCCGAGGCTCTCCGGTATCGTTGCCGACCTGGGTAATGAGTTTAGAGGCGCCGGCTTTTTTAGCGGCGGCGCAGCTTTCACGAAGGGCGTCAAGCCAGATTTTGCGTTTTTGCGGCTCGGTCATCTCAAAGCGGCTGACGCACATACTGACAAGTTCGACGCCGGAATCTTCACAGGTGGCTTTGACGCGTTCAAGATCAAGCTCGCTCCAGTTATAGGTTTCGACGGCGTCGAAGCCGAGCGAGGCAATTTTATTAACTGCTTCGCAGAAATCCATTTTCGGGAAAAAGCAGGGTACAGGAATACAAAATCTCATACAAAAACTTCCTTTCCTATTATTTTACAATATATGTTTATGCTTTTTATCTGATTTTACGTTCTTTAGTTTATGCCGAACAAACAGGCAAGGGGTTTGCGGAAGATTAAATTTGTTATTTTTGCTTGCTCGCCCGCGAAATTTGGAGCGGCACATTGCCGCACTTTTTTCGCTCGTACGAAAAAAGTGCCAAAAAAGTACGCGGAGGGCTTGCGAGCCCTCTCGACTCCCGGGGACGCCGTCAAATTTTTAAGATTTGACGGCGATACCGCAAATTTCGCAGTATGGCGGAAACGCATAAAAACACATT
>QAKH01000113.1 GCA_003343885.1 Clostridiales bacterium | reverse complement strand
CAACAAAAATAAATGCAGTAAAACTATACCGGTTAGAAAAAGATATAGACTTTGTATGCAGAAGGTATCATATTTCAAAAGCGTCGCTTATGCGTTGGAACAAAGCATATGACGGCACAAAGGAATCGTTGACACCAAAGTCGCACAGACCACATTCAGAGCACCCCAATGCCCACACAGAGCAAGAGTTAAAATGGATAAAGGACTATCATAGAAGAAATCCTGACATTTCAATTTGCGAGCTGTTCGGTAAACTACGAGAGGATAAGGCGTATTCGCGTCATCCCGGCTCTCTGTATAGAGTTTTTGTCCGTCTGGGCTTCAGAAAGAAAGTTGAATCCACAAAGAAAAAGAGCAAGCACAACGGTTATTACGATACACCTACAGAGCTGGGGGTAAAGTGGCAGCTTGATGTTAAATATGTTCCTGTAGCCTGCTATTCGGGTAAAGATGGGGAAAAATACTATCAATATACAATGCTTGAAGAAGCATCAAGAAAGCGGTTTATTTATCCTTACAAAGAACAAAGCGGCTTTTCCACCATAGATTTTGTGAAGCGTGCGATTACATATTTTGGTTACGCACCTACCACAATCCAAACAGATAATGGCGGTGAGTTTACGAATACCAAAAAGACAGATAGAGTGCATATTTTTGACAAATTCTGCCGTTATTACAATATAACACACAAACTCATACGCCCGAAAACACCTTGGCATAATGGCAAGGTGGAACGCAGTCACAGAAACGACCAAGAGCGTTTCTACAATTATTTGCGTTTTTATTCATATGAGGATCTACTCGTTCAAATGAAGCGTTACTTGTACCGCTCAAACCGTATTCCAATGTCGGTTTTGGGATGGAAATCACCTGAACAAAAACACAATGAACTCTTGTCGCTTTGAGGTGTCGACACTGCGTGTCGTCTCCGCTCGGTTTCGCTTCGCTACACCTCTCTTCGCCCCCACGCAGTGTATTTTAACTGTATTCTTTCTTTTTTATCTTTTTAGTCTCACATCATTGACAAATATACATTTTCTGACAATATAAGTTAATTTTACGTTATTTTATCAATGCTTGAGAAGAAGAAGCTCAAATTCAGTTTTCTATGATACAAAAACAAAACCGCAGGAATATATAAATATATAAGATGCAGATACAGAAAAAACAAAAAATCCGAAGCGTTAGCTTCGGATTTAAACTGGCTGCGGAACTAGGATTCGAACCCAGACAAACAGAGTCAGAGTCTGTCGTGCTACCTTTACACAATTCCGCAGTGATTTACTCAACGGTGTATATAATACCATAAAACAGTTAGCTTGTCAATACTTTTTTGCTTTAAATTTAAGTTTTTTTGTGGTGATTCGTTGTAAAATGAAATATGACATAGAAAAAAATATAACTTTTTTAAAAAAATACTTGACAACTTACTGTTTTGGTAGTACAATAACGCGCAAGGAAAATTTATAAAGGCTATGACGAAGAATGGTCACGGAGATAAACAGCACAGAGAGCTGATGTTTGGTGCGAATCAGTATGTTATGTATCCCTGCCCTCTCACTTCTGAGCCGGAAGCCCGAACCTGTGTATGCAGTCTAGGGCGACCCGTGTATGCTACGTCAGTGTATAGAGGTTGATTGACCTCGAAGAGGTGGCGGACGTTTTGTTCGCAATTTGAGTGGTACCGCGAGTGCAAAGTTATTTACACCCGTCTCAAAGCAAAAAGCTTTGGGACGGGTTTTTATTTTTCCCAAAGCTTTAGAAGTTGTATCCATTGAAGCTTTTAGATTTGGTATATTGGAAGGAGTAAAAAATATGATGGATTCAAGCAAATACCGGGTTGGATATTTCCCGGTAGATAAAAAGTATAACAAATGGGTGGAAAAAGATCATATTGAAAAAGCGCCCGTTTGGTGCAGCGTTGATATGCGCGACGGCAACCAAAGTCTTGTAATTCCCATGAGCCTTGAGGAAAAACTCGAATATTACAAAGTACTGCTGCAAGTCGGCTTTAAGGAAATCGAGGTTGGTTTTCCTGCTGCAAGTGACACAGAATATGAATTTCTTCGCACTCTTATCGACAACAATATGATTCCCGAAGACGTAACCGTACAGGTGCTGACGCAATGCAGAGAACACATTATTCGTAAAACCTTTGACGCATGCAAAGGTGCGCCGAGCGCTATTATTCATTTCTATAATTCGGTAAGCGTTGCTCAGAGAGAGCAGGTCTTCAAAAAATCAAAGGAAGAAATTAAGCAGATTGCTGTTGACGGCGCAAAGCTTGTAAAAAAACTGGCAAACGAATACGAAGGCAACTTCCGCTTTGAGTATTCACCCGAATCCTTTACCGGAACCGAACCGGAATATGCACTGGAAGTATGCAATGCTGTTCTTGATGTCCTGGAGCCGAGCGAAAACAATAATGTAATTATAAATTTGCCTGTTACGGTTGAAATGAGTATGCCTCACGTTTACGCAAGCCAGGTAGAGTATATGAGTGAAAACCTTAAATACCGTGAATTTGTAACGCTTTCTCTGCATCCTCACAACGACAGAGGCACCGGTGTTGCCGACGCGGAACTTGCTCTTCTTGCAGGTGCTGACCGTGTAGAGGGCACACTGTTCGGCAACGGGGAAAGAACAGGTAATGTGGACATTATCACGCTTGCTTTGAACATGTATTCTCACGGAGTAGATCCGAAACTTGATCTTTCAAACATGAACGAACTTGTTGAAACGTATGAAAGATGTACTCGAATGCACGTATACGAAAGAGCCCCGTATGCCGGCTCACTTGTATTTGCGGCTTTCTCGGGATCCCATCAGGACGCCATTGCAAAAGGTATGAAATACAGAAGCAAGAACAAACTCCATGAGTGGAGCGTTCCTTATATCCCGATTGATCCAAAGGATATTGGCAGAACATACGATGCAGATGTTATTCGTGTTAATTCTCAGTCCGGCAAGGGCGGTATCGGATATCTCTTAGAGCAGACATTCGGATACAATCTTCCTCCGAAAATGCGGGAACATTTCAGCTATATGTGCAAAGACATATCTGACCATGAACACAGAGAGCTTAAGCCTGATGATGTATTGGAAATCTTTACAACACATTATCTTAATCTCAAAGGCGGTATTGAAGTCACCGACTTTGACTTCATGCGTGAGAATGATGCAGTAAAAATCGACATAACATTCAAGAAAGACGGCGAAGAAACACAGCTTGAAGCGGAAGGCAACGGTACGCTCAGCGCTGTAAACAACGCTTTATGCGAGTTTACCGGTGAAAAATATACTTTGCAGGTTTTCACCCAGCACAGCATGCAGGAGCAAGGTTCACACAGTGTTGCAGCTTCGTATATTGGTCTTGAGAAAGAAGACGGAACAATGTACTGGGGCGCCGGTACAGATACCGATGTTATTACCGCAAGCACAAACGCACTTCTCAGTGCTTTCTATAATATGACCAAAGGAGACGTAAAATAATGGGAATGACTATGACTCAAAAAATCCTTGCAGCCCATGCCGGACTTGACAAGGTAGTTGCCGGTCAGCTTATCAATGCTAAACTGGACATTGTTCTCGGCAATGATATTACAACACCGGTAGCTGTTAATGAATTCAAAAAAGCTGGTTTTAACTCCGTTTTTGACAAGGACAGAGTTGCTATCGTGCTTGACCACTTTGTACCGAACAAGGATATTAAGGCGGCTGAACAAAGCAAGACCTGCCGTGAATTCGCATGTGCTCACTGTGTAAGCCATTTTTATGATGTCGGAAAAATGGGTATTGAACACGCACTTCTTCCGGAACAAGGTGTTGTAACTGCCGGCGATTGCATTATCGGTGCGGACAGTCACACATGTACATACGGAGCTCTCGGTGCTTTTTCTACCGGAGTCGGCTCTACCGACATGGCGGCTGGAATGGCAACAGAAATGGCTTGGTTCAAGGTACCGTCTGCAATTAAGTTTAATTTGACCGGTAAATTGCCGAAAAATTGCAGCGGAAAAGATGTAATTCTTACCATTATCGGTATGATCGGTGTTGACGGTGCTCTTTACAAAAGCATGGAATTCACCGGAAACGGCACTCACGGACTTTCTATGGACGACCGCCTGTGCATATGCAATATGGCAATTGAAGCTGGTGCTAAAAACGGCATTTTCCCTGTTGACGACATAACCATGAATTATCTGAACGGCAGAAGCGAAAGAGCTCCGGTTGTTTATGAAGCAGACGCTGACGCAGAATATGAGAGAATTATTGATATCGATCTTTCAAAAATAGTCCCGACGGTTGCATGTCCTCATCTGCCCGAAAACACGCGTCCGGCAAGCGAACTGCACGATATTAAAGTAGACCAGGTCGTTATAGGTTCCTGCACTAACGGAAGATTGGAAGATATGGAAGCGGCTTACAACATTCTTAAGGGAAAAAAGATTGCCGACGGTGTTCGCTGTATTATTATTCCCGGCACTATGCAAATTCTTCGTGAGTGCGTAGAACGCGGTTGGTACACAGCTTTTATTGATGCGGGCGCCGTTGTTTCAACGCCGACATGCGGTCCTTGTCTTGGCGGATATATGGGCATACTCGCTGCCGGAGAAAGGTGTCTTGCTACGACAAACCGCAACTTTGTCGGACGTATGGGACATGTGGACAGCGAAGTTTATCTCGGCTCTCCTCACACCGCTGCCGCTACTGCGCTCAAAGGCTTTATCACCGAGTTTAAGGAGGCTTAAATAATGAATACACAAGGAAAAGTTTTCAAATATCCTGATAATGTAGATACAGACGTTATAATACCTGCCCGTTATCTTAACACTCCGGACGCAAAGGAACTGGCTCTGCATTGCATGGAGGATATCGACACCGAATTTGTAAAAAAAGTAAAAGCAGGCGACATTATGGTTGCCGGATGGAATTTCGGATGCGGATCTTCACGTGAACATGCGCCGCTTGTTATTAAGACCTGCGGTACGGGATGCGTTATAGCAAAAAGTTTTGCAAGAATTTTCTACCGCAACGCTATCAACATAGGACTTCCGATTCTTGAATGCGAGGAAGCGGCCGAGGAAATCAGCGCCAACGATGAGGTAAAGGTAGATTTTGACACAGGCGTCATAACCGACATAACTACCGGAAAGACATACAAGGCTCAGCCGTTCCCGCCGTTTATCCAAAATATTATCAGATGCGGCGGACTTCTTAAATCACTGA
The DNA here is from genome assembly GCA_003343885.1 of Clostridiales bacterium. GTDB lineage: Bacteria > Bacillota > Clostridia > Oscillospirales > CAG-382 > UMGS882. The sequence continues at coordinate 4,409 of QAKH01000113.1, read as the reverse complement.
AAGAAGGCGAACAAAATGGTTAAAAATATTGCAGTCATCCGTGGAGACGGTATCGGACCGGAAATTGTTAATGCGGCTATAAAGGTTCTTGACAAAGTCGCAGAGCTATACGGACACACTTTTAACTACACGGATGTAGATATGGGCGGATGTGCAATCGACAAATACGGTGATCCTCTGCCTGAGAGTGAACTTAAAAAATGCGTTGAATCCGACAGTGTTTTACTGGGAGCCGTGGGCGGAGATAAATGGAATGACGTACCCGGGCACATGCGTCCTGAAAAAGGGCTTCTTCGCCTTCGTGCAGGAATGGGTGTTTACAGCAACAACCGCCCTGCAAAAATATGGCCGCAGCTTTCGGATGCGTCGCCTTTAAAAAAGTCCATTGTAGACCAGGGAATTGACTTTATTATTGTAAGAGAACTGATTGGAGGCATTTACTTCGGAGAACACAAGACTGAGGGAGACACCGCTATCGATGTGCTTAAGTACAGCGAGGCAGAAATAGAGCGAATCGGAAGAATCGGTTTTGAAACGGCACAGAAAAGACGTAAAAAGCTATGCTCGGTTGAAAAAAGTAATGTTTTGGATTCCAGCCGCCTTTGGAAAAAAGTAATGCACCGCTTAGCAGAAGAATATCCTGATGTTGAGCTTTCGGATATGCTGGTTGATAACTGCGCTATGCAGATAGTTAAGAACCCGGCTCAGTTTGATGTAGTAGTAACAGAGAACATGTTTGGCGATATTCTTTCTGATGAAGCCTCAATGATTACCGGCTCTATCGGTATGATTCCTTCCTCAAGCTTAGGCAGCGCTTCCTGCGGACTTTATGAACCAATCCACGGTTCTGCCCCGGATATTGCCGGCAAAGACATTGCAAACCCGGTCGGAACAATACTATCTGCCGCTATGATGCTTCGTTTCAGCTTTGATATGGGGCATGAAGCTGACGCTATTGAAAAAGCTGTTTCAACTTATCTTGATATGGGATACCGCACAGCTGACATAATGGGCGAGCAATGCAAACTTGTCGGCTGCAAAGAATGCGGCGAACTGATTGTAAACAATCTAAAAAAGGATTGACATATCTGTTAAAGGCTTTAGCGCACAGATATGTTTGAATAAAACACCATGTAAAAACAACCGCATGACCCGGCATTTATAAACATTGCCCTGTCATACGGTTGATGATTTATCTAAAAAAATATATATTTCAAAAGTATCAAAGAAATGTTTTATATTTCTTCTGTGCATATTACAGCGTGCTGTGGAGCTTACTTCAAATCGTTATCCAAGTATACTCGAGATCCGGTTGCGCCGCGTTGTCCCTGATATTTTCCGCTATACGGATTGAGGGCAGGAAAATCCATTTTTGCGAACACAAGCTGTCCTACTCTTCTTCCCGATTTCAACTCTATTGCACAACGATTTGCATTAAAAAGTTCCAAAGTGATTTCACCTTTAAATCCCGGATCAACCCATCCGGCATTTTGTATGAAAAGTCCCATTCGCCCAAGAGAGCTTCTACCCTCCACAAACGCGGTTAAATCGTCGGGCAATTCAAAATACTCCATTGTTGTTGCAAGTACAAATTGAACAGTTAAAAGTTAAATATTTATCCGTTCTAATTGTTTTATATTCGATTTTACTATCCATTTTTATAAATTCGGAGGAATTGCCTTCCACGACACTGAACGTTTCGCAGAGCCGTATACAATGTTTTTTTGAAAATTAAAATTTTTTCCAACAAAACAGCTGCGTTCTATACTATTATAGTGAAGGCAAAAGAACTGCGGCTTTTGTTACACATTTTAAGCGAAAGGCAGGTGAGATAAGTGGACTACAATAATGCAGTTATAAAATATGCTAAGAAAATATTTGGTTTTGCTTATTCAAAAACCCATAATACATACGATGCAGAGGATCTTTCGCAGGAAATATTGTTTCAAATTTTGAATAAGCAAACGGATTTCAGCGATATTGAAAATATGGATGCGTATGTCTATCGTGTTTGTTGCTACACATGGTCAAATTATCTTCGCAAGAACAAACCGGCATGGAATATGATAAATTGCTCAGAACAACTAGTATTATCTATTCCTTCTGATGAGAATATTGAACAAGAACTAATTGACCGTGAGTTGTTCGATAAGTTGCGGCAAGAAATTATGTATCTCAGTCGTACACGGCGTGATATAACAATTATGTACTATTATGAAAACAAAAGCGGAGATGAAATTGCAAAAATTCTCGGTATTCCATCAGCCACCGTTCGCTGGCATATGAGCGAAACAAAGACGATATTAAAGGAGAGAATAGAAATGACTGACACCAATATGATTTATAAACCTGTCAAATTAACTGTTGGTCACAACGGTTGGGTGCAAAATTACGATATGAATGGTCTTGCAAGTGATTTGATCATGCAGAACATCTGTGTTATTTGCCGTGAAAAACCGCTTTCCATAGAGGAAATTGCCAGAACTTTAGGTATTGCCGCAATATATCTTGAAGACAAGATCAATAAACTGTTGTACATGGATTACTTAAAAGAATGTAAAAAGAGAAAATATCAAACCACCTTTTATATAAGTGGTACAAATGATTATATTTTTGGTATGCGTTTTGAGTACGAAAATATCATGGATTTCGCTTTGCCGATCTATGAAATGGTAAAGCATTGTTTGCCTGCCGTAAAAAAGGAGAATATTCTTAGCGGTGAGTTTAGCGATGATTTTCTTATGTATTCATGGATTATGCTATATGCTTCTTTTTTCTGTGATAAACTGACTGAATGTATTAACAAAAAAAGCGGCATTTTTTGGACTCGTCCCAAAAGAAAAGATGGCAGTGAGCATTTTGTTGGTGCATATTTTCCGATTATCATTCCTGACAAAATAAAAGCTGATAAGGACTTTTACGAATATCTGATAAGAAGCGGCGGCTGCGGTGTAAAGACAAGAGTAAGAGGAAAGGCATCTTCCCTACAGTGCGATCAGAACGAATTCGGCGGTTGGCGTGTATTTGAAGGAGATGATCTTGCAAGGTTGATCCGTGTTAATGAAATTGCTGAAAGCAATGAAGTTCCCAGCGATTTCGATAAAGAAGCTATAGCAATTATGTGTGACAAAGGGTATGTGACGGTTAAAAACGGTAAGCCGGTCATTCTTGTACCAGTGATTAATATAGAAAATGCTAAGAAAATATTTGATTTTGGAAACACAGAAACTCCGGATGCCGAATATAATGCTCTTATAAAAGGATTTATTGATCGTTTTGATGAGTTTGCTGATAGGATCATCAAAGAGCGCTCCGTGTTTGCCAAGACCTTACCCAAAAGTTTGGACAAAAATGAATTAAATTACGTAATAACACAGTCTTGCGGATTTTCCATGCAAGGAATTATTTATGCACTTCACAGAAATGGTTATCTATATACTCCCTCTGATGACGAAAAAAAGCGCATTTGTACTTTAATTTTCCTTAATTAGGTTACCGCCTCTGCTGGCTTTGGTTGGCAGGGGCAAATTTTTTGTAAAAATTTGCCCTCGTAGGAATATTTGCATTTCTCACGTCGGAGTACTAATGAGGTATAAGAAACATTTAAAATCACAAATATAATTTTATATGGCAAAATCCGTTACATAAGCAACAGAATAGGTCAAGAAACTTTAACTACCTATTATTCTGCCGGTTGTGTAGCGGCTTTTTTATTTTTCAGTCAGCAAAATCAAGCTAAATCGTAGAATAAAACATATTTATATTTGGGTAGTATTGCCTATTGACAGAAGAGTGAAATTTAACATTCAAGATCATAAGATTGAGGATCTTGCTCTTTGTTTTCTACTCACAACATAACCTCTTTTGAATCTCAGGAAAGCACGCCAAATCTTCGTCTAGGAAAGTCGAACAGGAAAGCTTGAAGCAAAGAGAAAGACAAGAAAGAAAAAGTATCATTTGATATACTCCTCAAAAGTTAAACATATTTGGAAGTGTATATCAATGATAGTTGAGACTTTTTTGCTTATAAAAAAACAAGTTCGTATACGTTTATGTATAAAAAATTGAATAATTGAATTTTGGACAATAATTACAGTTTATCATCTAAATATACTCTGGAACCGGTTGCACCACGCTGACCTTGATATTTTCCGCTATACGGATTGAGCGCGGGAAAATCCATTTTTGCGAACACAAGCTGTCCTACTCTTCTTCCCGATTTCAACTCTATTGCACAACGATTTGCATTAAAAAGTTCCAAAGTGATTTCACCTTTAAATCCCGGATCAACCCATCCGGCATTTTGTATGAAAAGTCCCATTCGCCCAAGAGAGCTTCTACCCTCCACAAACGCGGTTAAATCGTCGGGCAATTCAAAATACTCCATTGTTGTTGCAAGTACAAATTGA
>QAKH01000053.1 GCA_003343885.1 Clostridiales bacterium | reverse complement strand
TTTTTTCTGTTTTCTTACTATTGCAGGTTCATTTTACAATGCGCCAAAAAAAGAATACTGTCATTTATATTAACAATGGCAACGCTATGCACGCTGATACCGGGTAACATTGCTCTCGCAGACGATGCTTCGGATAAAAAAAGCCGCAGTCTGTATATTCACGCACAGGGCGAAAACCCGACAGCTACCGTAACGGGAAGTACGATTTATACAGATGAAAATGCTGATGTTTACTTTGCCGTAGACAACCCTAACAAGGGACTGTATGAAAACGGCGAGCATAAAGAGCCGCAGTATGATATGAACGGTTACAGTGTGACAATTTATTACGATCCGGCATATTTGGCTTTGGCAGACGGCGTTGACTCCCAAAGCCCTATTGACTGTACTGTTCCCGATAAAAGCATTTCAGCCGGAGATACGGGCGAATACGGCTATTATCAATTTCGGCACGGCAGCGAAAAGAATATCAATATAAATGGAAAAAACTACAATTCGGCATATATTACCGTATTTTTTAGCGGTAAATATCTTCCGCAAAAAGCGGATGATGCTCTTTGGTACAACCTTTGCAAGCTTCCGCTTAAACCGAAAAAAGCCGGAAGCACAATGGTGTTTTTCGACACTGAGGGCAGAAGCAATTATTATGATGACAAAGGTCAGTATTGCGAGGGGCTGGAGCTTTTTGCAAAGGACGAAAGCGGCGAGCTTGAAAATCAGACCTTTAGCTGTAATCCGATAAACGGCGGCGTTTACAATATCACAATCAAGGACAGAACAAGACCGGGTGTGCCGACGGCAACTCCCGAAAGCGGAAGCTATACCGAAACACAGTATGTTCGGCTCTCCGCCGAAAGCGGCTGTGAGATATACTATTCGACAGACGGAGGAAACAATTATCAGCTTTATGACGACGCCCACCCCATTGAGGTTGTTACCACAACCACAATCACCTGTTATGCAAAACGCATAACCGATAAAAAAGAAAGCTCGGCAATAAGCTATACATACAGAATTATTCCGAAAATGCCTGTTCTTTTTGTAGGCGATAATACAAAGACAAAAATACCGAATATTTACAGTGAACACAGTGCGTTCAAAGTTTATGTGTCGGACAAAGACATTTTTGATGATATTGAGGACACAAACACGATATACTATACATTTTCGGATATATCTGCCGAAAATATAACCTCCTCCGACGACCCCGAAAGCGGCTGGACGGTAATTCAAAAGCAAAGTCCGTACATAGATATTGACAAAAAGCGGACTGTGCGACTTGTGACGGTGAACTCATCGGGCGAAATATCTGATGTTTCGGAATATCATCTCGGTGTAAGGCCTGCAAAGGTAAAAGCAGACAAGCCATCGGGAGATTATGCAAAGCCGATAAGCGTAATGCTTGAAACTGAAACGAAAAATGCCGCTATATATTACACCACAGACGGCAGCGACCCTATCGCATACGGAATGGAGTATATTGCACCTATTCCGATTGCAAGAGATACAACGCTTCGTGCCGTAGCACTTTATGACGGACTTTGGAGCGAAATTTCATCATATTACTAAGTTTTCACAGGTTATGATGATTATTATATAGACGCATTTTACCCGTCGGGCGTGTATGACGGCGAGGTGAATGTAACACTTACGGCAAACAACCCCGATATTTCTATCGAGTACAGTACAGACGGCGGAAACACTTGGAAGGAATATAACAAAACGCTGACCTTCGGCGAGGACACGGAGCTTTATGTCCGTGCCGTTGACAAGGACGGAACCCCTCACGAAAAACAACAGCCGCCTTTCACCTACACGATAAGACCTCAGCCACCGAAATTCGTGCCGGAAAGTACACAATTTACACAGCCTACCGAAATATCTGTTTTCTGCCCCGACAGCAACGACGAAACCAAAGACCGTTATGAGCTTTATTACACTACGGACGGCAGCGACCCTCTTACAAGCGGTACAAGAAATAAGGCGGAGAACGAATACAGTACGGCATTAATCACTATTTCCGATTACACAGTTGTAAAGGCTGTTGTCATAAAGGACGGAAAAACGGCATCACGCACAGTTACACAGACATATGATATTGTAAATAAAAAGCCGGCAAGACCGCTTACCACCCTTTCTCCGGGCAGCTATACAAGAAAAATCGGTGATGATGTCGGATTTTCAACGAAGTTTATGCCTGTGGCGAACGGAACGGAAATTTACTACACCATAAGCTATGACGGCGGTTTTATGCCCGACCCGACACCAAACGGAACAGATACAATAAAATATTCGGATGGTGCAGACATAGAAATCAAGGGACATACGATAATAAAAGCGGTTGCGGTGAATATATTCGATGTGAAAAGCGACATAGGCATATTTGAGTATATCGTAACCCCCGAAGCCCCAAAAGCGGCGCCGTCAGCAACGGTAAGCGGAAATCTCCCTGTTGTTCCGATAACGGCAGTTAAGGGCAGCACCGTGAAATATGAAATAAACGGATTTACAAATGAATTTGTATGCGATGACGGAAAGTTTTATCTTGACACAAAAACAGGAAACGCATATAAAGACGAAAATTGCACCGAACCTCTCGGAACGCAAAACACAGGCACATTAGCCACCCCTGCCGTATTGAATATCAAAGCGGAGCTTGACGGAATGGAAAGTCTTGAAAATCGCTATACATATAATGTGAGCGATGGGGATATTTTGGCAGCTCCGTATGCTGACAAGGAAACGGGCGAATATTAGGAAATAAAGGCAGACGAAGAAAACAATCTTTTGCATATTCGTTTGTATTCGCTCAACAACGGTGATACAATTCAGTATTCAACAGACAACGGAGCAACTTGGAACAATTACTCCGATACGGTTAAAATCAAAAATGATACAGTGCTTCAGATACGAAGCGAAAAAAACGGCAATTACAGCAAAATTGTAAGCTATGTATATAACTTTGTGCCGCTGGCGCCGATTATCACTCTCCCATCGGGACGATACTTAAAGAGCGAGAATAAGTTTACAACAATAAGCCTTGACGAGCGTGTGCCTACCGATAAGGATTATACAATTTGGTATCGTGAAAACGGCGGAAAACAAGATGTTATTTATACTAACGGAAAGAGATATATCGACCACACAATGTCCTTTAAGGCATATGTGAAGAACAACGAAACAGGCAGAGTCAGCAAGAACACAATAAACTATTACATCATCGAACCGGAGGGAGCCGTAACCGGCAGAGTTTATATCGGCACTCCGTATGATGTCAGCCGAATAAGTGCAGATATTCTCGATACGGGAGAATATGCAAAGGGTATCAAGCTGAAAACATACAGCTCCGATACCGTTATACACTATTACTACTCCTACACACAGGAGGGCTTGCAAGGCAGCGATCAATCTCCCGATGATATGGTTTATGACAATATGCCGATAATGGTAAACAAAGCAATGACAGGGATTACCATAACAGCGTGGCTGACCGACAAAAACGGAACGGAAATCACAGGCAGTAAGGAAACCTTTGTAATCGAATTTGTGCATCTTAAAGTGCCGCAGACCTCTCTTGGCAGTGATAAGACAGAGTACACAAGCGGAACAAAATATACGATAATAAACGACTATCCAGCAGATAATAGCATACTCCTCTACTACACCACAGACGGAACCGAGCCGCAGACAAGCGACACAAGAAAGCAATATGCGGGTGAGGAACTCAGTATAACAGGTGCGGTGACGGTGAAAATGGTATATTTCAGTGCCTGCGGAAAATGCGTAAAGTGCAAGGACGATAAAAAAGCCGAGTGCTTAAACGGTGTTTACGGCAAAGTCGGCACATACAGATACACCGTTCCGACTATTATTCACACAGGCGGAGGCGGTGGCGGCGGTGGCAGCAGCGGAAACCGCGTAGTTGACAACACAAGAAAATATACAAAGGATATTTTCGGAAACGAACATCCGACGCATATAGGATATATCAACGGCTATCCCGACGGCAGTGTTCAGCCGGACGGAAAGATAACCCGCGAGGAAATGGCTGCAATTCTTTACCGCATCAAAAATAAACAGTATGATGAGCCGTTTTCGGTGCAGGGCGATGTATTCCCTGATGTTGATTTAAGCCGTTGGTCTGTTGCGGATATTGAGTATATGGCAAAGTATAATGTTATTGAAGGCTATCCGGACGGAGAATTTAAGCCGTCGAGAAATCTTTCAAGGGCTGAATTTGCGGCATTGATACGCCGATTTGCCGGACTTGAGCAATCAGATGCAGAAAACATATTCCCCGATTTGACAGACAATCACTGGGCATATGAGGATATTATGGCGCTGTACGGCGCGGGAATGCTTTCGGGATATGAGGACGGTACAATTCGCCCCGAAAATGAAATAACCCGCGCGGAAGTGATGAAAGTTGTGAATTTGCTGCTCGGACGAAATCCGTCAGAGCCATATGTGAAATCACTTGATTATAACCCGTTTAACGATCTTGAAACAGATAAATGGTATTATGTCATTGTCCTTGAGGCAACAATCACACACAACTATTATCTTGACGATAAGGGTGTTGAAATCAAGTGGGAGGACTGCAAATAAAAACATATGTAAATGCAGGGAGATGTACTGCTCCCTGCATATACCAATAATATGGAGGAAGTCATGAAAGAATTATTGATATTTTTAGGCGGCGCTATATTCGGAAGCCTTATTTCAATTTTGTTATTTTGTGTGATAACTGTAGGCAAATCAAAAGATGGCGAGTATAGAAACGGAGATTAGTATTTATTTTCAAAGGAAAATTATGCCCGAAATGCAAAACGGGTAAATATACATATGCGCTTGACAAACATTCCCCAGTGTGCCATTATATCGGCTACTACAGCCGAAAGAAATGCCCTATGTATATCAAGTTAGAGAAACCGCAAAAAGGCGGCTTTTGGAGGCATATATTTGGAAATGGTAAAAGTTTACCCCCGAAAATAGGTCTTGCGCGGTAATTTGGAACCTCCTGTTGTATGTTTATGCGCAATTTCAAAAAATGAGCAAGAAACTTGTTTATATCGCTGAAATACCTGTTTACATCTTGAATAGAGCATTAAACCAAGATAAAATATATAGATTTTAAAAGAATGGAGTTCATTATGGAATAACAACGATAATAAAATACTGAGAACAATGATATGATAGAACCTTATTATTTGCGGCAAAGGAATATGTAATGTGATTATACACATCATATTTCTTTGCCTTTTTTATTATTGTTTAATAATATAGACGACAAACTATCACGGTTAAGGAGAATAAATTACTATGAATAATATTATAAAAATATCGTCAATAGCGGTATTCTTAATGATTTCGGTTGACAAAGTAAAAAAGAAATAGCAAATCGGCAACATCACACGATTACCATAGATGCTATAGCCACGATTACCGCACAGCCAAATTTACCCGTTGTTATTATACGGGAAAGTTTGGCTGTTTTTGTTTTAAGTGCCTTATTAAATATTTCCGAGCGCCGCCATTGCTCTTTGTGCAAATCTAACAAAATTTACACAAAGGAGCGAAACTATGAATTTATTTTTTGAAAGTTACAATGAGCTTGTGACATTAGGTGTTAGAATAAATTTCGGAAGGAGGTGTAACGGCTATGGCAGATAAATTATCTACCTTTGAACGACGAATAGAAATACTGTTTTTGCTAATAAATTCAGAAAAAGTTACTTTATCAGAATTGTCAAAAAGGTATTCAGTACATAAAAATACGGCATATAACGATATTGCCTTTTTAGGTCGTTACGCTCCTATCCGTACAGAAAGCGGTGTAAATGGCGGAATATTTATTAGGGAAAACTATCACTGTGATTTGTTTAGGTATTTATCAAGCGATGAAGAAAGAGTGCTTACAAGTATTATGAACATGAACACTCTTACTCCACCGGACAGAAATATCGTGAATAACATCATAAATAAATTTTCTATGCCTAAAACCGCAAAATAAATTTATTTTACAAAGAAAGCTCGCAAGATAACGGCGATGCAGTATAACCGGCAAACGGATACATTCCGGTATGGGCGAGCCAAGTGACGGATACGCCAAGACGATAGTTTTGCTTCTACTTCATCCTTCTTTCAATGATGAAAAACTATAAGAGCGACAAATATCAGCGTCACGGAGCAAGCGGCAGCTTTGCGGGCGATGAATACATATCGGGACAATGATACTTCTGCCCAGCCACAGTCCGAGCGGATAACAATTCAGGGTTCCCGCAAAAGCATAGCTTTTGTGGGAAAAGAGAGCAATCGCCTGATAAGCGATGCTTTTGCCGAAAGGCAAAACGAGTCCAAAGGCGAATTGCGAACGCCGTCGCAGGCAATGGGGGCAGCTCGGTCGGATGGCGGAGAGGTGAAATTCCTATGGAGTGCTTTTGCAAAGCACCGTCTGTAATTGCTTTAAAGGATTGAACAGTTTGAGTTGTACCCGTCTTTCGGGGCGGGTACGGCTTAGATTTAATGTTAGAAATTAACGCATTTTATGAGTGCTTTAATTTGTGATATTAAATTCAGAATATGATACAAGCAGGGGTACATATATTTTTATGAAGGGAGAGATGTTGTTTGATAGATGAAAATACAAAAATCAGCGTAACGACACCATCATTTGATTTTAATGATAAAGAATGTATATTCCACCTACAAAAGACTTTGCTCCTAACATTATATGAAAGCAAAAGGTTGAGTTTTAATCAATACCAATACGCTGTCAAATTACTTGAAAAGAAATTCAGACAGCGTTAATTTTTTTGCAAACTGATTATTGACGGTATAAAATATTATGGAAAGGGGCGTGAAGAACATGATAAAAGTAGCGGCATATTGCCGTGTGTCCACAGACAAAGATGATCAAATCAATTCCTTTGAAAGTCAAAAGGGATATTTTGAAAAGCAGATAAATTTAAATCCTGACTGGGAATTGACAGAGATTTATGCTGATGAAGGACTGACCGGAACAAGTACAAAAAAGAGAAAAGCCTTTAATAAAATGATTGCTGATGCACATTTGGGCAAGTTTAATTTAATATTAACAAAAGAAGTTTCAAGATTTGCAAGAAATACAGTTGACACTCTGCAATATACCAGAGACTTAAAGGCATTAAATATCGGAGTACGCTTTTTGCTGGATAACATATACACGCTTGATGCCGATGCTGAGCTTCGTTTAACCATTATGGCGTCACTTGCACAAGAGGAAAGCCGAAAAACAAGCGAGCGTGTAAAATGGGGGCAAAAACGACAAATGGAAAAAGGCGTTGTTTTCGGTCGTGATATGCTTGGATATGATGTCATAAACGGCGTTATGCATATCAATGAAGAAGGTGCCCAAATTGTTAAATTGATTTTTCATAAGTTTGTTTTTGAAAAGAAAGGCTGCTGCACGATTGCCCGTGAACTCCGTGAGGCGGGGTATAAAACAATAACAGGAAATACGATGTGGTCAAATACTGTCATATTGAAAGCGCTCCGAAACGAAAAATACTGCGGAGATTTAATACAAAAAAAGACCTATACACCGGATTATCTTACGCACTCAAAAAAGTATAATCATGGTGAGGAGGATTTTGTGACCTTGAAAAATCATCACGAGCCGATTATTGACAGAGAGGTTTGGGATATGGCACAGGAAGAATTAAGAAAGAAATCGCCATCCGATGAAATAAAGCTGAAACACAGTAATCGTTATCCGTTATCGGGTAAAATATTTTGCGCTTCCTGCGGAGGTCATTTTGTTTCACGAACCAAGAAGCGAAAAGACGGAAGCCGTTACAAGGCTTGGAGATGTTTAGCAGCTTCACAGCACGGAAAAGAAAAAACAGACAGCGCCGGAAATAAAATCGGATGTAACGTTGCCGCACAAATTCGTGATGAAGATTTTATGCTTGTCATTCAAAAGGTTGTAGAAGCGCTTGAAATTAACAAAGACGCTATTATTAAAGGTATTGGCGATGTGCTGAAAATTGTTTTTGCAAGCGAGAATGAAACGTATATAGACTGCGATGAAACAATCAATAAAATTGATAACCTGAAATGCAAAATCCAAAGATTACTGGATCTTTATTTAAGCGAAGATTTAACAAAGGAAGCATATCGTGAGAAAAAAGCTGAATATGAAAAAGAAATTACAAGACTTGAAAAACTGCTTAACGGTGCAAAAAACAACTCTTATGAATATGATGCCGATGCAGCTGTTAAAGATGTATGCGAGTATATAAAGAAAATTTTATACGCAACGGAAAGGGACGAAATATTCTATAAAAATCTGGTCGAAAAAATAGTAGTACATAGCAGGGAGAAAATTGATGTTTATTTAAATTTGCTCCCACACAAGTGGAGTGTGGTATTGAATTCCGCACTGGAACAGTCTGACTTGTGTGGGAGCATTTCAGGCACGACATCCCGATATCTGTTAATAGTCCTGCTACATCTCCATAAGGCATACTGTATCTTTGAGACAAATATCTTAGTGAAGCTCCGAGTTCGCCGTCAGGTCCACCATATTGACTCATTATTACTTTTGCAGCTCTTGCATCCGGATTTTTTATATTAACCGGAAATTGAAGTCTTTTTTCATAGTTCCACATTAGTTTTCACCTCTGTCCCACGGAAATGGCTGATTTATCCAAGTCCATCCATCTTTTTCAGCCTGTAAATTGTCTGTAAGCAAAGCCCCGTACTGTTGTTCATACATATCCATAGCTTTTTTTCGAGCCTGATTATGACGATCAAAAAACATTTGAGCTTTTTTATCATTTGGATGTGTATCGAGATAGAGTCTTGCCTCATCAACGGCAAACGACTCTTCTTGTACATTTCTCATAAGCCTTTCACGGCTTAAATTCTTTCTTAACATTTTTATTTTGTCCTCCCTTCACCGGAAAACGGTAAATACAACTCAGGGAAAATTGTACCTATTACCAAACCTTCAGAAATTGGGAACACAGCCGAAAAATCAGCGTTCTGCATAGGCACATATGCTATCGCAAGAATCTGTCTTTCATCGGCGGATTCGCAAACTGCTTCCATATTATTATTCATATCATTTACTCCTTGATTTATTGGGACAACATGCATTTCATCACATAAAAGCTTATAGCCAGAGCATTATTTTGTCCCTGATACCATTATATGAAATTAAACAAAAACGGGTATTTGCTGAACCTCGAAAATAAAAAAATACAACTTTTCTTCAACGGTTTTTGAGAAAAGTTGTATTTTTTTAGGTATATGTTATTGCGAAATAAGCTGCAAAATGGCTATTTGTATTATTTCATGAGAGTTGCCATAACTGCTTTTTGAGCATGAAGTCTGTTCTCCGCCTCATCAAATATTTCGTTGGCATGAGCTTCAAAAACTTCCTCAGTAATTTCCTCTCCTCTGTGAGCGGGCAAGCAGTGCTGAACAATTGCGTCTTTTTTAGCTTTACTCATAAGCTTCTCATTGATTTGATAACCGTTAAACGCTTTCTTTCTTGTTTCAATTTCAGATTCCATTCCCATGCTGGACCATACATCTGTAAACAAAGCGTCAGCGTCGGTAGCTGCCTCGTATATGTCGTTTGTGAGAATAAATTTAGAGCCGTAGGCAGCAGCAAACTCAAGAACTTTACTGTGAGGGCGATAGTTGTCGGGAGTAGCAACCGCAACATCCATTCCGGCAAGCAGTCCTCCGACGATGAGCGAGTTTGCCATGTTGTTTCCGTCACCGATATAGCACATTTTTTTGCCTTCAAATGTGCCCTTGTATTCTTTGATAGTCAAAAGATCTGCAAGAACCTGACAGGGGTGAGCATAGTCGGTGAGAGCGTTTATAACCGGAATATCCGAGTACTGAGCAAGCTCATCAACAATTTCCTGACCGAACGTTCTTATCATTATACCATCAAGATAGCGGGATAAAACTCGAGCCGTATCACGTATCGGCTCTCCGCGACCTAACTGAGTGTCCTTGGAAGAGAGAAATAACCCCTGTCCGCCGAGCTGGTATATACCTGTTTCAAAAGAAACACGTGTTCTTGTGGAAGATTTTTCAAAAATCATTCCAAGCGTTTTACCTTTAAGTATTTCGTGAGGGATGCCGTTCTTTCTCTCATATTTAAGTTTTTCAGCAAGCTCAATCAGTCCGAGCAGTTCATCTTTGGTTAAGTCTGACATCTTTAAAAAATCTTTTTTCATTTGCATTTCCTTTCGTAAAAAAAGAATAGGGGACAACCGTTAACGGTTAAGAAAGTACCTTTTTGAGTATTTTTAAGCCTGTTTCCATTTCTGATGAGGTAATTGTAAGAGGCGGCAGAAGCCTTAAAACATTTTTACCGGCAGTTAAAACTATCAGTCCCGCATCTATTGCTTTAAAAGCTATGTCATGCGGATCGACAGTAAGCTCAACTCCAATCATCAGACCTTTTCCGCGCACTTCACTTACTACCGGAGAATTAAATTCTTTGATTTTTTTTCTTAATTCTTCGCCTTTGGCTGACACTTCATTAAGAAATTCGACATCATCTACGATACTGAGTACGTAATTTGCGGCGGCGGCAGAGACCGGATTTCCTCCGAAAGTAGAGCCGTGCATGCCTCGAGTAAATACGTCAGAACACTTATCATCAGCGACAACTGCTCCAATGGGTAGACCGCCCGCAAGACCTTTAGCAAGCGTCATTATATTAGGTTTTATCGGATATCCTTGAGAAGCATACAGAGTACCCGTTCTTCCTATACCGGTTTGTACTTCATCTATAATAACAAGGATATCTCGTTTTGCGCATTCGTCGGCAATTAGTTTGGCAAAAGTTGCGTCAAGAATATTTACTCCGCCTTCACCTTGGATAACTTCAAGCATAACTGCGCAAATATCTCCGGTCAAAGATGCTACAAAAGCAGTGGGATTATTAAATTCACAGTATTTAAATCCCGGCGTAAAAGGGAAGAAGTAGTTGTGGAATACTTCTTGACCGGTTGCGGCAAGCGTAGTCACAGTTCTGCCGTGAAATGACTGATTAAAAGTTAAAATAGTGCTTCTTCCGGTTCCGTACTTATCAAAAGAGTATTTTCTCGCAAGTTTTATGGCCCCTTCATTTGCCTCAGCTCCTGAATTACAGAAGAATACCTTGCTCATTGATGAAGTGCGGATTATCTTTTCGGCAAGCAAAGACGTCGGCTCAGAGTAAAAGTAGTTTGACATGTGCTGAACTTTTACTAATTGGTTATTGATTGCTGCAATATATCCTTTGTTTGCGGTTCCGAGTGAGAGAGTTCCTATACCGCTTGCAAAATCTATGTATTTTTTATTATCAGCGGAAAATAAAGTTGCATTTTTTCCATGGTCAATGACTACATCATACCTGCCATAGGTGTTCATGATATAAGCTGAATCGAGCTCTTTATAGTAATTAGAGTTCTCCATATTAGCCTCCCGATTGTACTGCTGTTATTTGATTATCATGGTTCCGATACCCTCATTGGAGAGCATCTCGATAAGGATTGAATGAAGAAGTCTTCCATCAATGATATGAGCTCTTTTTACGCCGTTTTTAACGCAAGTTTCACAACAGTCAATCTTAGGAATCATTCCGCCTGCAATTACGTTTTCAGACTTAAGCGTTTCTATTTCATCAAGTTTAACAACCGGTATAAGGGTATCATCGTCCTTAACGTCACGCATAAGACCTCTTGTGTTTGTCAAAAGTATAAGTTTTTCCGCACCAAGAGCAATGGCGATTTTTGCCGCAGCCGTGTCAGAATTTATGTTATAAACAGTGCTTTCACCGTCAACGCCGGTAGCAACGGTTGCTATAACCGGAATGAAACCTGCTGCAATATTATCAGTAATAATTTTAGTATCAACTTCGGTGATCTCTCCGACATATCCATAGTCATTAACGCCGTCTTCAAGCTTAACCGCTTTTATCATTCCGCCGTCAATTCCGGAAAGTCCGACGGCTTTTCCGCCGATTGAATTTATCTTGTTAACCAAATCCTTATTGGTTTTTCCGGCAAGAACCATCTGAACAACCTCAACGGCTTCTTCGCCTGTATAACGTAGACCATTGATAAATTCAGTTTCAATGCCGAGTTTATCGAACATGTCGTTAATTTCAGGACCGCCGCCATGTACCAGAACAACATTTATTCCGACGAGCTTCAAAAGTACAAGATCAGAGATAACTGCTTCTTTAAGGCCTTCGTTGGTCATCGCATTTCCGCCGTATTTAACTACAACTGTTTTTCCATAGTACTCTTGAATATACGGCAGTGCCTCTATAAGAACTTTTGCTTTGTCAATATTTGAGATAAACATATTTATTCCTCCGTACAAAAACTGGATTTTATGTCAGGTACTAACTTCTGTAATCGCCGTTGATGCGCACATACTCATAAGTAAGATCACAGCCGAAAGCTGTTGCCGAAGCGCTTCCCATATTCATATTTACGTCAATGGTAATAGAATCCATGAGCAGAATCTCTTTAGCTTTGTCTTCGTCAAATCCTACGCTTCCGCCGTTTTTACAAACATTTATCTCACCGGCCCCGGAAATGAAGTTTACATCAACTTTTTTTGGATCGAAATCAACGCCTGAATACCCAAGAGCACACAAAATTCTGCCCCAGTTTGCGTCAGAGCCGAACATGGCGGTTTTTACAAGCGGAGAATTTATAACGGATTTTGCCAAAATTCTCGCATTGCCCACAGTATCGCAACCGTGAACTCTACATTCAAGAAGCTTTGAAGCGCCCTCTCCGTCAGCAGCCATCTTTCTTGCCAAATACTTGCATACATACTCTAAAAGAGCTTCAAACGCTGCGCAGTCGCTTCCGTTAATATCTGTTATTTCTTCGTTTCCGGCAAGTCCTGACGCCATAATGCAAAGAGTATCATTTGTGCTCGTATCGCCGTCAACGCTTATCATGTTGAATGTCTTGTCAGCAACACGCTTGAGTATTACTTGCAGTACTTCGGTCGAAACAGCGGCGTCAGTAGTGATAAAAGAAAGCATAGTCGCCATATTTGGCTGGATCATTCCGCTGCCCTTTGCCATGCCTCCTATTTTTACCTTAACTCCGGAAATAGTAGTTTCAGCGGCAATTTGCTTTAGGCGTGTATCTGTTGTCATAATAGCGGCTGCTGCGGCATATCCGTCCTCAGGCAGTCTTCCCAAAGAATTGCACAGCGCCGGAATACCGTTAATTATTGGTTCAAGAGGCAAAGGCATGCCTATAACTCCGGTAGAAGCGACGACGACATCGTTTTCCGCAATATGCATCTGTTCGGCAAGCGCCTTGCACATAGCGTTTGCTTTTTCGACTCCGTCGGGATTACAGGTATTTGCGTTACCGCTGTTGCATATAACGGCTTGAGCAAGACCGTCCTTGAGATGTTCTCTTGTGACAGTAATAGGGGCGCCGAAAACCTTGTTGGTTGTGTATATGGCAGCGGTATTGCACTTCTTATCGGCAAGTATCAAAGCTAAATCTTTTTTAGTTTTATTTTTACGCAGTCCGCAGTGGATACCCGAAGCCTGAAAGCCCTGCGGATACGTCACACCGCCCTCTATGCGTTTAATTTTATTATCAGTCATGTTGTTTCTCCAATCGGTAAAAACTTAATTAAAATGACGGTGCAAGCATTCTGAGCGCTTCATCTTCAGGAAAACCAAAACGAATATTCATGTTCTGTATTGCCTGTCCGGCAGCACCTTTAACCATGTTGTCTATGGCGCTCGTGATAATCAAAGTTGATGTGTGGTCGTCGTAATGCAGAGAAATGTCGCAGTAGTTTGACATTCTTACGTTTTTGATATTTGCAAAAGCACCTTTGGGCATTACACGGACAAATTTTTCGTTTTTATAGGTCTCCGCATAAGTTTCATAAATTTTATCAAATTCAGCCGCTGTCTTAACGTATATTGTAGAAAGTATACCTCTGTTTACCGGGAGCAGGTGGGGAACAAACGTCACATTTACTTTTGCTCCGTAAAGATGAGTCAAAGTTTGCTCTATTTCCGGTGTGTGTCTGTGAACTGCTGCCTTATATGCCGCAAAAGCCTCGTTTGTATCCGGATAATGCGTGTTTTGGGTAAGGGAACGACCTGCACCTGTTACGCCGCTTTTTGAGTCAATAATTATTCCGGAGCTCGGATCGCACATCTTGTTTTTCAGTACCGGCATAAGCCCAAGCGCAATGCTTGTCGGATAACATCCGGGATTAGCTATAATGTCTATACCGGAAATTTTATTCCTGTTTATTTCCGGCAGGCAGTAAAGAGCTTTTTTATGAAGTTCGGGATATTTATATGTAAGCCCATACCATTTCTCATAATCAGCTTGTTCTGTCAACCTGAAATCAGCGCCGAGATCTATAAGCACCTTGCCGGACTTATCACATTTTTCGGCAAGCTCCTCAGATAAGCCGTGGGGGAGTGCTGCGAAAATAACGTCGCTTAGCTCAACGACTTTGTCCATATCGCAAAGTGTGTGGGGAACGTCTGTGGTAAGCGCCGGATAAACCGACTCAAGCGTTTTTCCTTCAAAAGATGTTGACGATACAGCAGATATTGTCACATACGGATGTGCCGAAAGAAGTCTGAAAAGCTCAGCTCCGGCATATCCGGTTGCCCCTATAATTCCCGCTTTTATTTTCTGATAATTCATTCGTCGCTCGCCTCTTTTATAAATTTTTCAAGATTAGCTATTTGTTTTTCAACAGCCTCTTTTGCCGGACCGCCGGGTACGTTTCTGCCGTTTACACAAACATCAAGGTCTACGGCTTTGTATACATCATTCTCGAAAACATCGGAAACTGCTTTGTATTCATCAAGCGGAAGAGTTTCAAAAGAGTAGCCTTTTTCTATGCATACGGCAACAAGTTCACCGACAATTTTGTAGGCTGAACGGAAGGGAAGACCTTTCTTTACAAGATAGTCGGCGCAGTCTGTTGCGTTTATAAAACCGAATCCGGCGCTGGCACGCATCTTATCCTTGTTGAAAGATGCGGTTGACAGCATTTCAGCAAATATTTCAAGGCACAAAATGGTATTGTCGAGTGCATCGAATATTGCTTCTTTGTCCTCTTGCATATCCTTGTTATAAGCGAGAGGAATACCTTTCATAACGGTTAATAGCGTTGTAAGTGAACCGTATACACGCCCTGTTTTGCCACGGACAAGTTCGGCAATGTCGGGGTTTTTCTTTTGCGGCATGATTGAAGAGCCTGTCGCAAAAGCGTCGTCAAGTTCCATATAACCGAATTCGCTGCTGCACCAGAGAATTATTTCCTCGGAAAAACGTGACAGGTGCATCATGATAAGCGACAAATCAAACGCAAACTCCAATACAAAATCCCTGTCGGAAACACCGTCAATGCTGTTCTGAGTAATTTCGGCAAAACCGAGCTGTTCCTTTACAAATTCTCTGTCAATCGGGTATGTTGTACCGGCAAGAGCGCAGGAACCGAGCGGCATAACATCAGTACGCTCATAGCAGTCGTCAAGGCGCATGATATCACGCTTAAACATTTGCGCATACGCTAACAGCTCATGAGCAAGCGTTATCGGCTGAGCTCGCTGAAGGTGAGTGTAGCCGCTCATAACGGTATCAGTGTTTTGCTTTGCCTTTTTAATAACAGTGTTCATGAGATATATAAGCTTGCTTTTGACATTTTTTATGTTTTCAAGCAAATACATGCGAAGATCAAGAGCAACCTGATCATTACGGCTTCTTGAAGTATGAAGACGCTTGCCTGCGTCACCTATGCGCTGGGTTAACACCTGTTCAACGAACATGTGAATATCTTCCGCCTTGCTGTCAAACTCTAAATTTCCGATTTCTATATCGTTAAGAATTCCTTTAAGTCCCTCAACGATTTTCTCACTCTCAGTTTCTTCAATTATTCCCGTTTTTCCAAGCATACGCGCGTGCGCAATGCTTCCGGTGATATCCTGCTTGTACATGCGGCTGTCAAAAGAAATGGAGGAGTTAAAGTCGTTTACTCTCTCGTCTTCCTCTTTTTTGAACCGTCCCTGCCACATTTTCATCGTGAATACCGCTCCTTGATTATTTTAGTAACTATTGTATAAATGTTTCGGGGAACCACGCCAATGTGGCTCCCCGGGCATTGCCGAAGCAAAATAATTATTTTTTCTCCCAGTTCTTCTTTGCTTTAGCACGTACTGCGATAGGAAGTCCGTAAAGGTTTATAAAGCCTTTTGCGTCAGACTGGTCATATACGTTGTCCTCACCGAAGGTTGCAATTTCTTCAGAATACAATGAGTAATCGCTCCAAACTCCGGCTTTTATTATGTTGCCCTTATAGAGTTTAAGTTTAACCTTACCGGTAACAGTTTCCTGAGTTTTGTCAACAAAAGCACTGAGAGCTTCACGAAGAGGCGTAAACCACTGACCGTTATACACGAGCTCGGCAAATGTAATGGCAAGTTCCTGTTTCTTGTGGGCAGTCATCTTGTCAAGACAAATTGTCTCAAGGTAGTTGTGCGCAGCATACAGAATAGCTCCGCCGGGAGTTTCATACACGCCGCGGCATTTCATTCCGACAAGTCTGTTTTCAACAATATCAAGAAGTCCTATACCATTAGCTCCGCCGATTTCATTAAGCTTAAGGATAATATCCTTTGCGCTCATTTTTTTACCGTCCAAAGCGGTAGGAATGCCTTTTTCAAATTCAAGTGTTATGTAAGTGGGCTCGTCGGGAGCTTTAATGGGAGAAACACCCATTTCCAAGAAGCCTTCCTTTTCGTACATAGGCTCGTTGCCTGCATCCTCAAGATCAAGTCCTTCATGAGAAAGATGCCAAAGGTTTTTATCCTTTGAATAGTTTGTTTCGCGATTTATTTTGAGAGGAATATTGTGAGCTTCCGCATAGTCAATTTCTTCATCACGGCTCTTAATTGACCACTCACGCCAAGGAGCGATGATTTTCATATCAGGAGCAAAAGCTTTGATTGCAAGCTCAAAACGTACCTGATCGTTGCCTTTTCCGGTACATCCGTGACAGATTGCGTCAGCACCTTCTTTTAAAGCAATCTCAACAAGTCTTTTTGCGATTACCGGGCGGGCGAAGCTTGTGCCGAGCATATAGTCCTCATAAAGAGCTCCTGCCTTTACGGTAGGAATTATAAAATCGTCTACAAATTCATCTGTAAGGTCTTCAACGTAAAGTTTTGAAGCACCGGTTTTTATAGCTTTTTCCTCAAGTCCCTCAAGCTCATCAGCCTGTCCGACGTTTCCGGATACTGCTATTACTTCACAGTTGTCATAGTTTTCTTTTAACCACGGAATAATTATTGACGTGTCAAGACCGCCGGAATATGCAAGTACTACTTTTTTTATGCCTTTCATTTATTTCACCTTTTCTCATTAAAAATGTTGTTATTATTGTATCACTGTGCATAAAAAAAATCAAGTACTTTAAACGCTTTTTTTCAAAATTTATGCATTTCGTCGTATGTTCTAACAAATTCCCATTCTATGGTTGTTTATATAATGCTTTTGACGAAAATTGATGTATATTATTATGAATAAAACGAATAATATTCAGAAATAATGAATATTTTTCCTCGGGTTCAAAAAATAAAATAATTGATATAAAATTTACTGAGATCAAATGATAAATTTGAGCATAATAATTACTGTCAAAAAGAGAGGTGAAAATAAAAATGAAAAAAACAATATTTAAGGCATATGCGGTATTTGCAGCTGCCTTGTTTGTGTTACAGACATATGCAAGTGCGGAAAACACGTCATTTTCCTGGTACTTCAAACCGTCTGGTAATCATGAGCAGCCGGAAGTGACACCGGAGGCTAAATCTTTTATTGATAAATACGATACAATATACTTGGGTGATGAAAAATCCAATAAAATATATCTTACTTTTGATGCAGGTTATGAAAACGGAAATGTGGAAAAAATATTAGATGTGCTTAAAGAAAAAAATGTGCAGGGCGCGTTTTTTATACTTCCTCATTTGGTAGAATGTAATACAGACTTAGTCATAAGGATGAAAAACGAGGGGCATTTGGTCTGCAACCATACTTTAAGTCATAAAAACATGAGCAAAGTTACTGATTTTGAAAATTTCAGCAGTGAGCTCACTGATTTGGAGAAAATTTTCTACGAATATACGGGATTTGAAATGGATAAATTCTACCGTCCTCCGGAAGGACGCTTTTCCGAAAGTAACCTCGAATTTGCTGACCGACTTGGATATCATACAGTGTTTTGGAGCCTTGCGTACGCTGACTGGGATAATAATTCCCAGATGGCGCCGGAGAAAGCTCTTGAGCTGATATCTGCGAGAACTCACAGCGGATGTGTAGTTTTGCTTCATCCCACTTCATCCACCAATGCAGAAATACTCGGCAAGTATATTGACAATATGAGAGAGCAGGGGTATGAGTTTTCAACCTTGGAAGACTTTATAACGGAGGATGATACCGATGCGAACTAAGAGGATGTTTTTATCTGTCATAGCGATTTGTTTGACACTTACCTTGCTGACTCTTAACAGCTCATGCTATGATAAAAGTCATGTTTACGCTGCTAACAGGGACGCAGGAAAATACGTTGCGCTAACCTTTGATGACGGGCCACATCCCGTATATACCGAGCAAATACTTGAAATACTTGCAGAGTATGACGCAAAAGCTACGTTTTTTGTTATAGGAAAAAATGCTGAAAGCTACCCGGAACTTGTTTGTAAAGAATACGAGGCAGGACATGAAATAGGAAATCACACCTATTCACACCCGGATATGAAAACCATCTCTGTAGAAAAGGCAATAGAAGATATTGAGAAAAATCAAGAAATAATATATGATTTAACGGGGGAGGAGCCAAAACTGTTTCGTTCTCCCGGAGGATTTTTTTCTGATGAACTGATTTACGCCGTAGAAAATTTAAACTGTAAACCGGTTTTATGGTCGTGGAGACAAGACACAAAGGATTGGAGCCTGCCGGAGGTCAATGTGGTTGTAAAAACAGTGCTTGATAATATTCAGGACGGAGATATAATTCTCTTTCACGATTTTAACCTGAAAGGCAGTCCTACGCCTGAGGCTTTGAAAAAAATTCTCCCATCATTAAAAGAGCAGGGATATCAGTTTGTAACTGTATCGGAATTACTCAAAATCAACAAGGAAACCTAAAAATAAAAACAGGAGTTAAGAAGAAAATATATTTATTTTCACACTCCTGTTTTTTTATTTTCAGATTGTCAGATTGTATGATAGTTTTTTACGTCTTGTCCGCTCCATATTTTTTTTGAAGTCCAGTCACAGTCCGGATCTTTCCAAAAAGGATGGGCAGGGGATAGACCTAACGGCAAAAATACCGCAGAACAAAGATATAAACTGCCGGTAGAAATGTATTCTTCTCCAAGCGACGGCTGACTGCCGAATACCCCGATTTTTAACCAGCCAAAAGCTTCGCACTGTTTGTTGTTTTTTCTGCGGCATTTATTCTCACTCTTTCTATATAATATAGTCATTTTTTCTTAGACAAATTTTGCGTCATCTATCTGCTGTATTTTTGTTTACATCAATCATCGTCGAATTCATCGTCGTGCCTTTTGAAAAAATCATGGTAAAGCTGTGATATTTTCAGCCGCGTCCATGGTTTAACATCAACGGGATTTTCATCGAGGTCATAGATTTTCGCTTGTTTTATGGCGAGCAAAAAAACTGAGTGAGTAGAAATTATAAATTGACAATCATAATATTTGGCGGCTTTTCGTATAAGCGAGGCAAGCTCGATTTGCCTGTGTGCAGACAGGCTGTTTTCCGGCTCGTCGAGAAGATAAAGCCCGCCTTCTTTAATTTTTTCGGTAAAATATAAAAAAGCGTTTTCACCGTTTGAACGTTCCGTAAGATTGGGCGGCAGGCTGTTCCGGGTATATGTTGAAAGGGTGCTTTTCCTGGCACGGGTTAACTTCTTGAGAGTGTCATATTCTTCTAAAGATTTCATTGTAAAATCTGAATATTTTTCGGATTTCAAAGAAAAGTATTCGTCAAATACCTGTTTTCGGCTGCTGTCAATATTCTGGTTTATATTTCTTAAATTAAACATACAGTCAAAAACATCGTCGCTTGTAATAATTCTGCTTTGCTTAGGCATAGGATAAATTTTTGAAACATAAGAGCAAAGAGCTGTATATTTCGGGAAAAAATCTGTTCTTGAATATGCGCTGTCTCTTGAAAGTCCGAGTTTTTCCGCAATAATGTTCAAAGCTGTGGATTTTCCGCAGCCGTTGGAGCCGCATAGTATTGTTACAGGCTCAAAATCTATTTGAGTAAAATTATGTTTCGTTAAAATCTGAAAAGGATAATAAGATTTATGGCAATTCAAATGGTAATTGTTAAAAAAATTGAATTCATCATCCGAACCTGGAAAAACAAATTTTTCGAGGTATATCATGCACTCACACCTTTTAATTATTTTAATATTTAATAACTAAAAAGAAGTCGATATAATTTCATTTATGGCTTTTTCAGCGTCTTTTACTTCTTTGTGGAACGCCGCCGCCGGAATTCTCAGAGCCCCCGTGCCTAATATTATCATCTGCTCGCTTGCGTCTGAAGTTGCGACTCTGACTCTGTGTTTTTTGGTGAGCTCGTGGCTTACCCTCTCAATATAAGTGTCAGCCGTTTCGGCTTCCTTGGTGTAAACGACACTGATGTTACGGAATTTCTCTACTGTTCCCGGATTTTTTTTGACTTTATATGCGTCAAAAACCAAAATTATTTCACATCCGCTGTATCCCTGATAATTGCATATTCGGTTTATTAGCTGATTTCTTGCGGAGTCTAAGCTTTCCACGGCGGCTTTTTTCAGCTCGTCCCACGCGAAAATTATATTGTAACCGTCTATGAGCAAATACTCTTTTCCGCTTAAAGCCACAGTTTGCCTGTTTATCTTTTTTTGAGGCTTTTCCTGTTCGGCTCCTGTAACAGACGGATTAAAAACTACCTTACCGGCAGTTCTCGGCTTAATTTTTCCATAAGTGCGCTCAAAAATTTCCATAAGCTCTTTATCGGTTGCCGCCCTTGAAATATAGTCTGCCGCCCGCTGTTTTATGCTTCTCTCTTCAGTATCCGTACAAGCCGCATTATTCAGCACGCTTTCAATGTGCATATATTTTTCAACGTCGTACCACTTAACTACAAAACCTGCTCCGTTTGCGCAGAAAACAGAGTCGCACGGTGAAGATAAATCGGCGTCCGAGTCATAACCAATATTGTCGATTATCTCTTTTGCGTTGTGGCATATTTCGTATGTGCTGACGTTATATTGAATACTGCCTTTTCCTCTTGTGTAAGCGGCAAGTTCTTTGGCATACATCTGCATTTCCGAAACAGGAGCTTCGCCGGAAAGTACAGACATTCCGTTATTTGCTTCAGGAATAGCGAATTTTCCTCCCATACGCTGTATATCGCTCATGGCTCTGCCCACATTGTCAGTAGGCAAAGTTATTGTGAAAGAGTACCAAGGCTCTAAAAGTATACTTTCGGCTTTCTTAAGACCCTGGCGGAGCGCTCTGTAGGTCGCTTCCCTGAAATCTCCTCCTTCGGTATGTTTTTTGTGAGCTTTACCGGCAACTAAAGTTATCTTCATATCGGTTATAGGTGCGCCGATAAGAACGCCTTTGTGTTCTTTTTCCGCAAGGTGAGTAAGAACAAGATTTTGCCAATTTCTTGCAAGCTCGTTTTCGGGACAATCAGACTCGAAAGTAAGTCCGCTTCCACGTTCCGCTGGTTCAAGTATCAGATGAACTTCGCTGTAATGCCTTAAGGGCTCAAAATGTCCGATTCCCTCGACAGTATCAGAAATTGTTTCTCTGTACACAACGCTTCCGGCTCCGAAAGCAGGCTCAAATCCGTATCGGTCGGAAATTATTCGCTTCAGAACTTCAAGCTGTATTTCACCCATTACCGAAACGGATATTTCTTTTGCTGCTTCATCATAAGCGGTTTTTAGCATTGGTTCTTCCTGTTCAAGTCTTTTTAACTGAGAAAAGACAGTAAAATGATCCAATCCGCTTGGAACTTCAAGAGAATAGCACATAACAGGTTCTAACACCGCCGAGTGGTCTGATTTTTCAGCTCCGAGTCCGTCTCCGCATCTGGTGCTAATAAGCCCGGTTACAGCACAAACTGTCCCGGCAGGAGCGCTTGAAACCGATTCAAAGCGTGTTCCGGAATAAATCCTTATTTGCTCGATTTTTTCTTTCCATTCTCCGGAAGTGTGACTGAAACCGGTAATTTCATCTTTTACCTTTAACTCGCCGCCGGTAACTTTTAAATGAGTGAGCTGTGTTCCCTTATCATCCTGTGATATTTTATAAACTCTTGCGCTAAAAGTATCAGGATATTCGGGATCTGGAGAAAATTTTTCAAGCAGATCAAGCAAATCTCCTACACCGTCTGTTTTAAGGGCGGAACCAAAACAAACAGGGAAGAGGTGCCTGTTTAAAAAAGCATGTTTGATTTCGTCCGGTTTAATGCCGGAACTTAAATAGCTGTTCATGAGCTGCTCGCAAGACATGGCACATTCTTCCGTATTTCCTATCTTATCAAAAGGAACACAAGAATCGGACAAACTGCGTCGAATATCGGCAGTAAGCATTTCAATTCCGGAATTTGGGAGATCAGTTTTATTGACAAAAATAAATACAGGAATTCTATGGCGCTCAAGAAGCTTCCACAGCGTTTTGGTATGCTCCTGTACACCGTCAGAGGCGCTTACCACAAGAATTGCAGCGTCAAGAATTGACAAAGTCCTTTCTGTTTCGGGAGAAAAATCAGTATGTCCGGGAGTGTCGATGAGGGTAAAAATAGTGTCTTTCAGCTTAAACACTGCCTGCTTGGAAAAAATAGTTATACCTCGTTCACGTTCCATCTTAAATGTGTCGAGAAAAGAGTCTCTTTTGTCAACTCTTCCGAGTGTACGGATCATTCCCGACAGGTAAAGTATAGCCTCGGAAAGAGTGGTTTTACCGGAATCAACGTGAGCGAGTATTCCTACGGTAATTCTTTTCATCAGATATCCTTTCAGCC
The DNA here is from genome assembly GCA_003343885.1 of Clostridiales bacterium. Classification (GTDB taxonomy): domain Bacteria; phylum Bacillota; class Clostridia; order Oscillospirales; family CAG-382; genus UMGS882. The sequence continues at coordinate 229 of QAKH01000053.1, read as the reverse complement.
GCAAGGCAGTGTTTTTGCTGTAAAAAAAGTACCCCGCATTTGCAGAATGTTATGAATCCTACAAATGTGGGGTACTGTAAAATGCTATTTAACCACCTGAGTACCGAAAAACAGTACGATAGTAGGTTTTTTATAGAGAACGACTATCCGCTTTAAATTAAAGTTCAGCGAAGTACTTGATTGTACGAACCATCTGGCTTGTGTAGGAGTTCTCGTTGTCGTACCAGGA
>QAKH01000080.1 GCA_003343885.1 Clostridiales bacterium | reverse complement strand
TGACGGTTTTCTTCGTAATGGAACCGGCAGGCAAAGCAGAAATTTGCTGTTCCAGCTCCGCCACGCGGGTTTGCATCTCAGATAAGTCCATAGCGCACCTCCTGTGAGATACTATTCTATACAGAATTATACCCCATTATACCCTCGAAATCAAGGACATAATGGGGTATAACTATTACTCTGGGCAACTTAACTATTGTTAGCCTAAAACTGAACCACTGATAACTACAGTCATATCATTATGCAGAAAGCCTTTTTACTTCTTCAATCTGGCCGGGATACTTTGATGCAATAAAATCAACAACCATTCTGCAACTGTCAATAAGCATATTATCCGTATATCCTTTCGAGGTTCTTAACCCCCCATGAGAATGGTCTTCTATTAGAGAATAGAGGCAACCGTTCTTTCCTAATATCTCATTGTTTAGAATGTAGTCATCAAATCCACCACACGATCCTTCAAACCGATATGTTGTTTCAAGAACATGTCTAATCTGATTGGGGATTGTATGAATCGGTTTCATTCCTCCAATTGAAACTTTGTATATATCGAGAAGATTTGCTGTATACGGCATGACATAATCATCTTTGAAATCTGATATTGTGCCATCAGATAGGAGAAATTTCTTGCTTACTATTTTATTGCGCACAAGAATGCTCATGAATTCCATGTTATGAGTTAACACCAAATATCTAATTCTCCCGATCTCAGGCTCCTTCTTTATATTGCGAATTGCTTGAGCTACATTGTAAACATAATTGAAATCCATGCTCGAAACGGGGTCATCAATAACTAAAAACAGCCTATTATAATCTGATTCGTTTTCAACAACTCCGTGAATATTTGCTAAGAAAAAGCAAAATGCGAGAATACTTTTTTCTCCATCGCTAAGCACATAATCTGTATTTTCAATCAAAGCACGATCTTGAAAGACTACGCTAAACTGCTTTTCATCAAAGTCATACTTATCCTTGAAAAATATAGCTAAATAATCTTTAAGTTTTTCGATCAACTTTTTCCTTTTATCAATGCGGACTTTATTCTCTTTTTCACTGATCTCTTTGGTAAGGTCATTTATACATTCCCTCACCGTCACAATGTCACTTCTTGTTTTTTCAGATTCTTCTATGAGTTGATTGAATCTCGCATTGCATAATGCCTTACGTAAACGCAATCTTTCTGCACTAATATTATTCTTGTTCGAATTTAGTTCCTTGACTCTTCCTATGTTTTCAATTTCCACCCTCTTATAATCGCTCAATTCTGCTTTGATTATATCAATGCTCGGCTTAATTGAAGCGCCTTTTTGAGAAATCATATGCTTTTTGGCCTCTAATGCCTCACATATTTTATCAAGGACTTGCTGCGTAGTGGCAACGTCAACGCAAGAAATATAGGTTTCACAAAAAGACGGAAAGTACTTTTTGACTTTGTCATATTCATTTGAGGAATCTTTTGCGAAACGACTACTAGCTAAGAAATTTGCCGAAAAAGTTGTTATCTTGGCAATGATCCCGTTAATAGTTTTTATGATTTTGGATTCTTCATCTTGTAGAAACGAATTATAATCGTCAATTAACGCGAAAGCATCTCTATTATATTTTTGTCCACAGAAAGGACAACTTTCTCCATTTGACAACTGCAGGCCCGCTTCAATGAACGCTTGGTTGTCTTTGAACTTTTTCTTAAACTCTTCGGAAAACGAGCTCAAAGTATACTTGTTTTCAATAATTTCGTTTGCATTCTCCAGAATGACAATAAATGATTCGATATCATCAGGAAAAGGTCGATAAGAGATATCTTGCATATGCTCTGGCATCGATTTTAGAATATCGTACTTTTCAACAAGGCTCGTATACGATTGATCTTCCGAATTGGTCTCTCCACGCAGAACGCTTTCAAATGTAATTGCAAGATATTCTTTAGTGTTTGACTGGATTCCCTTTGCCTTTAATTCTCTTTGGGTAGAAGCCACCATATCTCTAATTTTACCAATGGCCTCAAGCTCGGATTTTTTGTAATTCTCAAGCTGTTCTTTTTCTTTCGATAAGTCAATATTTGCTTTTCCAAGTATAAATCCACTAACCTTATCTTCAGGATGATACCTAACTGCCTCAAGGTTTTCCCTCACATATTCACTGTTAAACACGTGATAAATTAAGCCGGTATTGTCCGACACGATAGGTAAAGAACCTATTTCAAATCTTACTGACAAGTTTTTCTGAGGCTGTCCATCTGGCGCAATAGACAATGATAATATTCCTTGTTTCTCTCCAAAGCGCACCATTGCCGTAGATTTCTCAACTAGTAAATCAATTTGAGCTTGGTCAGTTCTATCGAGATACTTCAAATCAGATATTCTCTTGAAGGACTTACTGATGAAACTCTTACCGGAACCATTATCTGCATATAGCGCCATTTGAATAGAACTCATATTACTTGATAATTTTGTATTAGAGTGTGGTCCAATGCCGGTGAGCGCTATATTGAAGTCAAAACTCATAACTCTTCCCTCACAATACAATATTCGCCTTGCTTCCACCCGACTTCTCTTTTTCAACAACAATTTGTTTATCAATGCGGTTTTTCAAATCAGCAACATGCGAAATGATGCCGACAAGGCGATTCCCGTCCGCCAAGCTCGAAAGAGCCTTCATCGCTTGATCTAAGGATTCTTCATCGAGAGAGCCAAAGCCCTCATCTACAAACATTGTATCAAGCTTAACACCGCCAGCGGATGCTTGGATCTCATCAGAAAGGCCAAGTGCAAGAGAAAGCGACGCCTTGAAGGATTCACCGCCGGAAAGCGTCTTGACACTTCTTTCCGTGCCGTTGTAATGATCGATAACGTCAAGATCGAGTCCACTTTGGCTACGGTTATTTTCAGCTTCTTTCCTACGTTTCAGTTCGTACTGTCCTCCCGACATCACCATAAAGCGGGTATTCGCGCGTGCTATGATATGGTCAAAATACGTCATCTGAATATAGGTTTCCAGCATTACTTTTTCTTTGCCGGAGATATTGCCGTTTGCTGTATTTGACAGCGCCTTCAGCCATGTATAGCGCTTTTCAAGAGCATCAAGATCTCCGACCTTTGCTTGAATGTTAGCAAGCACCTTTGTATTGGACTCTATGTGAGTATGAAGTGCTTTGGCAGCATCGTCATCCGCAGTTCTCTTTTCGGATAGTTCCGCTTTCTTCTTTGTTTCCGCTTCTTTGTCGAGATCACAATCGGAAGAGAGCTGCTTGGAGAGTTCCGTAATCGAAGCATTATAGCCGACAATTTTTTTATCCGAGTCGGACAGCGCACTCTGCGCGTTGTCGTATGCTTCCTTCATTTCGCTGACGGTTTTTCCCAAAGCTTCCGATTTTCTCTGCGCCTCTGCTATGTTATCAAAGCGCAAGGATTCCTTAGCCGCATTACGCTGATTCTTCTTTTCACTCAACGATGCTCTATCAGCTTCTAAAGCAGTGCTTCGAGCTGTAATATCCTTATCTCTTTCCGCCAGAGACATCTCTGTTTTGGGCAGCGATTCTGAAAGTGCAGAACGCCGGGATACTTTCTTTTCCTCTTCGGAAAGCGCTGTGTCAAGCGCAGCGATTTCTGCAGAAACGACTTTCTGCTCCTCCGGAAGATCGTTTTCCACGTCCTCAAATGTGACGCTCTGCCATAATTCCTTAGCCAGCTTTTCCGTTTCGGCTTTTTTTGCATCGAGTATGCCTTTGGCTTCCTTGCATTTCCCGCTTAAGTCTTCGGCTCCTTTTCGTGCCTTATCAGCATTCTCTTTCGCTCTTTTTAATTGTGCTTCCGTAGGGGCCTTGGCCGATTTATGCGCTATGCAAGGGTGTTCCAGAGATCCGCAAACAGGGCAGGGCTTACCGTTTTCCAAAGTTTCAGCGATGATTCCAGCCTGCTCATCCAAAAATGCGCGGTTTTTTGCTTCATAATCGGCAGTTGCTTCCTCGGATGACTCCGAGGCTTTTTTGTAATCGCTTTGGAGAGTATCCAAATTGTCACCAAGTTCGTGAAAGGCCTTAAATAATGCTGAAAGGTTTTGCAACTTTGCTTGTTTTTCTTGTGACTTCTCTTTTTGACGAGAAAGCTTTTCCTTTCCTTCCCCTGCGTCTGAAAGGGACTCGAACTCTTTTTTAAGGATTTTAAACTCTGCTTCATCAATGGCATACTGCTCCCGGTCTTTTTTCAGTTGCCTCTCGTTTTTGGAAATAGTATCCTCGTCATATTTGATTTGTTTTTCTAGGGCATCCAGCGCTTCATAACGAGAAAACTCAGCCTCAATCTTGGCCTTTTCTTCAGCAAGCTGTTCTCTTTCCGATACTTTCCCCTTTTCAATATCAAAAGCAGCCTTCAGCGCAAGATTGGTCTCATTTTCGCCGATTAAATTCTTCTGTGCTTGGTCTAATGCTTTTTGAGTTTGTTCTTTTGCTTCAATCTTACCCAAATTTGCATTGACGATTTCGAGGGCTTTGTCTGCATCCGAGATTGACTTTTGAATAGCCGTTTTTTTGTCATTATCTTGTGTCAGGAGACGATCAATCAGATCCATAACATCCTTTGCAGGAAGAAGCCCGTTCTTTGCTTTTTCAACTTCAATACTCAGGACATCATTTTCATCACAGGTAATTCCATCAATATATTGCTTGATACTGTTACGAGCGGCATCGCATTTGTCGTTTAGTTGACCGGACTCCTTCTTCAAACGATCCTGCAAGTCCTGATACAACTGCGTTTTGAATATTTGACGGAATATTTTCTTTCGCTCCTCTGTGGGGGCAAGCAGCAATTTGAGAAAATCCCCCTGTGCAATCATGGCGATCTGCAAAAACTGGCTACGGTTAATGCCCATGATGTCTCGTATTGCATTATCCACGTCGCGCTGCTTTGTGACAACGCGCCCATCCGGATATTTTAGCTGCACTTCCGCTTTTTGCGTCGTAAATCCTTCGCCGCGGGATTTGGGACGTTCATACTCTGGATTCCGTTTTACGGTGTATGTTTTTCCGGCGTAGGAGAAGACAAGTTCAACCTCTGTCGGAGTAGTTGCCTCGGCATATTTTGAGCGGAACATGGATGGCTCGCGGTTGTCTCCACTGGCCTCTCCGTACAATGCATAAGTAATCGCATCAAAAATCGTGGTCTTTCCGGCACCCGTATCACCAGTAATAAGGTAAAGCCCATTTTCTCCGAGCTTGTCCAAATCAAGAACCGTTTTTCCTGCATAGGGGCCAAACGCAGATACTGTAAGTTTGATAGGCCTCATTGTTCACCCTCCCATGTCTTTTCTATTAGCGACTTCATGTACTCAAATTGCTCAGGATTCATAGGTTGATTATTTTGCAGTTCATAAAAATCAGAAAAGAGCTCTAATGGCGATTTAGATTCAACGTCTGTTGCACCACTGATCTCCACACTTGAGCGTGTGCGTCTATTATCGTAATCAAGCTTCATCAGCCGATGATACACCGTGCGCAGTTTTCC
>QAKH01000021.1 GCA_003343885.1 Clostridiales bacterium | reverse complement strand
TTTCAGTTTCCCCGTCAGTTATTGCTACACTCTTGCCGATAAGCATTGCCGGATGAAGCGCCATAATAGTGTCGGTGAGGGCAGTACAGCTGAGCGGAATACCATACGCCGCGCCTCTGTTTATCGCAACGGTTACAATGCCGTCGCCGATATAAGCCTGCCAGTCCTCGGGAATTATTTTTGTTCCGTTTATAATACCGAGAATTGAACCTACCGTTGCGCCTGTGCAGTCGGTGTCATCGCCGCAGTTTATTGCAGTGATAAGCGTCTTTTTAAAGTCGCCTTCACCGTAAAGAAGTCCGATTACAGCGTACGCTACGTTTGTAGGTGCCTGGAACCAGCCGAGGTCCTTGTATCCGAGCGCCATGTCGGTAACTATATCACGTGCCTCACGCCATGTCTTTCCTGCGTCATACGCCTCAAGCACGGCAGTGATAAATTTATGGAAACGGCAGTCCTCGGGTATCTTTGAAAGACCTATGTTTATAAGCGTGCGTATGTCGCTTATGACAAAAGCCGCACTTTCCATTGCCGCAACAAATATCGTAGCATATGTACCGTCGCCCTTGCCGTGGTCCACGCAGGCATCCATATAGCCGTAACGTATTGTTTCCTCAACAAGTCCCGGGTTAAGGCATGCCCATACTTCAGTACGTATCCATGCGCCGTTTGAGTGCTTCCACTCGTTTTCGTATTCGCCGGAAAGCGGAGGAATAAGTCCTCTTGCCATGTTTGCCTTTCCGATACCGTATTCGTTCCAAAACGGAGAAATGTATTCCTGCCAGTATTCACCGAGCAGTCTTTCGTTGATATTAGGACCGTTTTCTTTTACTGCAAGCAGCCATATGAGCTGCAAATCGAGGTCGTCGTTAGGCAGCGGATTGCCGGGCTCTGAGTTGAATCCTTTGATGTCAAGAACTTCTCTTTTGCATTCAAACGGCGTACCCATAGTGCCGCCGATGTTTTTTCCAAGCCAGCATGCATAGATTTTATCCCTGAGTTCAGCTCTGTTAAACTTTATCATAACGCATTCTTCCTTTCTGATACCTATGATACGTCACGATACCATATTTAGTAAGTATTGTCAATTACTATGCGAAAAGTTTTTAAACTTCGGTTTAATCACCAAAAAGGCAGTATGTGTGTTGTGTATAATGACGGTTTCAGAGTGTGCCTGCTTCTTTCATGATACGCACAGCGTCCTCAAGCGCTTCCCTTTTTTCAGGAATTGTCGGCATCCAGGTTGTCATTTCAATACCCAGCAAATGCCGGTCGCTTACGACTTTGCGTACATATTCCATAGTCAAGCGGTAATTTTCACGGCAGGAACAGTTGCTTGCCGCAGGTATCTGGTCGTACCCATGCTTTTCCAAAAGCTCATACGCCGTGTACGCACGGTACAGATAGTTATTCGGATCCTTTTCCTCAAAACGTCCGTAGTACCAGTTGCTGAGAAGAATATCCTTTGAAACATGCGCTAAGAAAGAATCTCTCGATCGTCCGTTGTGCCAGACGTGATCAGCCCAAATCCACGGGCGTGCGCCTTTTTGCTCAACTTTGCGTACAATATGGTTAAAATCGTGCCAGAACAGCTCGCCTTGACGTACTATCATAAGTTCATAAAAATTTTCTTGTATGGAAACACATTCTTCGTCCATACCTAAGTGGAAAAAGCGAGGATTTCCGAAAACCTCATAAACCTCGTCGATAACGTCCTCACAGAATTTGTAATATGCCGGAGTAGAGAGCATACGGGAATATATTCCCATCCATTCGTCATGACCGGCGGAAAAGTTAAGCTTCGGGATAACCTCAAATCCCATTGAACGCAGCCTTGAAAGCTCATCTGCAAGCTGAGTCTTGCTCCATGAGCCTTTTACCGCAATTTCCGGATGAGTTTCGTACTTCATTCCTTCGGCAACGTCAATAAGGATCATATTGCATCCGGCTTCCTTGAGAAGCCATGACAGGTCGTGCCACACACCGGAGTCAAACCGCAGAGTATCTGACGCGTACTGATATGGTCCTTTACCGGGAAGAGCATGTATTCCGTCTTTTTCGGGCTGATCCAGCCACATGTTAAATCCAAGATGTACAAGAAATGCGTTTATTTTTGAGTTAGCCATCATGTAACCTCCTTGCTTGCAGGGTATGCTGTATGTGAGGATATGCCGGGAGAGCAACAACCGGCAAACCTCTCGGTTTCCTTTACGTACGTTATGTTAATAATCTTGATTTTGGGAAACATTTCCCACCATAAACAATAACACTTTTTCAAAATAAAGTCAATAGATATACTGATAAAAATGTCACATAAAGCAGTTTTGCACTACTCAACAGGATTTATCTTTATCAGATACGATGAGTTGAGAGTAAGAGTGAGAAATGCGGTAAAATTACGTGATGTGAAGCGTTCACGGCGGACAAGCTCAAGATCATGCTTGCCATCGAGAAGATAGTATTCGATCTCAAAGCAGCTAACTTCACCAAAACCGGAAAGATTTATTTCACACTTCTTTTCTCCGGCACCGTCATTGTCATCATAGTATGTAAGCATGACTGCGTAATCCTTCGAATCTGTTGCGGCGCAAACGCTTATTTCACGGGTGTCCGACTCGGAATGTACGTTTTTACCAAGCTTATACAGAGTATTGAACATGACAAACGGATAGTAACCTTTCAGCCGTTCGCTTGGGATATCTGTGCAAAACAGTCCGTTCATGGCACAGGGACGCGCGTCGTAGTACATAAGCAGGTCAAGCGGCTCGTTTTGACAAAGACTCATGGTTTGCGCCGTAAAAGCCGCGCCTTTCAACGATTTTTCCGACTTCAGGGAATATACCCAGTCATCGTTGTGCCACCCTTTTACGTAGTTCCACTCGTTGAGAATGCTTTCAGTGTCCTTGAAGCCATACTCATCTAACAAATTACGCGCATATGTGCAGAGTTCGGCGATTTTGTACGGATCGTTTGAGTAAACATGCCACGAGAAAAAATCCAAAGGCGCTTTAAGCTCAGAAAGAAACTCACGTACCCATGGTCCGTTAAGGTTGCTGGAAGCAGGTCCGCCGATTTTGAGATGCGGAAAACATTTTTTCAAATGCGTAGCCGCTATGTCATAAAATTCGAAAAACTGCTTTTTTGTACCGCCCCAACAGCGCTTATGAGTTGAGTCGTCGGGATCAAGGTCCGGCTCGTTCCATATTTCCCAATAGGTTATTTTCATGTTAAGACCGTCTGCGAAATCTTCGGTATAGTGTCTTATAATATGCTCGCATATCACCGCCCATTTTTTGAAATCCTTCGGCGGAAGAGTTCCGTACTTTTTGGAGGTGTGCTCGATTTTTGAGCCGAGGCGGAAAAACGGCTCGGTTCCGGCGGCTTTAATAGTTTTCAGATATTCGTCGGTCAGCTGGAAATCGTAAGAGGCGGGATCGTGCGGATCCTTGTCAAAATCCGGGAAAACGGCATGTACATCGACTGTGTGTTCTCCGCCATAGGTTGCGAAAAAGGCGGCGTCGTGGGTTCTTGCAAAAGGAATGCCGGCGGCGGCGTAGTATTCAAGATTCGATATTCTCTGGTCGGCGGCGAATTTATGAACCGGACCGTTGTTTACCGAATGCATGGGTTTCATGTCTGTAACTATACGGTCGAAATTAACTTTTATGTTTGTCATGGGATTGCTCCTTTCAGCTCACAGCGTTTATATTTAATATTTAAGCTATTCTATGTTAATCAGCCATGTTAATTTAGATTTGTTTTTTATTTGTTTGTTTAGCTGATTTACCGCATATTTTTCTTATTGCTTACTTATTTTGCTTATTTTATTGCCGCACAACTGTAAGCCTGTCGGCAGGCATAAGCTCGACAGAGTCCGAGTAAGCGGAAATATTTTCTATACGGCATCTTTCAAGCTCAGCAAAATTGTTTTCAGAGGCGCCCACGCCGTATATACCACCGGGCGCTACGAATATGTTTTCTATGACGGAATCGGAAAGACCTTTGCACAGTGCAACGGCGTATTTTGCGCTTGAAACGACATTTCGTACCGAGATATGGTGCGTGTCGCCAAGCTCAGAGTGCTTTTTCGCATACGCCATGTCTCCGATTTTTACGGCGGCATGAGTTTGCATAACCGAATCTGTCAGGTGAAGGTGGGTAACTCCGTCGATATCGATATTGTAAAGTTTGAATCCGTTGTCGTTGAGCAGTCGGACAACCGAGCAATAGAAAGGATCAGAGGCAACATGCCTTATTTTTACGTCGTGTATATCGAAGTCGCCGCCGTCAACCGCGTACCCCAGCCTGCTTTCAAACGTGCCCAAAGCCGTAAGGGCAACCGTGTCATCCTCGGTAAAGCCTGTGATATTTTCGATAAGTACGTCATGACAGCCGACTCGTAAGTCAATTCCGTCAGCGTTTTTGACGTATATTTCCCCGTAATTCTGCGGAAGCTCATCCGGGTGATGAATTCCGTCGGCGTCAATTCTCGATATATCCGCCTTGAAACGAATGTTTCTGAAAACTGCGTTGCTTACAAATACGTTTGTTATCCCCCACCAACGCTGGTTGATAATATTCAGATTTTCTACCGTTAAACCGGTTACATTCGCAAAAAACAATGTGGTGTTGACCGAAATATGGGGAAGATTATCCTTTTCGCTGTTTCTCTCGGACAAGCCGTTGTATTTGCCGCCGTCAAGAGTGGCGGCTCCTCTGCCGCGTATGGTAATATTTTTCTGTTTACCTTTCGGCGTGCGCCCTTTATCAGTGCCGAGATTTTCGTTGCAGAACATATTGCAGTATACTCCGTCCGCAAGGCACAGATGAGCGCCGTCAATAATTATTTCAATATCGTCCGGCAAACGAATGCAATTTTCTATTATCCAAAGGTTCTGCCCAGTGCGTTGATTGTATTTGGGGATAACAACCTTATTGATTCCTGTTTCCTTTGCCTTTTTTACAGCAAGTGTTATGCTTTGGTCGTCCGTCTTTGCTATGGTGCTGTCAGGCATTATGTAATCAATCACACAAATCCCTCCCTTATACACCAATTTTATATACGCCAAAATAAAAAGTCAACATATAGGTAAGCGAAAAATTTTCGTAAATATGCGGCTCAGCATTACTCGTAAAATTTCGTGTAGAGCAAATAAAAAAGAAACAGCGGCAAAAGCTGCTGTTTCCGTATATTTTTATATATTTTCGGGGGTTATTTTTTAACGATAACTCACTCACTTTGACTCATTTTTAGCGGCGTGAGCTTTTTCTTTGCTGTCCTTGCCATCTTTGCCGTCTTTGCCGTCTTTGCCGTCCTTGGCAGTTGAATCGTCCGACTTTTCTGATTTATCCGTTTTGTCTGACTTATCTGACTTATCTGACTTATCAGATTTATCGGAAGACTCCTCGTCGTCCTGTATCGGGTTTACGGTGAGTTTAATTTCAGAAGCACGTCTGCCGTCAACCTTCATAACCTCAACCGAAAGGTTTTCATATTCAAAGCTGTCGCCTGTTTCAGGTATTTTGCCCAAATTATCAAGCACCCAGCCGTTTACGGTTGCGTTGTCTTCCAAAACCTCATCAGAGAATGAGTGTATCTCCTCCAAATCGTTCATGGACATGCCGCAGTTTATTATGTATTCGTTTTCCGAAAGCTGTTTTATGTTTTCTATGACTTCATCGTGTTCGTCCCAGATTTCACCGACAAGGCCTTCGAGAACGTCCTCCATGGTGACAAGACCGGCAGTTCCGCCGTACTCGTCAACAACTATTGCCATGTGAGTTTTGACTTCCTGAAATTCTCTGAGAAGCTTTGATATTTTCATTCCCTCGGTTATGCACGGAACTTCATGCACTATGGAAGAAATGTCAGTTCCGCCGTCATACAGAAGCTTGTTGAAATCCTTTTCGTGGATAACACCGATTATGTTGTCGATGGTTTCGCGGTACACAGGCAGCCTTGAAAAGCCGCTGCTGCGGAAAAGCTCCATAATTTCGGTCATGGGCGTGTCGAGAGATATAGCAACAATGTCAACTCTCGGAGTAAGTATTGCCGCAACTTCAAGGTCATTGAACTCGATTGCGCTTTTTATAAGGTCGCCTTCGTGTTCGTCAATTCCGCCTTCATTTTGAGCTTCCTCTACCATTGTCATTATTTCATCCTCAGTAATCGAAAGAGAGGATTTGCTCTTGAATGCCTTTGACAAAAGAACTCGCCACAAAGAAAAAATCGCGGTCAGCGGAGTAAAGACAAGCATCAGCAAACGTACAATGCCGGTTACCGACATGGCGTAGCTTTCAGCAAAATCCTTTCCGAGATTTTTCGGCGTGATTTCTCCGAAAATCAGAATGATTATCGTCATTACGATTGTCGACACGGTTGCGCCGAGACCGGCGTCGCCGCGGAGAAATTTGGTGAAAAGCAATGTTGAAATAGCACTTGCCGAAATGTTTACAATATTGTTTCCGATAAGCATGGTTGCTAAGAACTTTTCATACCGTTCCTCAATATTCAAAACGGCTTGTGCCTTTTTGTTGCCGTCCTGGGCAAGTGTTTTCATACGGTTTTTGTTAAAACTCGTAAAAGCGGTTTCCGTTCCTGAGAAAAATGCCGATAGCAGTACTAAAATTACAAGAACTGCTATCTGCAAACCGGCAGGATCCATGGAAAAAATCAACTCCTTAAAAATTTATTTGACAAATAGTCTTTATTATTTTATCACAATATCTACAGAATTGCAATAGGTTTTACTTGAATTTACGTCAATAATTTCTAAAATCATATTCTAAAGGCAGCTTCATAAGTAAATAACCTGCGTTTGCTGTGAGAGTCTGACAAAATTTCTTCACCTTGGCAAAAAAGATAAGCCTCATTAGAAAAGACAGCAGAAAAAATACACAAGAAGGCATGTGAAAACAACAAAATTTAATCCTTCACACATCAAGAATTACTCCGGCCATGCAAACACATCTGTAACAAAATAAAACACCGCAAGCACATTCGAAAAATCGTAAGCGCTTGCGGCAAATATTTAAATTTTTGGAGATTGTCAAGCATCTTTTTTCAAAAATGTTCTTGTCCGGGGTACGGGGACAGCGCCCGGGTGTGTGCCCCTTGTCAAGCCCTGCCAGCGCTCTTTTTCCGCAAAATAATTTGGGAAACAAGGATACCGGCGACAATTATAAATCCAACCAAGTCGGTAATATGTCCCGGATAAATCATGAGAAGTCCTCCGAGTATAAGCGGCAGTCTTTCATATATTCGCAGACGCTTGAGCATAAATCCCTCAAGACCTGAGGAAAGAGCGAATATGCCGACAAACGAGGTTATAATAATAACCACGACCTCAAGCACCGTCGCTTTAATAAACAGCATCTTTGGATTAAATGCGAATATATACGGTATTATAAACGCCGCTATGGCAAGTTTTGTGGCGATAACACCCGTTTTAAACGGGTTAGAATGAGCAATCGCGCTTCCTGCGTATGCCGCAAGGGCTACCGGCGGCGTAATATCCGCAACTATTCCGAAGTAGAACACGAACATGTGAGCCGCAAGCACGGGCAGCCCCATTTCTGTAAGAATAGGTGCGGTAATGGTTGCCATAATCAGGTAGTTTGCCGTGGTCGGCACACCCATACCAAGAACGATACAGGTAAGCATAGTGAGAAACAGCGCAATGAACAGATTGTCCTGCGCAAGCGGTACAATGATGTTTATCAGCGTTGAACCGAGACTCGTAAGAGTAACTATTCCGGCAACTATTCCGGCAAGACCGCAGGCAAGTGAAACGCCCATGGTATTACGTATACCGGTTTCAATTGCGTCAAGCGATATCTTTCCGGATTCTCTCGTCTGTTTTCCGAGAAATGAAACTATTATATATATAAGTCCTGCGATAATTGCCGCGTTTTCCATTTTGTAGCCGAGAGCAAACATGCCTATCGGAAATGCTGCAATCGGTATTACAAGCAGCAGTGTGTCAATTATATCCGACTTAAAATCCTGCTTTTTAAGAAGTTTTTTAACCATTTTGACAACGTCCGTAATAAGCATTATCGCCATTGTCGTAAGTATCGCCATTGTCGCTGACTGCGCCGGAGTCTTGCCTATTGACATAAGCTCGACAAGTACGATTATCGGTAAAAACAAATAGCCTTTTCTGAGCAAAAGCTTGAAAAAGTTAGGAATACTTTCTTTCGGCAAGCCTTTAAGTCCAAGCTTTTTCGCTTCAAAGTGTATCATTACAAATATTCCGGTAAAGTACAGCACCGCCGGAAGTATTGCCGAAACGGCAATTTGGGCATACGGTATTCCCGTAATCTCAGACATAAGAAACGCAGCCGCACCCATTATGGGAGGCATTATCTGTCCGCCGGTTGAAGCCGCCGCCTCTACTGCCGCCGCAAATTCACTTTTATATCCGATGCTCTTCATAACCGGTATCGTTACGCTTCCGCTTCCCACGGTATTGGCAACCGAGCTTCCGGAATACATACCTTCAAGGGCCGACGATATTACCGCAACCTTTGCCGGACCGCCCGACGCATATCCGGCTATGGAATTCGCAAGGTCTACGAAAAACGAACCGATTCCCGTTTTCTCGAGAAACGCTCCGAGAATAATAAAGAACACGATAAATGTCGAGCACACGTTAAGAGGCGTGCCGGGAATTCCGTTTGTTGTATAGAAAAGGTTATACAATATAGAGCTTAACGATTTTCCATAGTAAAAAGCGTACACAATAAAGCCGCCGGCGACAAACAGTATCGGCAGTCCTACAGCTCTGCGGCACAGCTCAAACAGGAACACTATTCCTATCAGTGCCATAACCTTGTCGACAGTATTTATCGCTACCGCACGGTTTGTTATTTCCTTGAAATTCAGTGCGTAATAAAAATACGGCACCGCTCCTGCCACAGCGAACAGAAAATCGTACCACGGAATAAAGTTTCTCTTTTGTGTCTGCTTTTTGTATGACGGGTAAATCAAAAATCCCAAAAACATGATTATACCCAAAAAGGCTGACATTCTCACCTGCTCCGGCAAGGTAAAGAATCTTGTCGCAAACACAAAAACGGCAAACGCCAAGAACAGCGCTTTTACCACTATATTTGCCTTTCCGGTAAACTGACGGACATTGGACTCCCTGTCAAACTCCGCCATCAACTCGTCGGCACTTTTTACCTCTCCCGCCGCTTTTTCATTGAATTGGTTATTATCAGACAATGGATTTCCTCCTCTCAAATGTTATATATCTCTGTGTTTTCAGATATCATTTACCATGTAATTGACATAATATATCTGCTGTTATTTCTCTTCAAAGAGCTTAACTTTTCAGCTCAAAAGTAACATGCGCATTTTTTCCGCAAAGCTCTGTTAAACTTATAGACTCCCCCTGAATAAACAAAACATGGTCATAAACCGTCCCGACAATATACTTGATTTTAGGAAAAACCATGTTAAACCCGGATACTATCATATTTCCGTCGCTGTCATATTCAAGCGTCTGTCCCGGTCCGAGTTCGGTCTGCACACCAGCCCCGAACGCCGAATAAACAGTTGCGTCTGCAACGATCTGTCCTTTTCGTATTACAAAAATATCTTTTACCGGGCTTAAATTAACGGAATGTATAAATTCAACAGAAAACTCCGTACCCTCCGAAACGGGAAATTCGGCGTAAATCTTCCCCGAATCCGTATCGTACAGCATGAGTTTCATTTGTTTCTCACATGATGAAAAAAACACCGTCATCACAGAGAGAAGCACAGCCGTAACCGCAATTGCAGTCACGGCTGTTGCACTTATCTTTCTCATTGATATGAGTAAACCTAATTACTGAAGTACGCCTATTTCCTTGAAGTACTTCTCAGCACCTGCGTGCATAGGAACTTCCGAAGGTATACCCTGAACAGCCTTTGCGCTGTCAAGCTCGGAGCCTTTTGCGTATGCTGCGGCGATTTGCTCCTTGTTCTCAAAAATAGCCTTTGTTATATTATATACAGCGTCTTCTGAGAGATCCTTGTCAACAACGTATGTTGCCATTACAGCGACGGTCTTTACATCTTCAGTCATGCCGTTATATGTGTCTGCCGGGATAACCTGCTGTGTGTAGAAGCCGTACTGTGACGAAAGCTCAGCGAATTTATCATCGTCAACCGGAACAACGGTGATTTCGGTAGACATTGCAAGATCGGTTATAGCGGTTGTAGGAATACCTGCAACGCAGAAGAAAGCGTCGATTTTCTCATCCTTGAGCGCGTCTGCGGAAGGACCGAAGCCGAGGTTCTGCTTTTCGATATCCTTTTCGATATCAATTCCGTAAGCGGCAAGAATCTGCTTTGCGTTGAATTCAACTCCGCTTCCTGCGTCTCCTACGGAAACTCTCTTGCCTGCAAGGTCGGCAACAGATTTAATTCCGCTGCTCTTGGAAGCTATAATCTGGCAAAGTTCGGGGTAAAGCGTTGCAACAGCCGCAAAATCCTGCGTCTGTGCCCCGGTAAACAAATCAGTACCGGTATATGCATAATACATAACGTCGTTCTGCACGATAGCCATGTTTGCTTCGCCCTGCTGGATAAGCTGGATATTTGCTTTGGATGCGCCTGTTGACTGAACGTCAAAGGTTATTCCGGTCTTTTCCTGAAGGATCGGTCCCATTGCCATGCCGTAAGCATAGTATGTACCGGTATTTCCTCCGGTTGCAAGAACGATTTTTTCAGTGTTTCCGTTTTCTCCGTCCGGAGTACCCTGTTTGTCACAGCCGGCAAACATCATTGTTGCAGCCATGAGCAGAGCAAGTAAAAGTGCAATACCCTTTTTCATAATGTTTTCCTCCAAACAATATGTTTTTGAATATTCAAAAACAGAATAATTCATTGTTACTATTATAACCGCCAACTCACCGCATGTCAAGTATTATTACCAATTTATTTTATTATGCAAAGCTATTTATTATGCAAAAGCCGCTTTATCATTATGCAAAACCAAAGCGGCATGATAAGAGCTGTTTTGCAAAAACAAAAAGCTCCTGCGCAGCCTTTCAATCAAGCCGCACAGGAGCAACCACAGCAACTGCGGTAAAGCTTACTGTTTTATGCCTTATTTTTCAGAAATTCGTCCATTCTGCCACACACATCTTCAGCTCCGCCAAAACGGAAATCTTTGGGAAACGCCGAAAGTTCTGTTTCCAGCGCCTTATAAACCGGCGTGAGGTCTGACTGAGTCATTCCGGCAAGCTTCAGTATTTTGGAATTATCGACCTCGCGCTCAAACATTCTGTCGTATTCAAGCTGCCATTTTGCTCCGTTTCCTCTGGCGGGATCGATTATATCCAAATATTCCTGCTTGCTTGCCTGATATATTTTCAGCCCTATAAGCTGTTCATAGTACTGCGCAATTCGGCTCCACGGTTGATGCTCCGCAGTGGCAAGCGTATAAGTTTCCGCAAAAGAGTTTCTGTTAAAAATTATGGCGCTGAACATTTTCGCCGTGTCGTGCGCCCACGTCATGGTACTTTGGACGCTCATCGCCTCGGCAGGAACCACGACTGTCTTTGAGTCAAGCGCACGGTTGACTACAATGTTTGCTTCCAAAGTAACAAGCTGATACCTGAATTTTGAAAAAGTAATCGAGGGACGGACTATTGTCCAGTTATCCGCGCCGCTTGACTTTAGTATATCTTCCTGGCGTGCCTTATACATGCAGTAATCTTCCGAAGCCAAAAGCGCGCTGTCATCAGACACATCCAAAAGTCTCGGAGATTTTTCAGTGATGGGGTGCTCGCCGGCATACACGCGATACGTTGAAAGATAGATATAATGATCTGTTTTTGAGAGCATTTCGGTGTGCACTCTCTTAAATTCATCAGTCGGATAAATCAAAAAGTCGACAATTACGTCATATCCGTTTTCAAGAAGTTTTTTTCTTACGTTATCATCATGTGCATTGGCTTTAAAATACCGAAGGTTCTCGTTGTCACTGATCACATCGTCAAGGGAAACTACGTCGACAAGACAATTTCTTTTAACAAGTTCTGGTGCGAGATATGTACCCATCGCTCCGGTTCCGCCGATAAGCAAAACCTTTTTTTCCGCATTTTTCATATACTCTCCGCCTTTCTTTGAAGGATAGTGTTATAAAAGTTCATATTGCAAAAGGTTATACTTTGTAAAGTCAGTGTTATACTTGTTTTTACAGGTAAATTTTAACATTTAGAAAATGTATCTTCAAGACTCTATTGTGTTTTTTGGGGACATTTTTCTTTTAGGCAATATTAAACAAGCAAAACGATTGAGCTTGTAAGAACAAAACAACAAATATCCGGGAAAAGTGCTGTTTTAATCATTAAAAATGCTGAAAATTCCGGCTAAAGCTTGACAAAAAAAATGGCGCAGTCTATAATTATCATAGAAAAATATTATGCTTTTGCGGCATATATAAAGATTTCGGAGGGATACGTATTCTTAGCATGACCGGCTGCGGCTACGGCCGCATACAGGGAGAGCAGGTAATAGTTACCGTTGAAGTGAAATCGGTAAACTCCCGCTATCTCGACATAAACTGCAAGCTGCCCCGCGCATACAGCAGAATTGAAGAAAAAATAAAAGCTTTTGCAGGAAAATATACTACACGAGGAAAACTCGACATTTACGTTACTGTTGAAACGGCTCCGGGAGCCGCAGGTACTCTTTTCCAGATAGACGAAGCTTATCTTCTCAACTATCTTGAATGTCTTGAGCAGCTGCGTGACAAATTCGGGTTAAGGGACGATATCTCGGTAATGCGTGTCGCCCAGAACAAGGACGTGTTCACCGGTACAATCAAAGAAGATACAGCGGACGAGCTGTGGGAACGCGTACTGCCGGCTCTTGAAAAGGCATTTGAGGAGTTCGCCGGCATGAAAAAATCCGAAGGAACCAGACTCAAAGCGGATTTGCTGCAAAAAATCGATGTTGTTGAAGAATATGTATTAAAAATCGAGGTTCTCTCTCCGGAAATTGTTTCTCAGTATGAAAAAAGACTTACCGAGAGAATTGAGGAGCTGTGTAACGGTCTTGAAATTGACAAGGGCCGCATAATTGAGGAAGTCGCTATTTTTGCCGACCGTGTTGCGGTGGACGAAGAGCTTGTCCGCTTAAAAAGCCATATAAAGCAGTTCAGGGAAATAGTCGGCGCTCCGGATGATTCCCCTTGCGGAAGAAAACTTGACTTTCTTCTTCAGGAAATAAACAGGGAAATAAATACGACCGGTTCCAAGTGCAACAGCTCGGAAATTGCAAAGGTAGTTGTAGACGCAAAAAGCGAGACCGAGAAAATACGTGAGCAAATTCAAAATATTGAGTGAGAAAATTCAGAATTCAGTACGAACGTTTCAGAATTTTGGGTGGATATTTCATTTCAGTATTTTGAACGCTTATTCTCTTTTCATTTCAAACAGATAGCAGTCATGAATTTTTATTATGCTTATTGTTTGTTTCAGTATTCTTTGAGAAATAACATGGCTGCATACAGACGTGCAGACGAAAGGAAAAAACTATGAAGCTTATAAATATAGGATACGGCAATATGGTTAACTCACAAAAAGTTGTGTCCGTAGTAAGTCCGGACGCTGCTCCCATAAAGCGCCTTATACAGGACATGCGTGACGCTCTTAAGCTTATTGACGCCACAAGCGGAAAGAAAACCCGCTCCGTTATTATAGCCGACAGCGGACACGTGATTTTATCTGCGTTAAGCTGTGAATCCATTCAGACAAGGCTCAACAGCGAAAACGAGGACGAAAACGAGGACAAAACAGATGAACACTGAAAAACAAATAAAAGGCAACGACGGACAGCCGGGCGGCAACCAGGGACAGGCGGCCGATATAGCCGATATAGCTGATATAGCCGGTAAAACCAAAGGCAGACTTATAGTGGTGTCAGGACCTTCCGGAGTGGGAAAAGGAACGGTGCTTTCGGAGCTTTTCAAAATGAGCGACGAATTTGTATACTCCGTTTCCGCTACCACAAGGCAGCCAAGACAGGGAGAAATAGACGGCGTAAATTATTTTTTTAAAACGAGAGCCGACTTTGAAAAGATGATTTCCGAGAAAGGCTTGCTCGAATACGCCGAGTACAACGGAAACTATTACGGAACTCCCAAGAGCTACACGGACATCATGCGTGAAAAAAGGAAGCACGTAATCCTTGAAATTGAAGTGCAGGGCGCAATGAAAGTAAAAGCGCTGTGTCCCGACGCACTTATGATTTTCATCGCTCCGGAAAGCAAGCAGGTACTTCACGAAAGGCTTCGCTCAAGAGGAACCGAGTCCGAGCAGGTAATTGCGGACCGTACGGCAATTGCCGAAAAAGAGCTTAGAGCCTGTCTTTTATACGACTATATAACGGTAAACCGGGCGGGAATGGCAAAAAAATGCGCCGCCGACATACTTTCCATAGTACGAGCCGACGCACTTCGTGCCTCAAAACAGTTTTCCGTTGCAGCAGAGTTTATTTAAAAAGTAAAAAGCGTGCAAGTCCGTTTTTTGTCATCCGGAATCTGTTGAAATAAAACCAATACGGACAAGATTACTTAGAATTATTTTATTGTAAGAAAAAAAGATATATTTTGATTATCAGGCAAAAATATAAATAAATACATTACCTCATATATTATAAAGGAGCAGATATTATGGTAAAGCCATCAATTGCAGATCTTTCACAAAACAACAAGTACAACCGTTATACTCTTGTCATGGCGGCAGCCAAAGGTGCAAGATACGTAATCGACAAGGAAAATTATGAAAAGGAACATCCCGAGTATGAGCAGTATAAGGCTCTGACTACCGGTAAAAAAGCGGAAAAGACTGATGAAAAGCCGGTAAAGGAAGCGATAAACATGCTTTACAACGGAGAGATGCTCATAAAGACGTTGGACGAGCAGGGAAATCTTGAAACCGTCGAACTTTCCGAGCGCGAAAAAGAAGCTATAAAGGAACAGGAAGAGGAAATATAACTTCTCACAAGCAAGCTTCTGCGCATAATGACAGCGTTTGAGTGCCGCGGCATCGCACAATTCCGGTCCCGGCGCACGTGTTTTTTTAAAAGCTGTCCACGCGTAAAAAACGACGTAAAATTACTATCTCAAAGATTCTCGCTTTTTACGGAGAATTTGGAGGAAAATCAAAGTGCTGTATGCATGTGTAAGAATACTAAACGCCCCGTATGCCATTGACAAGAGTTACAGCTACCATATCCCGTTTCAAATGCAATCTGTCGTTAAACCGGGAGCTGTTGTCGTTGTGCCCTTTGGCGGAGGAAACAACACTAAAAACGCCGTTGTGGAAAGTATAAGCGACACCTCGTCGTACGAAAAGACAAAGCCGATTTTGGGAGTTCCGGGGAGTTATTTGTATGTAAAACCGGAGCTTTTGGAGCTTTGCAGTTTTATGAGCGAAAGGCTTTTCTGTTCGGTCGGCGACGCCGTAAAGTGTGTGCTTCCGTCAGGTCTTGGCGTGAGAAGCGTTTCTTTTTATTCCCCGTCAGAAAATAAGTCTGACGCAGCCGAGGAAAAGCTGAACCCGGCGGCACGCAGCATGTACGAGTTTATATGCCGTGAAGGCAGGGTATCCATTACCGAGTTAAAAAAACAATACGGCTCTACGGCAGTTTCAGGAGTGAAAAACCTTATCGCCTTAAAACTTTGTGAAAAAAAACAGGACTTTGAATGTTTTTCAAACACAAAGGATGAGCAATACGCCGTATTATGCCGAAAAACTGACAATCCGGAAGAAGATGTAACCGCCGGCGTTTCTCTTACGCCAAAGCAAAAAAGCGTTGCGGAAGCACTGTCGCAGTACGACTCCCCCTGCCCTGTTTCGGAGCTTATGCGTGAAACGGACGCAGGTATCTCGGTCCTCAAAGAACTTGCAAAAAAAGGCGTTATCCGGCTTTTCAAGGCAAACCTTGACCGTTCGGAGATAAACTCGCTGACCTCTTTTGATACGGCAGAATACGGTGATTTTACTCTTTCAGACGAGCAGGAAGGCGCATATAACAAGCTTGTTAAGCTTTATAAAAACAGCGAGCCAAAGGCGGCGCTTCTCTGGGGCGTCACCGGCAGCGGAAAAACCAATGTAATACTAAAACTTATAGACAAAGTACTTGAGGACGGCAAAAACGTAATAGTGCTTGTACCGGAAATCGCGCTTACTTCCCAGACTTTGGGGCGTTTCTCCGCAAGATACGAGAAAAGCGGAATAGTTATGATACATTCGGCATTGTCCGAGGGAGAGCGCACAGACGCCTGGAAAAAAATTACCGACGGCGGCGCAAGAATTGTTATCGGCACCCGTTCGGCGGTGTTTGCGCCTCTTGACAACATAGGACTTATTGTCATGGACGAAGAACACGACGGTTCTTTTAAATCGGACAAATCTCCCAAATACCACGCAAGAGATATTGCGAAGTTCAGGTGCGTGTACAACAAGGCTCTTCTTGTTATGGCGTCCGCAACTCCCGCAGTAGAAAGCTTTTATAATGCGAAAATAGGAAAATACTCACTCATACAGCTTAAGAGCCGGTACGGCGACTCGGGACTTCCCGAAGTTGAGTTTGCCGACATGAAAAACGAGCCGTACTTTGTAGCTCCGGACGACGCTTTTGACTCATCGGCTGATGAAAAAGCGCAAAAAATGACTGAATATGATTTTTCCTCCGAACAGCTTTCGGCCAAATCGCCGGAGGAATCGGAAATTCCGCTTGTGATAGGGCAAACGCTTCGGAAAGAGTTAGAGAAATGTCTTGAGGAAGACAAGCAGGCAATACTGTTTATCAACAGAAGAGGGTACCGTGCTTTTGCGCTTTGCAGAAGCTGCGGATACGTTTTCACTTGTCCCAACTGCAGCGTGTCGTTAACTCATCACAAGATGCCGAGAGGCAAAAAATCCGTCATGACATGCCATTACTGCGGATATACATGTGATGTGCCGACTGTTTGCCCGAACTGTTCAAAAAGCCGCATATCTTTTGTCGGGAGCGGCACGCAGCTTGTTGAGGAAATGCTCGCCAAAGAGTTCCCGAAAGCCCGTGTACTGCGTATGGACGCGGATACCACAAGCAAAAAATATTCGCACGAGAAGATTCTTTCCTCTTTCCGAAATGGTGAAGCGGATATACTTGTAGGCACGCAAATGGTGGCAAAAGGACATGATTTTCCGGGCGTTTCGCTTGTCGGAATCGCAAACGCCGACATTTCGCTTTTTATAAACGATTTCAGAGCAAATGAAAAAACCTTTTCTTTGCTCACACAGGTGCTCGGAAGAGCCGGACGTGCAAAAGGCGTACCCGGAAAAGCCGTTATCCAGACGTATGTTCCGGACAATGAAGTTCTTAACCTTGCGGCGTCGCAGGATTATGAGAAATTTTACGAACTTGAGATAGCGTTCCGCAAGGCAAATGTGTTTCCGCCGTTTTGCGATATTGTGACCGCCGGATTTTCCTCGGAAGTGGAAACCGATGTCATTAACGCCGTCAGAAATTTTAAGGAATCGCTTGACACTGCCGCCAAAAACGATTTTTCGGACGTTAAATTTATTCTGTTTGGCCCGTTTAAAAATGAAATATACCGTCTTGCGGGAAAATACCGCATGAGATTTATTATAAAATGTCGGGCTACGCCACGTTTCAGGGCGATGTTATCGCATATTTTTAAAGAATTTGTTTCTTCGGTCAAGGACGTAGCTTTTTCAGCCGACATAAATCCAACCAATCTTTAACTAACGCTTATTTTTACATACATGGAAAAACAACGGTGCGCACTGCCGGAACTTTCTGTACTCATATTTATTTTTCATGTACAATTCACTGACTCACAAACTTTTTCGAAAAGAGGTATAAAACTTGGCAACACTAAAGATACTCACCGAAGAATACGACAACGAACTATTACGCAAAAAGAGCAAGCCGGTAACCGAGATAACGCCGAAAATCATCACGCTTTTAGACGATATGCGCGACACTCTCAAAAAAGCTAACGGCGTAGGTCTTGCCGCTCCGCAGGTCGGAATTCTCCGCCGCATTTATGTTATCGATACCGGAGTCGAGGAAGGAAAACATGAGTTTGTGGAATTTATCAATCCGGAGATAATTTTTACCGAGGGCAAACAGGAAGGAGCCGAGGGCTGTCTCTCCGTGCCGGGAAAATACGGCATAACGTCAAGACCGGCAAAGGTTACCGTAAAAGCGCAGGACCGTAACGGTAAGTGGTTTGAGTACACCGGAACAGATCTGTTCGCGCGCTGTTTGTGCCATGAGTACGATCATCTCGACGGAATTTTATACACTGACAAGGTTATACGCATGTTAGATCCTGAGGAATACGAATAAACCGGCTTATAACGCCATAATGAAAGATAACGCCGTAGTAGTGTGTTCTGTATTTAACAAAATACGGAAGTCTGCAATATACTCGGCAAAATAAAGATTGCCGCTGACCATGAAATTTTTGAATAACTGTGCCTACGAAAGGATTATGCAAGTGAAAATACTGTTTATGGGAACGCCGGACTTTGCCAAGGCGTGTTTTGACGCCTTAATAAAAGCCGGTAAAAATGTTGTCGGCGTAATAACTCAGCCTGACAAGAAACAAGGCAGAGGAATGAAGGTCGCCTTCTGCGACGTAAAAAAATACGCCATAGAGCAGGGACTTGAAGTATATCAGCCTGAATCTCTTCGTGACGGAGCGATATCCGGACTTCTTGAAAAGTTAAGTCCCGATATTATAGTGGTTGTAGCATATGGCAAAATACTTCCGCAGTATGTGCTCGACTTTCCTAAATACGGGTGCGTGAATGTTCACGGCTCGCTTCTGCCGGCATACCGGGGAGCCGCCCCCATTCAGCGTGCAGTTATCAACGGAGACGCCTATACGGGCATTACAACAATGTTTATGGCGGCAGGCATGGACACGGGCGACATTCTTTTAACAGAACGCGTGCCTATCGGTGAAAACACAACCACAGGCGAACTCTTTGACACGCTTGCCGAGTGCGGCGGAAAACTGCTCGTAAAAACGCTTGATGACATCGAGAGCGGAAAAATAACAAGAATAAAGCAGGACGACAATCTTGCGACTTACGCTGAAAAAATTTCAAACGAAGAATGTCTTATCAATTTTTCTTCAGACGCCAAATCCGTCCACAACCGAATAAGAGGACTTTCTCCGTTTCCCGGAGCGTTTGCTTATCTTGACGGAAAAATCGTGAAGCTTTATGACAGTGTGTGCAATAAAGAGGAGAGTTATGACGGTATTCCCGGTAAGGTTATAAGGGCAGACGCCAAAAGCGGCGTTACGGTCGGCTGTCTTAACGGCACGGTCACAATAAGATCTTTTAAGCCTGAGGGAAAGGGACTTCTTTCTGCCGCTGACATGATAAACGGCAGAAAAATTGCGGTCGGAAGCGTATTTTCGTCTGACAGCGTCAAGTAAATTTAAATTTAGATATAGCGGAGGCAGTATGACTGAGATAGTTGCGCAGCTTTTCGGTGTTATCGGAGCAATTATAACGATATCTTCGTTCCAGTTCAAGGACAACAAACTTTATTTTTCAGCGCAGGCTGCCGGCGGACTTTGTTTTGCAATAAACTTTTATCTGCTCGGCGCATACACAGGTTCGTTGCTTAACCTTATAAATGTTGCAAGAGGTTTCGGCTATATAGCGGAAAAAAAGCAAAAGCCGTATAAAACACTGGTTGGTGTGTGCATATTATATGTTGCTGCAACGATTTTTACGTTTGACGGTCCTCTTTCGGTAATCGCCTGTGCGGCGCAGCTTATCGGAAGTTTCGGCATGTTCTTAAGAAATCCCGCAAAAATGAGAATTATTCAGCTTGCGGCGGTATCTCCGATGTGGCTTATATACAACGTCTTTACGTTTTCTATCGGAGCAATTGTCTGCGAATCCGCCAACATGCTGTCCGTTATACTGTTCTTTGTCAGAACAAAGCTTTTGAAGGGAGAAAAATAAATGCCATTTTTTTATTACAGCAGTGACTCTTTGTGGACGTACGTCCTTATTGTGCTTCCGGCGGTAATACTTGCCATGTGGGCGTCGGCGAACGTCAATTCCACTTTTAAAAAATATTCAAAAGTTCCAAGCTCGTCAGGGTATACCGGCATGGACGCCGCAAGACGCATACTTGACGCAAACGGACTTACCAATATACGTATTGAACATGTTTCGGGCAACTTGACCGACCACTACGATCCGAAAGCCGGCGTGATAAGGCTTTCAGACGCAGTATACGCAAACAACAGTGCGGCGGCAATAGGAGTTGCGGCACACGAAGCGGGACACGCCGTTCAGCACGCTGAAAAATATGCGCCTCTTGTCATAAGAAACGCCATTATACCTATCTGCGCCATCGGTTCAAATCTTGCGATGCCGCTTATAATTCTCGGACTTGTTCTTGACATGTTCGGCCTTTGCTATATCGGAATACTCGCTTTCGGACTTGCTGCGCTTTTTCAGCTCATAACACTGCCCGTCGAGTTCAACGCAAGCCGGCGTGCGCTCGCCGCCCTTGAAAGCAGCGGACGCTTTTCCGATACCGACTTGAAAAATGCCGGAAAGACTTTGCGTGCCGCGGCGCTTACATATGTTGCGGCTCTTGCGGTGGCACTTGCAAACCTGCTAAGAATTATTGTCATTGTAGGCGGAAGAAACAGACGTGATTAGCTTTTTTATCTTTTGAGTTTGTAAAACCGATGAAAAACGGTGCATAAGCAAAATCCGTGCTTATGTCAGCACGGAAAAATCCACTGCGTGCGGCAATTAAGACAAAAAGCGGAAAGGTGAAATTTGAAAAATGACGCCAAGACTTGCGGCGGTATTGTCGCTCAACAGTGCGTTTAAAAATTCGAGATTTGTAAATCTTGAGCTTGACAGCGCAATAAAAAAATACGGCTTTACCGACAAAGACCGTTCCTTTTACACAAGACTCCTTTACGGCACAGTCGAGAGAAAACTGACGTTGGACTATTATATAGAGAAGCTTTCAAGCGTAAGCTTTTCCAAAATCGAGCCGCTTGTGCTATGTATTCTCGAAACGGCGCTGTATCAGATTTTTTATATGGACAAAGTGCCTGACAGCGCCGCCTGCAACGAAGCAACCGAGCTTGTGAAAAACATATGTCCCAAAGCATATGCCGGGTACGTAAACGCAGTAGTCAGAAACGCCGCAAGAAACAAGGAAAGCCTTATTAAAAGCATTGATTCACTTGAGAAAATTGCTGCGGTAAGCGTTAGGAGCGGTATTCCGGAATGGATATGCCGGCTGTGGGAAAAAGATTACGGAAACGGCGCCGCCGAAAAGATAGCACATGGATTTGAAAACACTTCTCCGCACCTTACTTTAAGGGTTAATACACTGAAAATAAGCGCAGACGAACTGTTTTCAATGTTCGACGAGTCGCTTCACGCACGAAAGATAAGTACAACGCTCATAACGCTCGGAAAAAGTGTTCCGGCGGATAAAATTCCGGGATACGACGAAGGATATTTCTTTGTTCAGGACGAGTCCAGCGCAAAATGCGCCGAGCTTATTTCCCCGGAGAGCGTAAAGCAATCCGATCCGACAGTTATAGACACCTGTGCTTGTCCCGGAGGAAAGACTTTCGCAATCGCTGTTCAGCTTAAAAACACAGGCAGAATATATTCGTTTGACCTACACCGCAACAGGCTGTCGCTTATTGAGGACGGAACAAAACGGCTTGGAATTACGTCTGTGAAAACATCTTCACGTGACGCAAGAACACCCGATGAAGAGCTTTTCGGCAAGGCAGACGCGGTCCTTTGCGACGTGCCGTGTTCAGGACTCGGCATAATCTCAAAAAAGCCGGACATACGTTTCAAAAGTCCCGAAGAAATCGAACGACTGCCCGAAATTCAGCTTGAAATATTGTCGCAGAGTGCGAAGTACGTAAAACCGGGCGGATTTATTGTATATTCCACCTGTACACTAAGAAAAGCCGAGAACGAGGACAACGTATATGCGTTCCTTAAGAATAATCCGTCGTTTTCACTTGATACGAGTCCTGACGGAAACAGTATTGCAGCTGGAAAGGGCATGAAAACATTTTTTCCGCACGTTGACGGAACAGACGGATTTTTCGCAGCAAAGCTTATAAAAAACGGGTGATACCGGAAACTTTGCGCATAAACCGCATAGTTACGAACAGCAACGCACAGTCAAAAGAAAAAACAGGAGAGTGACACGCCTTTTGATTAAAACAGACATATCCGGCATGGATATTCAAACGCTTGAAAAGTATCTTGCAGCTCTTTCGGAGCAAAGCGGAGTAAAAATAGAAAAATTCCGTGCGGCGCAGATTTTTTCATGGCTGTACAAGGGCGCAGACAAGTTTGACGATATGACAAACGTCCCTGCCAAAATCCGCACTGTCCTTGATGAATATACATATATCGCGCTTCCCAAAATAAAAACAAAGCTTGTTTCCGCAATAGACGGAACCATAAAATATTTGTTTGTGCTTCATGACGGAGAATGCGTAGAAAGCGTTTTCATGAGATACATTCACGGCAACACACTTTGTATTTCAACACAGGTCGGGTGCCGCATGGGGTGTTCCTTCTGTGCCTCAACGCTCGGCGGTCTTGTACGAAACTTAGCGCCCTCGGAAATGCTCGGGCAAATTATCGCCGCCTCGAAGGATACCGGGGAACGTGTTTCAAACGTAGTTATGATGGGAATAGGCGAGCCGCTTGACAACTATGAAAACACGCTTGAGTTTTTGCGGCTTGTCAATCTGCCCGAGGGACTCTGCATAGGGCACAGGCACATTTCTCTTTCAACCTGCGGACTTTGCGAGCGAATAAGAGATCTTGCGGACAAAAATCTTCAGATCACGCTTTCAGTGTCACTGCACGCTCCGGACAATGAAACAAGACGGCATCTTATGCCTGTGGCGAGAAAATACGATATTGAAGAGCTTATGTCGTCATGCCGTTACTATGCCGAAAAAACCGGACGCCGGATTTCCTTTGAATATTCCATGATTCACGGAGAAAACGACACGCCGGAATGTGCCGCAAAACTTGTGTCGCTTCTTTCGGGAATGTTATGTCATGTAAACCTCATACCGTTAAATTCCGTAAAGGAGCGTTCTTATACCAAAAGTTCGAAAGCCGCTATTGAGGCTTTCAGCAAAATTCTTGAAAAAGCACACATAACCGTAACCGTTCGCCGCAGACTCGGAAGCGACATAAACGCTTCCTGCGGTCAATTGAGAAGAAATTCGAAACTCGGTGAGGAAAAATAGTTTAGCTGTGCGTGCCCTGCATGGCAGAAGCTGATAGCCGCCGTATTCAGGCGTAATGTAACCCATAACAGCAACAGCAACCAACAAGCCACTGCAACAACAACAGTAACTGTACCTGCACCGCAGCTTCAACAGTCGGAGAGGATGGAATACTTCAATGATATATTACGGACAGACCGATACCGGACGTGTAAGACAGACAAACCAAGACTATTTCAGCATTACCTCAGTACAAGGGGAAGATACCGTTCTCTTTGTCGTGTGCGACGGAATGGGCGGCGCTGCCGGCGGCAGTACCGCAAGCAGAACTGCGTGCATAACATTTGAGGATCATGTAAAAAATTATATTGAAAAGAATGTTAAGCAAAAAGAAAATGATTATGAAAGAATAATGCGTGAGGCACTCTCGGAGGCAAACGAAAAAGTATATAAGACAGCTGAGCAGAATCCTGAGCTTGCCGGAATGGGAACGACTTTATGCGCTGTCCTTACAAACGGGAAAAAAGTTTGGGCGCTAAGCGTCGGAGACAGCCGCATATACATGTTTTCACACGGCGAAATAGCCCAGATTTCCCACGACCACTCGTATGTCCAGGCACTTGTTGACAGCGGCGCCATCACACCCGACGAGTCACGCACTCATCCCAATAAGAACATTATCACTCGTGCCGTAGGGACTGCCGAAACGGTTGAATGTGACTTTTTCTTAATGGATTTCAGCATGGACGCTCTTCTTATATGCAGTGACGGTCTGACAAATTATGTTAGTGACAGTGAATTAAACGAGAAATTTTTGCAACATACTAATATTGAAAGTCTCACGCTTGACTATATACAGTCCGCAAACAACGCCGGCGGCGGAGACAATATCACAGCCGTGGTTATTCACAAATAAGGTACGGCAGTTTTGAATAAACGCACACAGCGAATTGAAAGGCCTTTACATATTGCCGAAGCTTCTTTTTGTGTACGGCCGGAAAGGAATCAAATTACATGGACAATAATTCCTACGAAAAGCTTATAAACAAAATACTTGACAAAAGATACCGGATAGAAAACGTGGTCGGCGTCGGCGGAATGGCATATGTGCTGAAAGCGCACGATATTGTCGACAACAGAGACGTTGCCATAAAAATACTGAACGACGAATTCAGGGATGACGAGAGAGCTGTCAAGCGCTTTATAAACGAGTCAAAAACCGTATCCATGCTCGATCATGAGAATATTGTCAAGATTTTCGACGTAGTTATTACCGACGAAAGAAAGTATATCGTCATGGAATTTATAGACGGTATAACTCTCAAGGACTACATTGACCGTATCGGCGTTTTGTCCTGGAAAGAAGCGGTATACTATATTAAGCAGATTTTGCGCGCGCTGTCCCATGCTCATGAAAAGCAGGTAATACACCGCGACATAAAACCGCAGAACATTATGCTTTTATCCGACGGAACCATAAAAGTCACCGATTTCGGAATAGCTAAAATTCCAAACGCTGAGTCGATAACCATGACTGACAAGGCAATCGGCACTGTAAACTATATAAGTCCGGAGCAGGCAAGCGGAGGTAAGGTGGATTTCCGCACTGACATATATTCGGCAGGCGTAATGCTTTATGAAATGGTCACGGGAAGGCTTCCGTTCATTGCGGACAGCCCTGTTGCCGTAGCAATGATGCAGGTTTCAAACGAACCCTTGTCGCCACGGGAAATAAATCCCCAGATTCCTGCCGGACTTGAGCAGATAATCCTCAAGGCAATGCAGAAAAATCCCGAAGATCGTTTTATAAATGCTTCCGCAATGCTCAAAGCGCTTGATTATTTTACTGACAACCCTGACGTGGTATTTGCAACAGAGGTATCCGGCACGGGAGCCACGGGAGTAAAAGAAAAGAAAGGCGAATACGAAAACTCCGAAAAACAAAAAGCACGCATTAAAAAACGTGTGCGGGGAAGCAGAGCCATGTTTCCGATAGTAGCAGGCGTAGCCTCCTCTTTCGCCTTAGTGGGAATAATATTTGTTATTGTATGGGTTTTGCCGTTTTTTAAAGGAGCGGCGGAAGAAACTGAAGATTCATCGGTTATTGATGTTTTGGGCAGCAGCTTTTCTACTGCGGTTGACAGATTCTTAGGCGTTGACAACAATAATACGCAGGATAAGGAAGTAAAGGTTGCTTCTTTTGTAGGAAGCAAATATGACGAGGATCTCGTTTCCTACATGGAAAGTCTTGGATTTACTCCTGAAACCGTTAATTATGTCAGAAACGCAAACTACGGAGCAAATATTGTGGTGCGACAGGATCCCGAAGCCGATTCAATAAGGTTAAAATCGGATGACGGGCGCCTTATCCCCGTTACGCTGTATGTGAATATGGGTGAAGAGGAAATGGAGATGCCTGACTGCACGCTTATGTTTGTTTCCGACGCTAAAAAAGTAATTAGGACAGAGGCTAACGCCCTTCTTGTGAGCGAACTTCCTTCCGAAGCAATAGAAGTTATAGAAGAATATCACGACACATACCCGGCAGACTACGTCATAAGAACAGAACCGGCAGCCGGAGAACTTATAAATCTTTCCGAGGACGTTGGTTTTAAACTTTATGTAAGCAAAGGTCAGAAAATATCCAATACAGTTGTACCCGAGCTGGAGGGTAAAAAGCTTGACGACGCCAAGAGAAGTATTCTTTCAGCAAAACTTGCGCTTGGCAGGGTATACTACGAGGAAAGCGAGACAATCGGAGCAGGACTTGTTATAAAAGCAAGCCATTCAGCGGGTGAAGTAGTAGCGCAGGGAATAACGTCTGTCGATCTTTGGGTTAGCATAGGAAGCTCAAAAGCTCCTGTTGTACCGGAAACACCGATAACTGACGATAATTCCGTAACCGGCACGCAAAATTCTTCCGATAACAGCAATGAAAATAACTCTGCTCCGGAAAACTCCACTGCTGCCGAGAACCCCTCTTCTTCGGACACAGAAGACACAAATAGTTCAGAAAATACGGACACCGCAGATTCGTCTGAGTCTGAACAGAAAGACGATGCACTGAATAACAGCGACGAAGCTTCTTCTGCAAATGATAACGGCGAAACTTTAAGCGAAAATGCGGAAGATATAGCCGGGTTGCTTGATATGAGAAATTCTGACGATTAAAATTTACCATGCCGCCGCCATGATATGATGGTCGGCGGCTGTCCTTAGATACGAGATACGGTCTTGGGTATGTTCTTGGGAGCTGTCACAGACTCTTAATAAGGCATTGAAAAAAACTGTTCGAAAGGCGGAAACAGATATTTGAACGAAGAAACAACGGTACTTCAAGAAAATGAATTTACAAAAGGCAGGATAATCAAAAGCACCGGCGGTCTTTACAGCGTTGAGGCGTTTGATAATGACGGACGGATATACGAGTGCAGAGCAAAGGGCGCATTTCGCAGGGAAAAAGTTACTCCTTTGACCGGTGACATAGTAAAATTCCGCAATGTAGATGAAACCACCGGATTTATTGTTGAAATATGCGAAAGGAAAAATTCCCTCATAAGGCCTGCTGCTGCAAATATTGACATGCTTGTGCTCGTATGCGCTGCGGCACATCCGGATCCTGATTTGTTTATTATTGACAAGCTTACCGCAATAGCAGAATTTAACGGAATAGACGTTTACTTGGTTATCAACAAATGCGACATAAAAAACGCTGGGGAACTTGAAAATATCTATTCGGGCGCAGGATTTAAAGTTGCGGCGCTGTCGGCAAGTCATCCCGAAAAATACGCTTCAGAGCTTGAATGCATCAGAGAGGCTTTAAGAGGAAAGATAAATTTTTTCTCCGGGGCTTCGGGGGTGGGAAAATCAAGTCTGTTAAATGCGCTGTACCCGTCTTTCTCACAGGAGACCGGAGAAATAAGCAGAAAAATATCTCGCGGAAAACATACAACCCGTGTAACCGAGTTATTTAAGATAGACCGTGACACATACATAGGAGACACGCCGGGATTTAGCATGGTGGACGTGGTTGGGTTCAACCTCCTTACCTTAGACGGGCTGCTTGACTCATTTCCGGATATAAAAAAGCATGCCGGCTCGTGCCGTTATACAGACTGCACTCATACTTGCGAGGACGGCTGCGGAGTTGTGGAAGCGGTATCGGACGGGACAATACAGACAAGCAGGCATGAAAGCTATACAAGGCTGTACAGAGAATTAAAAGAAGCAAACAATAAATGGAAATAAATTTAAATAGAGACACATGGAGACAGCAAAATGAAAATAAACGAAATATTTGATAAAAAATTTCTTGAAGAAAACATGATGGGACCTTGTTCACCTGTCATACTCGAAGAATTATTGGAACAAGTTGAAATGCGTCACGGTATGAGAGTGCTTGATTTAGGATGCGGTCGAGGACTTACGTCCGTTTCCTGCGCTTTTTGCACGGACAAGGTATTTCGCCCTCTGCTGAGGGCGACAAGGGCTGCTCGCCCTTGACCTCGGTCGCTTTTTTGAAAAAAAGCGGCGCAAAAAACTTCAATATGTGTGTTGTATAAAAAAGACAGACAGTTTTTAATAATTGAAGCTGTCTGCCTTTTTATATTTGGGGCAATCAACATGCCCCTTTTTTAATGAGCTGACCGGATAGCGGTGCTATTATACTTTGCTCATTCTTGCGAAAAACTCACGAATATTTAATCATCTATGGTAATCAAAACAACCGAGTTTGCTCTCATCTTTACAGAAACATGTTCTTGCGCGCGCAAGGTACTTACGCTGACAGGTTTAATATTCCCCTCGTTTCTCAACAAGGCAAGGTCCTGCGGCGTGAGCTCTTGTTGCTTTACGTTCATTTTTTCGTACAAGCGATAGGGGTTAGTGGTTTCTTTGTCAATTCGATAGATTTTTAATGTTTTACCCTCCAAATTTTCCTCAAAATTCACGTCTTCACAGATATCCGGAAGATTTTCATCGAAATTTTCAGCGCAGTAAACCATCAACACGGCGTATTTTCCGTTAGCATTCTTTGTTGATACAACAGAAACATTTTGATTTTCACTCTCTGACTCAATCAAAGTATCATGCAGTTTTGATGCAAGCACATATGCGTTGTAAATGGGTTTTGCAATAAAATTGAGGGTAAAGAAGTTTCGAAATCCCGAAAAATCCTCCGTCATTTCATGCTGTCCTGACAAACAAATAAGCATTTTTGAAATATTTCCGTCTAATTTCAAAAATTCGTAAATCAATTTTACGTAATACGCTGAAAAAACTTCAGTTTCCCGAAACATAAGCTCCGGTGCATCATCTCTATTGAAAAATCCTGCGGTGCTTGCTCCCCATTCATCGTATATTATTTCAGTGTTATCAAAGCCTTTGGCTCTTATGACGTCAAGATATTTGAGATGCTTATTAACATTGTTTTTTACGCTTAGCGGGCAGGTTCCGTCTGACAGCTTCACGGGATTTGTGCCGTAATTGTGCAATGACAGAAAATCTAACTTCAATCCTTTTTTGTTAACATAATCAAGGAAACCTTCAAAAAAATCAATACTGCCCGCAAGTGCCGGTCCGCCTATGCGAAGTTTCTCTCCTCCTGCTCTCATAACTCCTTTTTCAAACGCCTCGTACAGTTTACAGTACTCGGCAAGGCGAATCAAGGTATTTTCGCTGTTTCCTTCTAACTCCGACATAAAAAACTGAGGTATATCAGGCTCGTTAAAACACTGGAGGTACCACTTTGAAACGATTTGGGTACCGTACCTTTGCAATATATGCTTGGTATACTCGAAGCACAATTCCTCCCACGCAAGGTAATCAGAAGGAACGGAAGTATTTATGGTTTTTCCCTTGTATCTGGTTTTATTTTTGCATACTGTTGATGTAGAGTTTTTATTTTTTGCGATACATTCCGGCATAAAATTATATGATAATAAAAGATTAAATCCCTTCTCAATCATATAGTCAAGGCGTAAATCGTTAAGACGAAAATCGTAACATATTTTACCGTTTCCATCAAGGTAAGCTATGTCTTCAAACATTGTATAAATTCTTACCGTATCAATACTGCGGTCATAAGATATTCTATCAAGTATTCTCTTTCCCCACGGATCTTCTACGGCGTCGGTAGGGTGAAAATGGCAGTGATTCCAAAAGTTTTTTATTTTTTGGGGATTTGAAGTTTTTATTTTTATCATAATTTTACTTCTCCTTACAATTCATGCTGGTAATTATTGTGGGATATACTACACTTTTTTCGCTCGTACGAAAAAAGGTGCCAAAAAAGTACGCGGAGGGCTTGCAAGCCCTCATGACTCTCATTGGAAGGGAACGGAATGTACTTTTTTCGGCTGTACGAAAAAAGTACCAAAAAAGTACACCATAGGGCGCAGCCCTCTGGACTCCCTGCGCCGTCAAATTTTTGAGATTTGACGGCGATACTTGAAATTCCGCAGTATGGCGGAAACGCAAGAAAACGCATTCTGTTTTTTTGCCATATCAACATGGGGCTAACACAGGCAGAGTCTTATGAAAATTTTTAGTTTTAGTTAAATGGTGGTTCGGCGTTCGACTGAGTTTGACTGCTTGAATTTATGGCAGTCAAACGGGCATGTTTTCGCGAAAGATTTAATTTGTTATTTTCTCTTGCTTGTTCGCGAAAGTTGAAGCGGCACATTGCTGCCGCACTTTTTTCGGCTGTACGAAAAAAGTACCAAAAAAGTACACCAGAGGACTTTGCCCTCTGGACTCCCTGCGCCGTCAAATTTTTGAGATTTGACGGCGATACCTGAAATTCCGCAGTATGGCGGAAACGCAAGAAAACGCATTTTGTTTTTTTGCCATATCAACATGGGGCTGACACAGGCAGAGTTTTATGAAAATTTTTAGTTTTAGTTAAATGGGGTTTTGGCGTTCGACTGAGTTTGACTGCTTGAATTTATGACAGTCAAACGGGCATGTTTTCGCGAAAGATTTAATTTGTTATTTTCTCTTGCTTGTTCGCGAAAGTTGAAGCGGCACATTGCTGCCGCACTTTTTTCGGCTGTACGAAAAAAGTACCAAAAAAGTACACCAGAGGACTTTGCCCTCTGGACTCCCTGCGCCGTCAAATTTTTGAGATTTGACGGCGATACCTGAAATTCCACAGTATGTGGAAACGCAAAAAAGCGCTGTTTTTCTTTACATCTCAGCGACTGCGGGCTGACACATCAGTGTTTTTGTGAAATTTTTGAGTTTTTGTTATAATGGGTTTTTGTTTGCTGTCTTTATTAATAAGAATTAGCCGCAAAGTATCGCACGAACGGAGTGAGTGGGGTGCTTTGCGGTAAAACATTGTTTTTCCTCCGCTTTTTCTAAAAAAGCGGACGGGGTTTGGGGCAGAGCCCCATAGTATCCTATCCTCGTAAGGCTTAATTGCAGTTCGTTAAACTCCGCTAAGGGTTAAAAATCCGCCGTCAACCGGCACGGTGATGCCCGTAACAAAACCTGACGCATCATCGTCAAGCAGCCATTTTACGCACCCGACAATGTCATCCGCTTTTCCGAAGCGTTTCATCGGCGTATGCGCTATAACGCTTTCTCCTCGCTTTGTAAGCCCATCCTCTACCGTCCCAAGATAGTTTTTACTTCTCTCGTTAACCATAAATCCCGGAGCAACAGCATTTACCCTGACACCGGACGGCGCAAGGTACGCCGCAAACGACTGCGTCATACTGCACACCGCCGCTTTGCTCATGGCATAAGCGAAACACCTTGTAAGCGGACAATAGCTGTTCATGGAGGCAAAATTGACAATACTTCCGGAGCCTTTGCGTATCATCTGCTTTGAAAACTCAATTATCGGTATAACTGAGCCCATGGTGTTTGTTATAATCACCTTTTCAAAAATTCCCGTATCTATGTCAAAAAGTCCCCGTTCCGACTCGGGAAGCGTTCCTTTAAGCTCCCTCTCGTCAAAAGACGTAAGAGTGGGCATTGCCTTTGAATCGTTACCCCCTGCCCCGTTTATCAGATAATCACAGCTAACGCCTTCCTTTTCAAGCCTTCCTGCAAGCTCCTTTACCGCTTCTCTATCGGTCACATCGCACGGATAAACAAAAGCTGACACACCGCCGGATTTCTCAATTTTATCCGCAGTAAGTTCAAGCTTTTGAGATGTGCGCCCGACAAGCACTGTTTTTACTCCGTCTTTTGCCAAAGCAACGGCAATCTCACTGCAAAGCGTGCCGCCGGCTCCCGTTATAACCGCTGTTTTTCCCTCAAAACTCATAATCGTACTCCCCTTTTATTATTTCGCTCTTCATAATCTGATTTCTTGCGTTTTGATAACACATTCGTCCGACAAGGTGTTTTAATTCTTCGTAACCGTTTAATATTTCTCCTCTTTCATACATTTCACCGAGAAAGCCGCAAAGTATTCTCCTGAAATAATCGTGCCGGACAAATGAAAGAAAACTCCTTGAATCGGTGGTCATGCCGATAAAATTATACAACAGTCCATAATTCGCCGTGTTTTTCAGCATTTCACGTATTCCGTACTCATGATCGCACCACCACCATGCCGCTCCCTGCGTTATAAGTCCCGAAACTCCGTCTTTTGCGTACGAACCGGAAAGGACCGATACGGCTGCATTGTCAGCAGGGTTTAACGTATATATTACCGTCTTGGCAAGCCCGGATTCAAGGCTTTCAAGCGTATCAAAAAGCCGTGTGAGCGACAAAATATTTACGCAGTTTCCTATACAGGCATACCCTCCTGCGGCGCCGGCTGTTTTTCTTAAGTAAGTGCTTGTATATCTTTGTGCGCCGATATGCAGCTGAAGTACAAAGCCAAACTCCGAGCACTGCCGGCAAACAAAAGTCAAAAGATATGAAAACAGACGTGCTTTATCAGACTTCTTAAGCGTTTCGGCTTCGCCGTTCAACACACGCTCAAACCGCTCCTCGTTTTTACCGTCGTCCTCAAAGTACTCAAATCCGTTATCAAGGGCAATATCGGCAAAAACACAGCCGGCACGCTTAAAGTGTTCAAGCCTTGCTTTTACCGCCTCTTTAAAATCTGACATATCTTTTATGCTCACACCAGATATGTCAGACAATCTTTGTACAAAGTCCGGACTCGGCGCCAATATATCGTCCGCCCTCAACGACGGAGCGAGAACCACACCTGACGCTTCATCAGAAATTGTGGGATAAGAAGACGTGTTATAAGAAGATGTGTGATAAGCAGATGTGTAATAAGAAAAAGTATCAAAAGTTGTCTGACAGGACGCGTCAAAAAATGAAATATCGTCCGTTACCGACGCACAGGGACTTGCGAAGCGTACGCCGAATTTATCGAGCAATGTTTTTACGGATATTTCCTTTTCACTAAGTACATGATTTGCCTTTTCATATATTTCAAGGGCGTTTTCACGGCTTGGAAAGTCAAAATTGTCTTTCCCAAGTACCGCTTCAAGCTCCATTACCGACCAGTGATACAGCGGATTTCCCGTAAGCTTTGGCAAAACGGAGCACCATGCGCAAAACTTCTCCCTTTCGGGTGCGCTTCCCGTAATATACTTTTCCGGCAATCCGCACATTCTCATTGCCCTGTGCTTGTATGGATCTGGTTTTATCCACAGCTCATATATGTCCGTAAACCGTTTGCCGTTTCTTATATCATCGAGTGACAAGTGGTTATGAAAATCTATTACCGGCAAAGTGCCTGCGTATTCGTACAGCTTTTTCGCCGTGTCGTTTCTCAACAGAAAATCTTTTTTCATTTTTTAAACCTTGTCTCCTTTCGGCGTTTTTTCTTAACGCTTTTTACTCTTCTTCACTGTTTTTTTATTCTTTGTATTTCTGTTTACTTATTTCTGTTTACGTTCTGCCGAGAAGACGGAGCGTGCAGGCAAGGCAGTTTTTTATATTTATTTTTATTTCGCCTCTGTACCAATTTTCAAAAATACCGTACTCCGCACGTTTTCTGTACTCAAGCAGTTTTTCAAGGCATTGACAGGCTCTTTCAAGAAGCTCGGTAACATTATCGCTTTGTTCACGCCTGTCATACGCTTTTTTTGCCTGGAACAACAGCAAATACCATTCGGTAAGTCTGCTCATGGTATAAGCATGACACAGCCATTTAGCCGTAAAATGCTTTTTTTGCCGTTCGGTAAGGGTATCGGATATGCTTTCAAATTTTTCAAACGCTTTTGCGTAGCTTTTTGCAGAGTTTTGCAAAATGCCGTAAAACATCTCGTGCTTTTTCACATATTCCGGCTCTTTTTTAAAATTATCCGCAAGATTTCTTCCAAGAGATGCTATATATCCGTCCTTTAGGGTAAAATTCTTAATTTTACCGCTGTTTTCGTCCGGATTAAAGTTAAACCATCTGAATCCGTCAGAAACAAGGTACGACGCGTCTGCTTCGCCTATACTTTCGTAATACTCACGAACCGCCTCTTTCACCTGCGCCGCTTTGTCTCCAAAATATGCGGCATACTCATTCCCGTACCCCTCGGTTGAAAAGCTTTGTGTATTCCACGTCATTTTCGCATATGCCGCAAGCTCATATGTAAACTCTCTTATGTTTGAAGTATTTAAAATGATATACGATGTATCTCCTTTATCATAGGCAAGCTTTATGTTATAGTAAAGTTTATCCACGCCCGTAAGCGGCGCAAGGTGCGGACCGTCACCCCAGTACTGTATGTGGTAATATATTCCCCGTTTCTGCTTAATACTGCGTGCGATGCCGTGAAAATCCTTACCGAACATCTGAGCTGTTCCGTTGTCGGAAAAAACAACTATATTGTCTTCCGGTATATCGAGAAGACCTTTTTGCATGAGTTCCGAGCCTTCCATCCAGAGCGTTGAGGTAAAGTGCCTTGCCTTTGACTTGGTTACTCTGTCAATTATTTCTCTTTGCTTTTTTACGGCGCCGGAAATAAATTTTCCGTAATTTCCGAGTTCCTCTTCTGTCGGAACATCGTTCTGCCAGACCGGTCTGTCGCCTTTGCCCCGCAGTCCCGTCTGCCACACGACATTTTCAAACTCTGCCCATTTTTCGGCGTAGTATTCCCAAACCTCCTCAAGAAGCTGAGGATTTTCCATGTATGAGAAGGTTCCGCTTTTTGCGTGTTTGCGGCAATAGTTTTCAAAGGTGTATGCCGAAACGCCGACAGGTTCGACATGGTGCTGTGACAGGAATATACCCCGTCGGCTTACGCACTTCGCGACCAGTCTTTCGCATGGATTATCAATGTCCAAAAATGACGCCGGTATCACTAAATTGAGTTTCAGCCTTAGAGCGGTACGCACTATCATATCGGCAACGCTCTCAGGAATTACAAAAGTGTAGAAAGGGTAGTCGATATGCCTCATACCTCCGGGCGTTTTCCATGCGGAAAGCAGATCCTCGTCGTTTATAAATATTCCTCTGAACCCAAAACCACTTGGTCTGTCCTTGATATAACAGTCAGACACATTCAAAGTTTTATGTTTTTCCGGCTCAAGATCGCAAAACGGATAGCAGGGATTTATCCCTAACATTTTTTCGCTTACGGTATAAATCGCCCACATGCTTCCGAGATACCCGGGTGCGTTTATGTACATTCTTTCGCCCTCGATTTTTATCGAAAAGCTCTCGTCATTTACGGCTTCCTCCGAAGATAAGCAGTTTTGCTCAACAACTATGCAATGTTCAGTCATTGTATTTGCAAAAGACGGTTTTGCCGATTGTACGCTTACAAGAGCAAAGTCATCTATCAAGTCAAGCAATGCAAGGCGCACATACTCGTTTGTATTTTTACAGAAAATATCCGGACATTTATCAGAGTTCAACAGAAACATATTATCACCCTTTTAATATGGTTTTTGATTATTATTATATTCGCTGAGATTTTCGGTATTGACATGTTTTATGGCTTTATTTATAATATATCATAACATATACAAAAAATAATACTATATCATATTTGATTATTTTATATGCTATTTGACAATCAGAAAGGAGATTTTTCCATGCAGGATATTCGCTTTGCCGGAAAGGTCGGGTATTATATCGACAATATAGATTTCATTTATCTTACAAGAAACAAGGACAGCTACTGCCGTATGAAGGACGGCAAAGACAAATACTCTCTCATCTTTACCGCAGCCGGCAAAATGAGTTATTTTCCCGAAAGAGAGAGCGGCGGCGCCCTTATCGCCGAACACGGCGCACTTTGTTTTATGCCCCGGAAAATTCCGTACACAAGCAGATATACGCTTGACGGGACTACCGTGAAGCTATTGGTATTTGACATTGTTTCAAGCGACACTCTGCCGGACTATCTTCAAAAGCCTGCTATATATAAAAATACGGAGATAAGCGGCATATTCTCGTCGATTGACAATTCCAACATGACAAACACGCTGACGCTCGCCGCAAAAATATACGAACTTCTTTATTTAATAAGCAAGGATAACGAAACAATACCTGCCAAATACGCAAAAATCACCGCCGCAATAAATGAAGTAAAACTACACTATTTTCAAAATGAAAAAACAAGTTATTACGCTGATTTATGCGGCATGAGCGAATCAAATTTCAGAAAGCTTTTCAAGGAATACACAGGAAAATCATTTATTGATTACCGCAACACTTTGCGCATAGGAGAGGCTCACAAGCTGATTTCAGGCGGAGAGTGTACTGTAAGCGAAGCGGCATACTTCACAGGGTTCAACAACATGTCATTCTTTTACGAGACGTATAAGAAGCATTTTGGTCAAAATTCGGTGAAGAAAAGAGAAAATCCGTCTAAATAAAAGAAAAAAGAAAATCTGTCTAAATTAATGCAAAGAAAAACCCGTATTCCGCCGATATTGCGAAACACGGGTTTTTTTGAGGTACAAATATTTACAACCAAAAAATTACTTTATAACGCGAACACGAATGATATTCTCCAAAGCTGAAATTTTATCAAGCGCTTCTGTGGGAAGTTCGCCGTTTATTTCAATGAGTGTGTATGCGTTATCCTTCTTGGAACAATTTATCATGTTTTCAATGTTGATTTTTGAATCTGAAAGTATGGTTGAAATCTGAGCAACCATTGACGGCACATTCTTATGGAATATGCAAAGTCTTACATCTCCGGTATGCGGAATAACAGCTTCGGGGAAGTTTACGCTGTTCTTTATATTTCCGCTTTCAAGGTAATCTATAAGCTCGTTAGCTGCCATTACTGCGCAGTTATCCTCAGATTCCGGAGTGGAGGCGCCGAGATGCGGAATTGTAATAATTCCGGGAACGCCGATAACCTCTTCGTTCGGGAAGTCGGTAACGTAGCTTGCGACCTTGCCGTCTGCCAAAGCTTTCTTTACTGCCTCAGCATTAACGAGGTCTGCTCTTGCAAGGTTTATAATTCTTACTCCGTCCTTCATGCATGAAATAGAGGTTTCATTTATCATTCCCTTAGTTTCGGGAGTAGACGGAACATGAACTGATATGTAATCACAGTTTTCGTATATTGCCGCAAGTGTTTTTGCGCGGTTTACGGATTTTGAAAGCGTCCATGCAGCGTCAACCGTTATATACGGATCGTATCCGTACACCTTCATTCCGAGGTGAGTTGCAACGTTTGCAAGCTGGGCGCCTATTGCTCCGAGTCCGATGATACCGAGTGATTTTCCTGCAAGCTCAGGTCCTACAAATGCGCTCTTGCCTTTTTCGACAGCCTTAGCGACGTCCTCGCTTCCGGCTAATGACTGAGCCCATGCGATACCGTCAACTATTTTTCTTGAAGCAAGAAGCAAAGCGGCTACTGCAAGTTCCTTTACGGCGTTTGCGTTTGCTCCCGGTGTGTTGAAAACAACGATTCCTTTTTCTGAGCATCTGTCAATCGGAATATTGTTTACGCCGGCGCCAGCACGTGCGATTGCGAGCAATTCGCCGCCGAACTCCATGTCATGCATAGCTGCGGAACGTACCATTATGGCGTCAGGATTTTCAACATTTTCGCCTACGTTATATTTATCATCGCTAAACATAGATGTACCGCAAGCGGCAATCTTATTCAAAAGTTTAATATTATACATAGCTTTTTCCCTTTCATATCACAATACGTGTGTTATCCCGGAAAGAACGGCTCACTTTGCGGCTCGTTCCGGTGCCTCACGGCAAGGCAAGGATATCATTTACTTAAAAGCAAGGCTGCTCCGGCGTCATACCGGAGCATAACCTGCAAATGATCAGCCGTTTTCTTTTTCAAATTTCTTCATGAACTCAACGAGCTTCTCTACGCCCTCACACGGCATTGCGTTATATATTGAAGCTCTCATGCCGCCGACGCTTCTGTGTCCTTTAAGATTGGAAAGTCCGTTAGCTTCTGCTTCCTTGCAAAACTTCTTGTCAAGGTCTGCGTCACCGGTAACGAAGCAAACGTTCATCATTGAACGGTAAGCTTTATCTGCGGTCGGCTTAAAGAGTTTGGAAGAATCGAGGTAATCGTAAAGCAGAGCTGCTTTCTTCTCGTTTCTCTCTTTCATTGCTGTAAGTCCGCCGTTCTTGAGCGCCCATTTATATACAAGACCTGCAACATAAATCGTGTAGCAAGGAGGCGTGTTATACATTGAATCGTTATCCGCCATTATCTTATAATCGAGCATGGTAGGAGTTTCCGGACGAGCGTATCCCATAAGATCTTCACGGATTATAACGACGGTAAGACCTGCGGGAGCCATATTTTTCTGTGCGCCGGCATAAATAACGCCGAAATCCGAAACATTGACCGGCTCGCTTGTTATGCAGGAAGACATGTCAGCGACAAGCACCTTTCCGCCAACGTCGGGAACTTTGGGGAACTTGGTTCCGAAAATTGTATTGTTATAGCAAATATGTACGTAATCAGCGTCGGGACGAACCATATCCGGAGTAACCTCGGGGATATAAGAGAAAGTCTTATCCTCAGAAGAAGCTATGCACTTAGCGTCGCCGTACTTCTGAGCTTCCTTATAGGCTTTCTTTGAAAACTGACCTGAAACAACATAG
The DNA here is from genome assembly GCA_003343885.1 of Clostridiales bacterium. Lineage (GTDB taxonomy): Bacteria > Bacillota > Clostridia > Oscillospirales > CAG-382 > UMGS882. The sequence goes on along the minus strand of QAKH01000021.1, from coordinate 17,596 downwards.
TCTGCCTTACCGGTTTTCATAAGGTTAAGCGGAACTGCCGCAAACTGAGTTGAAGCGCCGCCCTGAAGGAAGAGGACCTTATAGTTATCCGGGATATTCATAAGAGTTCTGAAATCAGCCTCGGTCTGTTTGATTATGGCATCATAAACGGGAGATCGATGGCTCATCTCCATAACCGACATTCCTGACCCGTTATAGTCTGTCATCTCGGCTGCTGCTTGTTCAAGTACTTCAAGCGGAAGCATGGACGGACCAGCGGAAAAATTATAAATTCTGCTCATTACATAAAACCTCCGTAGTTTATGAAAATAAAACCATTTTGAATTAACGGTTACTTAAATTATACAACCAGCATCATTCATTGTCAATAATAATATGCAAATTCCGTCAAACTTATTATATTTTTGAAAGAGCGTCACCCTGTTTTATGCAAATTGTTGCCTGATTTTTACGAACAACGCCCTGATACGCCGGCAAATTGCAAACGCAGGAAGAGAAATTGCCATCCAGGCAAGGAAAAAACGGGGGCATATCTGGCCGAGTAAATTGAACGGCATATCAGAATAGTCCCAAACATTGAGTCCGAGTATAATATTAAACACAACTCCGAAGGCAAACTCAATTCCGGTTATCAGCACAGCACAGTACACGCACCGATACAAGATACATAGCGAACAGTATTTCTTTTCCGACAGGTAGACAGCCGCAAAACATATTCCGCCCGCAAAAAACATTGTTATATGGCTATACCCGCGCCACAGTAATTCTATACCCAAATATGTCAATGCCCCTAAGAAAAAGACGAAAATATACTCTGCCGGTTTTGAAACAAGAGTACTTACAATCGAACTTTTGGCCTTTTGATTATGGATATTTTTGTTTTCTTTATTCATAGTCCCTCATTTTGCGCTCAATAATTATCCGGTTAATATCATTACCAAATTTCATATATGATATGTATGCACGTTAATCAAAAAGGACTGAGAATATATAATAAAAATTCCAGACAAAAAAAGAACTTCAGGCGAATCTGCGCCTTGAAGCTCTCTGAGTAACAAATATTCAAAAAAACAAATAAAACGATCTTTCACCAAAGACAAGAATTTGATAAAGAAAAGAAAATTAAATCAAAACCGGATATGTATACTGTTAATTCCGAAACCATTTCTGTTCTTTACAAGCTGAACCTCTAATGCAACAGGTTCATCACCGATAATGGCGTCCATTTTCAAGGAATATGTTGTACCGCTCACGGTGCTTAAATACAGTTTCGTAGAAAAGCCCGTATATCTTTCTATCTCTATGTTTGAACAATCAAAATTGCGCTTGCTTTCCAACTCTCCGAAAAAAACTTCCGACTCAATCGCAGAATCAGGATGAAGGAATGTGTCGGCGAGAGCATAATTCTTTTCTTCCACAGCGTCAAAATAGTTTCGTATCTGTTCTTTTGCCTCGCTTGATTTTATAGTCCCCGAGCAGGAAGCAAAGGAAAGAAGCATTAAAAGAGCCGCTAATAAGATAACCGTTTTTTTCACTATTCGACACTCCTTACAAAATTCGTGTTACTAAATTCATAATATAATCAGTTCATTTATATCTATGGCAAGCATCTGAATTTTTTACGGCTGTTCCGATATTCCAAAAACCGCCCTATTACGGCATTACTTTACCATAAAAGGGCGGCTTTGTCAACATATATACATATAATAATATAGTCCGGCTATCTCCGGTTTTAAGCGGAACATTCTTCGCTGACACGAGGTTTTAGCTTTTTATCTTTTTAACTGTTCGGTTTAAAAAAGTCTTTGCAATATTGCCGCCGCTTCAGATCTTGTCAGACTTGCTTTCGGAGCAAATATGTTGTTTTCGCATCCTTGCATAATTTCCGCAATCGTGCAATACACAACCGCTTCGCAGGCATAGTCTGAAATATGTTCTGAATCCGCATAGTCAAGCCGTATTGTCAATTCGCTTTCGGGCACTATGTTTTTCAGCTTGGCATACCTGTAAATAATTACAGCTGCTTGTTCACGGGTTATGTTTTCGTCAGGCGCAAATTCGGTTTCGGAAACGCCCTTTACAATACCGTTTTGCTGTGCCCAGATTACTGCGCTTTCGCATTCCGAACCACTTTCAACGTCTGTAAACGGAGCAACGCTCATATCAAATCCACTCTGACCGTCGGCACGGTAAAGAGCTGTTATAAGTTCTGCTCTTGTCAAGGGCTCATTTGGCGCAAATTCGGTGTCTGATACCCCGGAAAGCAGTCTGTTTTGTTCAGCATAGCAAATACTTCCGTAATACCAGTCATCTTTTTTTACATCGGAAAAGCAGGAGATTTCGCCTTTGTCAAAAAGGCTTAAATTCTCATAAAACAGCACCGGATCAAATATGCCGTATCCGCTTTTTTCGTCATATCCTTCGCCGCATATATCATCACAGCTTATTCTCATAAAATACCGTATCTGATGAGGTAAAAGCTCCGGATAGACTTCGAGTGCCGCGGCGGCATGTGCAGTAATCAGAGCCGCCGAATAAGATGAGCCCTCCACAATTTCGTAATCATCGGCATTTTTTATGGAAACAGCTTTTATATTTTCACCTGAAAAAAGAAAATCAATTCCGTTTCCGCTGCATGAAAAGTCAGAAGGCTCAAGATTCTCGTTGTGACTTCCCACTCCGATAACCGTGTTATATGCGGCAGGATAATAGATTGTCCCTGCGTCGTTTCCGCTCGCCGATACAATCAAAACGCCTTTTTCTTCTGCATAATCGACAGCTTTTTTCAACTCGTCGTTTTCCTTCGGAACGCCGCTGCTTATATTGATGACTTTACAGCCATATATATCAATCGCATCATATATTGCACCGCAAATTGCATCAATGCCTCCGTTCAGCGCAACTCCCGACGGATACTCCGAATAGTATACCAAAGGTACGATTTGACTTTCTTTTGACGGAGAAACTATCTCTCCGTCAAGTGTGCCGATAATCAGGCCGGCTACTCTTGTTCCGTGACCTACCTTGTCAACTGTGCCGTCGCTTTCCGAAACATAGTTTTTGCCGTCAATTATCCTCGCGCTGTCAAAAATATCTTCTTTTTGTGTTATTCCCGTATCAATCACGCCGATTGTGACAGGGGCGGCAAATGCCGCCTCTGTCGTAAAAATCGTTAGAAGTAATATGAGAAAAATCAGTGCTTTTTTCATAGGCTTATTAGTTTATCTTATCTGTTTTTGAGCAATGTGTAAATGAGTCTTGTAAACATTGTTGCGGCTTCCGCTCTGGTCGCAAGTCCCTGCGGTCTGAAGCTTCCGTCCTCATAGCCTTTTATGATTTCAAAGCCTTTGACTGCCGATACAGACTCACTCGCCCAATCACTTATCAAGTCATGATCCGTGAATTCCTCAAGCGTTCCGCTTGCCGTCTCACAGCCTTCGAACAGAATATAGCGGTAAAGCATAGCGCAGATCTGTTCTCTGGTAATGCTGTCATCCGGACCGAAGTTTTCTGCATCATAGCCCTTGATAATACCGTTATGTGACGCCCACGACACGTATTCCTCATACCATGAGCCTTCCTCTACATCCGAGAAGCTGTGTTCTTCATATGAGCCCAGGTTTCCGTGGATTCTTCCGAGCATTGTTACAAACATAGCTCTTGTCATTGTTCCCTCGGGATCATACAGGTTATTTCCTATTCCGCTCACAATTTCTCTTACGGAAGCAAAGTCAACATAATCGTATGCCCAGTCCGACTCCTTGACATCGTCAAACTTGATTCCGTCGGCTTCAACAATTCTGTATGTTGCAGTATATGGAGCGATGAATGTAAACACTCCGTCTATTACGGCGCATTTTGCGACGGTTTTATACGTTTTGCCGCCGTCTGTGCTGTACTGTGCAACAACTTTATTTTCATCGTCAACCGCTTTTGTTAATTTGTACGTGACGAATTCGCCTTCTTCAGCCGTAATGGTTGCCAGAATATCCGAATCCGTTTCCGTTTCTTCCGGCTTGTCGCCGCCAGACGCTGTGACGCTTCCGTATCCTTTAGCTTTGAATTTTGCCGTTGCGCTTACCGCTCCATCAGGCATTACAAAGCTTATTTCAGCCAAGCTTGTATCTGAAACTTCGGCGCCTGTAATCTCCCAGCCCTCAAAGGAATAACCGTTATCAGGCGTTGCAGTAAGCTTTACTATATCTCCGACAGAGTATCTTCCGCCGCCTGTAACTGTTCCGCCGACAGTTGATATTACTGTTACAGTACCGGTTTCCGTCGCTGCTCCGAAGCTTACGGCGTCTGTTATATAAGCGCCCTTTGTTACCTCAAGGCCGCCCTCCACAATACCGTGTGAAGATCTGCCAATTTCAAGGTTTCCGTCAGCATCGATATAGGCGTCGCCCTCTACCGCTAAAGCTCTCCAGATAATATTTGAGCCTGTAAGTTTAAATACCGTTCCGTCTTCGGTTACTCCGGCAAGCGAAAGTTTGATTGTCGTATCATCTTCGACTGCCGGTATGTTACCGTTATTTATCACATTTCCGTCGACAAGTATCTTCACACTTTTCAGCTCAGCAAGGCCGCCGTGAATAACGCTTACATTTTCTGAAAGAACATTTCCTGCGGCGTCAGCAGCCGTTATCACGATATCCCTTTGAGATGCGTCATTTGGAGCATATGTATCGACAGTAAAGTTAAATATACCGTCCTTATCTATGTTTCCGCCGAGCTCTTCTACCGTTTTACCGGAGCAGATTTCGGTTCCGTCAGAGGTTATCGTGAATATTGCGTCATAATCCGTTACGCCGCTTACGGTAAGTTTTCCGTCCTTGGAGAATGTGCTTCCGTTGAGCGGAGAAGAAAGCATGAGTCTTGGAGGAGTTGTATCAACGTCAAACCGGTAGCTGTATTGGAACCCGTCGCCCTGATTGTCCTTACCTCTGATTGTAAGAGTGTGTCTGCCATCGCTCAGATCCTTAAGCGGAACAGAAATGCTTGCGGTATCCGTAAAGGTGCCGTATGCTCCGCTTCTGTATCCGTCGCTGTCAGCCGTAAGGCCTCCGTCAACGCCCCATTCTCCGGTTACATTTTCGGTAACAGATGCCGTAAAGGTAATATCGCTTGCGGTATACGTTTCTCTTGTAACGGATACTTCTATGGCAGGCGTATTCGGATCGTTGTCATGGTCAGCCATCACGCTTTCGGAAATATCCTTTTTCTCTGCGTCGGCTTGTATTGTAACTTCCGGCGTTGTCATTTCAGGCATGGTTATAAGGCCTGTCAGTACTTCGTCTCCGTAAACTACTGTATCGTTCTCGCCGTTGCCGTTTGTATCCATCAGACAATACGGTGTAACGCCGACCTTATATTTTTTGCCGGCGACAAGGCCCTTTTTCTCTTCATTGCCGTCTTCATCTATTCCGGTGTAGCTTCCGCCGATTGTTATAACGGTCTCCCCTGTTACCGCCTTGTCATAATTAAGACCGCTTACGTCTGTGGGGGTGCCGTCCTCGTTATATACTGTCGCAGTATATCCTGTCGTATTTGTATCGTCCGTTTCTGCGATAATAACTCCGAGTTCCAGGTTACCTGCCGGATAAGAGTCGGAAATTGTCGCATTTTTCGGCATATTGCTGTTGGTAAATGTTATTTTTTCGGTACTGTAAACCGCGCTGTTTACGGCGTCTTCTTTAGAATATACCGCACGCAGGTAATATTCACCCGACGGCATATCGGCAGGAACAGTAAGTTTTGTTCCTGTTAATGAAAGGACAGCCATATCATCAACAATCTCTATAAGTCTGCCGCCGTTATCCGCAGCCGGATCATTGCTTTCTGACAGATAGAAGCTGATTTTATCAAGCTCATTTGTCTTTATACCGCTCCAGGTAACATCAAGCTCGTTGCCGCTAATGGTTCCGCTTATACTTGTAAGCTCAGGAAGCGGATCGACGTTATAAAGGATAACGCTTGCTTTTGTTGTGCCGGTAGAAATATACCAATCCATGTCATAGCAATCTGCGTCGGTCACAGTAAAGGCGTAAGAAGCTTTACCCGTTTCCGAATCAAAGGTAATATTTGTATTTGCGCTATCCATATTGGTTCCGTCATACAAAACATTGTTATATGCGTTTCCGCTCATATCCATGCTTGTATTTACCTTAAAGCTTTGCGCTGTCTGCTTTGCTTCATCAGGGCTTGCGGCGTCATAATTGATTTGAACTATTGCCGCTGAGCCGTTGGTATAGTTTCCGAGATTGAACTTATGCAGAACCAAATCGGCGCTTGATGATATGCTTGCGTCAAGAAGTCTGGGTATTTCGGAAGTATCCAAAAGCTCTGCCCGGCAAACATAGGTAATGTTTGTACCGAACCGGGCATACAGCGTCTGGTCGCGCTCATCGTCATAATACACCGGTACATCCTCGTGACCTAACAATGACGGGAAGGACGGTTTGGCAAGAGAATCTCCTGTTCCGAAGTCGACCTCGTTGTCACCCCAGTAATAGGCAATTCCAACACGAATGGACAATATCTCGACATTTCCCCAAATCTTTTCGGTACTGATACCAAGGTCCGCTCCGGCAACTGTCATTCCTCCGAAAACAGGTATTGATTGGGGCACATTAACCGACGCATGGGCAAACATTTCAAAGAACCAATCGGTGTAATTCTCACCGATAAGGACGATATATCCGCCGCCCTGTATAACGCCGTTGAACAGATTTACCGATATAGATGCCTGCAAATCAATTCCGGGGTACCATTCAAGCCCCAAACTGATTTTTTTGATTGCCTCAATCGTTCCGAAAATCTTAAGGTCCTCAGCTTTTAAGCTTATGCCTGTGGCGCCGACAGATAAGGTTGCCTTTCCGTCCAACACCTGCACAATACTGAAGCTTGCAGTCAGAATAAGCTTAAGCGGCGGTACTGAATCTGTCATGAATATGGTGTCGTAAAGGTCTGAAATTCCGCCGCCTCCGCCTTTTATCCAGACAACGCCGCAGCCGTCTATATTGATACCCGGATCGAATCCGCCTATATAGAAGTAGATATCGTCAGGAACGGGGACATCATTGCGGCTCTTGAATGAAAGCTTTGCTTCAAGAGAGAATCTTGCAAGGCTCATGCTGCCGTCAAATTTAAATGACCAGTCATTTATGGTGTTGACTTCAAGCGTTCCGGTAACCTTTGGCAATGCCGCAATATAGTTTTTAATACCGATTTCCACCTTGAAATTTACCCCTACAAAGCCCTGACCGCAGCCGTAGAGAATATCACGAACCATAACAGAGGCGGCAATTTCCTTATTATTTCCTCCGCTTTCGTCTATATGCGACCAGTCGTATGTTCTGTACAATGCGTCATTATTGGTGTAAATATAGCTGTCTACGCTTTGCGCTTCTTTATAGTTGCTCCAGAAATCCTTTATCTTCTGCCAGTAGGTAGTGCTGAGTGACTGATCCGGATTTTCCGCAAGACTTTGGCTTGAAGGCTCCGGAGCTTTTGTAAAGCTCAGATCAAGTTTTGCCGAGAAAGAGATTACACGGCCTATTTCCGTGCCGTTATCCTCCTTCATTACGCCGAGTTCGCCGAACGCCATATTAAATACCATGCCGGCAATCGTTTGTCCTACGCTGTATGTGGTCGGCCACACAAGCATGATTGTATTATCGTTGAAGTTTTTATCACGGACGCCGTTTTTGTCGTATGGAACAAGAGAATAGCTTTTTCCCTGTTCAAGTCTTGTAAGGCCGGATTTGCCGGTCCAAATGGACGTGCGTGCATTACTCGTCAAAAGCTCGCCGTCAAATTCGACGATTACGTCGCTTGTCGGTTCTTGTCCTTCGGGATCGTCCTTTTCGTAATATACCGACATTTTGCCGTTTTCAAAGTCCATAGCTCCGTTTATATTGACGCAGTTATCGACCTCGTATTCTCTTGTATCCTCATTGACTTTTTTGGTGCTTGTTGCGGTATAGTATGTTCTTTTGGAAACGCCGTCCTCCAATGTGTAGGTGGACTTTGAAAACTCTCCTCTGAATATCAAGAGAATTTCATCGTAACCGCCTGCGTTTTTAAAAGTATTAAACGCCTCCTCGTCTCTGAACGAGTTGATTTTATAAGTAAAGTTACCGCCGGATTTATATTTTACGACAGTCAGAATTCCGTAACTGTCATTTTTGTATTTTATATCCTCCGACACCGTGAAGTTTAAGCAGGTTGCCGTCTGTTTCTGATATTCTTCCTGTATAACGTCTTCCGAAACCGCCGCGTCAGTCCATTCAAGCTGCAAATACCAGCTTCCGGGCGCAAGCTCGACAGAATCGTCTATCGCAACGTCCATGACGCCGTCTTTTATGCTGATAAACTCGTGGCTTATCGTTTGTGACGTCTTTCCGTCAACACTGCGGGCGACAAGATTCCAGTTGCCCCGGTTATCCAGAAGCGCAGCGTTTTTTACTGTTACGTACAGATGTCTTGTGCCTGATGAATAGATTATTTTCGGAGTCATTTCGGTAAAGCTTACATGGGGAATACTTCCGTCTCCGCTCGGCAAAAGAATATATGATACTTTTTCTCCGAGTTTCTTCTCCTCAACAATTGCGCCTTGTGTTTCCGAAGTATCGTAAATACCTATCGTAATCCGCTCATAAGCCGCAGCATCTGTTACGTTCGCCTGAAAATACAGCGTTTTTGAATTGATATCTCCGACATTTACATTTGTATAAGTAATTATGAAGGGATCAGTCGAGCCGAACTGCGAATTATTTTCCGCGCCCATATCTCCCAAAGAACGCAGGTTCTCTGTGGTTCTGACCACTAATGAGAGATTTTCATAATTTTCTGCTGTATCCGTAACGTAATTTTCAAATGTAACGCCGGCTGTAAAATCTGCAACGCCCTCGTCCGTCTGTCTTACGTAATCATCTCTTGCGTCGTTTAATTCAAGGCGCAGCGGCACTGATACGTCAACTGTAAATTTTTCAGCCGCCGGGACGTCCTTATGAGAATAAACGCCGTAGTATGTTACCATGCTTGCAGGTGTGCTTCCGACATTTCCCATATCATAATAAAGAGCGTACGCACTGTCTGCCGTCAGGTAATCGTTATTTTTCTTTGTAAAATCCATCGAAGTGTCCGGGGTGAAATCAAAGAGTGACGCCGCAAGGTTATTCCAATGTCCGAACGCCACCTGATAAGGCATAGCCTGCGGACTGTTTACGGAAAATGCTGTGATTGATGTATTAAAGATATTATCGAGACAATAGAAGTTCTGCGGAATCGGATAGTCCGTACCGTCAAGTATCTGCTCGGTGTATATCGAGTGGGTTACCGAGTCTTCATCCACTGCCTGATATGTTCCGAAGTCATTGCCGCCCAAGGCGGTGTCCAAAAGGACACGCGCCTTGATGTTCGCATCGTTTCCGCTGTTATTTGAAGCACTCAAAGATAGCGAAACCATACCATGTTCGTTTGAGCTTTCGTTTGCCAATGAAATGATCTGCGTAAAGGTATAGCTCTCAACCGACCAAGTTGCGATAATCTCGCTGTTTTCGGTAGCCTGTGTTACTGTAACGCCCTTATGACTCGGGTCGCTGCTGTCACCGTACTTGCCGCCGAAAATAAAATCCTTTTGTGTGCCGTCCTCTTCTGTTACACGGAAAGAAACAAATGATGTATCATACTCGCCCGTATGGAACAGAAGCTTTTTGTTGTTGTCCGATTTTTTCAAGGTGTCGCCGTTTACGGTATTTATGACAAAGCCGCCGTTTTCCTTTGAAACCTGAACGCGAATATATCCGTTATCAAGGGAATACGCTTCGCGTTCCTGTTCAAGCGCGATTGCTATCATACTGTCAATAGGTATAAAACCCAAAATCATTACAACGCTGAGCAAACAAGCTATAATTCTTTTCATATTTTTGCCCCCTTACTTTTCCACATAGAGAATCGCACGGAATGTCTTTCTGCTCTGCGTAGTGACTGATACCGTGTAAAATCCCGGTGTGATAGTGAATTTACCGTCACTTCCTATTAAAACATCAGCTCGTTTAAACTTCATCTGACCGATGCTTGAAATTCCTTTGCTTATTTTAATCGTATAAGGCTCCAATACTCCGGGGGCAATTTCCGCAATGTTGTCCACCGTTATTTCATGTTCTCCAGCCTTAATAATCGTTGTGCCTTCCGCCTCTATAAATATGCCGTCAATATAAATTCCGGGGTTATTTTTATCATAAACCGAAACATATCTTACAGCGGTTTTGGTATTTCCTGCATCGTCCTTTGCGGTGTATATAACTTTGTATATGCCGACAGTTGTGAGATCTACTTCACCCGCATCATACGACCAATCCTCAATAACTTGTTGTGTTTCAGGCTCCCATGCCGTTACGCCCTTGCTCAGTTCTTCCGCAAGCACTTCTTCATCGCTGTCCTGACAAATACGGATAGTGCCGGCCGCAAAGCTGATATCAGGAGGCGTTGTGTCCATGTTTCCGACAGGAACATTGACAATACTTTCATTTCCTGCCGCATCCGTTGCGATAACGGTATAAACGCCGTTTTTACTGAACGTAAGCTCCTTAGATCCGTTTGCATTTAAGCTGTAATCATTTCCGTCAAATGTTAAGGTGCAAGCTTCATCCGCTGTTACCGTAATCTTCTGCTCTGTATTGATAACGGGCAACTCGGAAGGCTCCGGATCGAAGGTGAGTTCAGGTGCGCTATTATCAATATTATTCACTGTAAACAATGCGGTTTTGCGATTTCCGGCTTTGTCGACAAATACATACTCATACGTTCCGTTTTGGGTTATTGTAACCTCAAGCGGCGTTAAGCTGTCATATTCTTTGTCTGCTCTGCCGTAATTTGAGCAGTAAACGCTTTTATCGGGAGTCATTTTAAGTGTCACTGCATACGGAACATCAAAGCCATCTCTTTTATGCTCGGATTTTTCTGTCTGAACGTTTGGAACTGCCTTATCTATGGTTTCCGCGGGCAGATATACGTCGGCTGTTGTACTTCTTCCGTTAGGTGACGGAACTTCAAACCGAAGTCCTATACCTCCCTGCTCGAAGCATACAGTGATCCCCTCGGTATTTACTGTGTAGCTTGCGCTGCAATCAGGTATATCGCCAATATTTCCGCTGTCAAGCTCGATCCAATCATAATTATTATAGGTATAATGCGTTAACCTTACGTTTTCAACGTCAATTGCCTTGTCGGACGCTATATGTGCGTAAACCGAAGTGTTTACGGTTTTTGCGGTGTATCTCTCGGCATCTATCTGACCGTCCGCTGAAACATACGGCGGCGTCCACGTGATTTTAAGAGCCGGCGGAGCCATATCAATGCCGGAAGATTCCAATGTTACTTTCTCGCCCAGGTTTCCGACATGGTCCTGGAATAAGATTTCATATGAAGCGTTGTCTGTGAACACTCTCTTATACCATCCGGCGTATTCTCCGTCAGTTTCAATCTCCAAAGTGCCGTTTAAAATTGTAACCGTAGATGGATCAATTTCCGTACCGTTGTCCGACTTATCGGTAAACTTTATATACGCAATCTGCTCGTATAATCCGTTTTGGACTATTTGCTGTTCTGATACAGGCTTTGTGGTATCAAACCAGGCTTTCAGGTCTTGTGCCTTTATCGTTACGTAAGAGAAATTATCGTTTTCGGCTGCGGTTTCTGCCGCGGCATTGTCCACCACTGCAACCGTGAAGTCTGAGGCAATATCCTTTGAGATTGTAATCGTATTTCCTGATATGCTGACGCCTGATACTATATCGCTTACGGCGCTGTTATAATCAAGCGATGTCGGAGCGCTGTTCAGTACGACAATTTTATAGCTTGAATAGTCGGTAACTCCGATTTTCATGCTGTATCCCTGCACGTAACCGATATTTTCAAATTCCTGTTTCACATCGTCCGGCGCTGTATCCTTTGAAAATGCGCCCATTGCGGTATAGTTATTAAAGCGCTTTGCGTAAACATCAACCACAAGGTTAGGAGCGGCTTCATCCTTATACGGCTCCGGGGGTGCGGCAAAGGTAATACCATAATCCTTAAGGTCAATTTCCAAACTGCCCTCGTTGTTGAATTCGTCTACATATTTGAACAAATAAGAAGTATCGGTATCTTGGTATGTAAATCTTACTTTTTCTTCTGTGCCGTCAATCGGCCGGACATACCTGCTTGTTTTGTAATATACCTCTACATCTCCTGTTGTTTCAATGCCGTCGGGGAATTTTTCCAAAAGTTCTTCCCCTGTATATTCCTCTCCGTACTGGTCAAAATAGAACAGCGGCTGTGCCACCGGCGCTTCGTTTGCCATATTGTCAATATGTATGATAAGTATATCCGCGCTATAGCGCGTAAATCCGGTATTGAGCTCTCCGCTGGTATAGGAGGCTCTGGGATAAACATATATGGCAATCAGATTATTGTTATCCCGCTGTATCGTTCTTGACTTGGCAGGCAGCCACGATCCATCGGACCCGAGAATTCCCTGCTTGACCGATCCGTTGTCATATACTTCATAGAATACAAACGCTTTTTCTGTGTTCTCATCTGTCATGCTTGCGGTAACCGAAACAAAATCTTTGGTGTATGTTTCAGGCGAAATGGTTAACTCAAGACCATACTCGCCGAACACATCAACAAGCTCAATCTCCTGCGTATAAAGCGTGCCGAAAATATCATAGAAGGAGATTTCCGATATCCCGTCTCTTGTAACCGGAAAACCGTCTATCCATTCCTTTTGATAGCCTTCAGGATCCGGCAGAATCCATGATTTTTCAGGCTGTACGGGCACGTTAAAGGGTAGTGCCAGTGCATAATCAATATCACTTACATTACTTTCTTTTGACTTATATTCCGGCTTTATGCTTCCGTTATTTACTACAAAAGGCATGGTATTGGTTGCGGTGATATTCTCAAGCTCCACCGATCCGGTACGGCCAAATCTATCTGCTGCTTCAACCGTCATATCAAAGGTGACCGGCGCGTCCGTTTCTTCTTCCGGGATATATCTTGCTGTACCATATATCGTAACATCCATATATCCGTCCCGGGAATTTTTCGGGATGATTGCCTCTACCCGGTAGATACCGGTAGGGCTTATATCGTCTGCATTCCAGACAAACTCGTAATCATCTTCAGGCGTTATTTGACCCACCGAGTAATCACTGAATTCGTCAATCGCTATCTCAAAGGTCGTCTGAATTCCTTCTTCGTATCCAAGACGCTTTGAATACTCCTCATCAAACGTGAGTTTTAAATCAATAGGACTCTTAAACAAATAGTTGTACAGCGACATATCGGTAATCCTTAAATTGACGCGGTATTCTCCATCGGAGTGTTCGTCGCTTAAGTAAGTAATAACCGGGGCGTCTTCATCACGATATACGCCGAAATATTCTCCGAAGTAGCAGACGCTTCCGAACTGATTGACTGCATGGTAATAGGGCATAGAGAATCCCGGTTCCGCATCACAGCGATATGTTCCGTCGGGCTGAGGAAGAAGTTCTATTTTTCCCTCATTGCCTCTTGCAAAAATCTGTATTCCCTCCATAGACTGACCTTCTGCCGGCGTAAAGATCAGTGTGTTGTCTTCGAGGACGACCGGAGTATTGTCGTCGTTTTTCTCGGTCGTAAAACTGCCGGCAACTTCAAGCCACGAAGGATATACATTGTAATATTTAATTTCAGACTTTTCTCCGTTAGAAAGTGCCGCTCTGACCGCAATTACGTTGATCTGGTCTTTTATTAAAACCAGAGGAGCGTTGCCGCTGTCGCCCGGATCTTCCCGGTTGATATTTGCGACATATTCATCCGCACCGGCTTTGTCGGTCAGTTCGATATTCTTAAGCTGAGTACTAAAAGTACTCACTGCGGCAAGATCCTCAGTCTGACCTGCCGACACATTCCACATCAATAAATTCGTATTACAATAAACGCCTGTTTCCGTATTTCCCCATGATATGGCGCCTGTTCCATAAAGCCCGAGTCTGTCGCGCACACCTGAATACGGTATCCCGTTAGTATTATTGGAGGTTGGCATATAAATCGTGTCCTCATGAGGGTATACAATCTGCTCAGTAATACCTGTTTCATAGAGTGATTCCTCCGACAGCATCACTAAACGATCAATTCCGAACGATTCCACATCCGGCGCTGTTCTGGAATCCACATAAATCCTTTGAGATGCTATAGAAGGAAGAGGAGTACTTGTATTTTTCAGATACAATGCCAAAGCGACTGTGTAAATACCCGTCGGATAATCATCCTCAGGCAAGGTAATTGACTGGTATTGCTGTCTGTTTAACTTATATTGGACACGATATCCGCTGTTCGAGGACACTAAAATGTAGGAAGCGTCAAGGTCAATCGGATCATACTCCCATCCGCTCGTATCCTCGCCTAAATCGATATCAAACGTCAGTCCTGCAAGAGTGGAAATCGCAGTATCGTCTGTGTAGTAATAGTACTCGTAGGGTGATGATTCCGGTATATTTTCTTTTGTGGTAATGCTTCTTTCAGGATAAAAATCGTAACCTTCCTGCTCTCTTGCAATTACACGGACATTATAGACTTCCTCGCCTACTTCATGCGACGCATTTCCGGCTGACAGCGGATTATCTGTATCAGGAGATAAATCAAACGCCTCTTTAACACCGGAAATTACATATATGGTATAATCACCGTTGCGGTATCCGTACTTTTCGGAATAGTAGCCATTAAAAATAAACTCTAAATACTCATCGTCTTCTACGCTTTTTTCAACATACTCGAAGTTTCTTCTGTCGGCAGAATATACCTTGTACCAGTCCGCCAAATCACAACGATATGATGCCCGGATCCAATTCTCAAAAGAGATATAGTAATAATCAGGTTCATTGGGTACCGGGAGCAATGCAATAAGATATCCATCCGGATTATTTGTGCGGACAGTAAAATCAAAATACTGCGAATAATCATCGTTATTGTCTACGAAATATTCTATCGTTTCTAAATTATACCGCTGCCTGCCAAGGTAATACAGCATTTCGTTGCCGTTCAGGTCTGATACCTTAATCCAAAGGTGCTTGTTAAAATCCTCGCCGTTTGCAATGTTTTCGGTTATTGTAACCGTGACGGAGGTTTTGCCTTCTATATCCGGAAATGCCTGGTTAATCTCATCGAGAGAAGGGTCAGCCGCCGTATCTGTCCACAGATAATACGCGTCTTTCAGGGCGGTCGATTCGGTTAACTCCACATTGACGGTAAGTGTTCCGCCCGCTCCGTTTAATTGCTTTGTCACTTCCCCTAATTTGGCAAAAGGATATGTATTATCCCAAATTGTGTTAATTTTAAAGATAACAGGGCTTGACACGCTGTATTCATTTCCCGCATAATCTGTTGCGGTAAAGCCAAGCGAAGTATCCAACAGCTCATATGTTATGCCGGCGTACTTCTTTATATGGAGGTATTGTGTTCCTTCGACCTGCGTAAAGCTGTTGCGCCGATTCATGTAACCTATTTTCCACTCAGTCGGAACATCCGCAGAGGAGGTGACTGCATATGAATACAAACTGCCGTATACGCTGTCTTCCCCCTTGTTCCATACAAATGTACCTTCCAGCCCGTTTATTCCGGACAAACTGTCGGTAATTTCAAACGGGAAATAAAATCCGCTGCCGTCTGCATACGGCACAGCGGCATAGACATCATTTGTTGCCGTCAGCGTTGTGGCAATTTCCGGCATATTTACATCAAGGTAAACCGTAGTCTTATTTGCAGCTCTTGCTTCCTCATCGGAAACGGTCAATGTATTATTTGCATAGTCGTTCACTGCTTCGCTGAAGCTTACGTTTATAATGCGGATAATTCCGTCGGCGTCCGAGCATGTCATACCTTCTTCAATTATAAGCGTATCAAAATCAATATATGTAACATTTCCCTTTGACGGGCCAAGTCCGTACGCATTGTCATCGGTGGGTATTTTTGAGAGTGTTTTGCTTGTAAGCGTAACAGGGTTTCCGTTTTTGTCAACAATGTTTGTCGTAGCTGTAATGCCGGCATATTCGCCTTCAGCTATATTCAAAACCTCGCTGAACGTCAAGCCGTATGAAATCGAATCGCCCACACCGAGATATATATCGCTGTTATCGGTATCGGTAGATCCTAACATTTCCTTGATTTTAGTATTGTTTGCGTTTACTGACGTGCTGATTTTGGTAAGAGTTGGAGCCTTTGTATCAATGTAAGTTTCTGTTACGTTGTACATTCTGTCTGACTCTCTCATACCGTTGCCGGCTATATCGGTAATATAAGAAGTAGCTCTTGTGTAGCCTATATTGTTTGAGTTGTTAAGTCCGCTTGTGGAGAGTTCAAAATTTTCGTCTTCAAAAACAACAACAAGGTCACATTCTTTCATAAGAGGGCTGAAGTCTACGCCGGTAATAGTTTGCTCAAGGTTATTATCATTTGAGGGAACGGTGTAAGAAAAATAAAGTGTATCAATATCAAGCTTTTTAAGCATTGCCTTTGGGTATCTGTCAGAGCTGATACCGCTGATTGCAAGATTAACATACAAATCATCATGAGCGGCGCTGTCGTCGGCAAATCGTATAGGTTCGTCAAATTTAACCTCTATATTAACCGTTTCACCGGCTTTTAAAATTTTATTGTCTATGCCGGTAATCGAAACAATCGAAGGCGCATTGTTGTCCATAAATGAAATAACGGGTTTTGTTATCGAAGCATCGCCGGGACAAGCACAGCTCCTATTTCCGCCGTCAAACATCGTCCCCTGCAGGCTTGCGGCAAAAACCACGTTGCCGAAATTACTGTCATAAGAAAAAATCGGACTGTATCCAGTGGAAAGCCTTTCATAGTCTTTTGCCATATCACGGCTGTTTATCGCCAAATTGGGGCTTGAATAATAACCGCTCACGCGATAGTTATATGACATCACGCACGCTGTGGTAACATTTGCCGTATTCTTTTTTAAGCCAAATAAACCAGACTCCCAAGTATGCTGATGTTTATAGTTGTGAAAGGAGGCAGACGCAGAAGTTTGCAGGTTGTTATCCTTTCTCCTGAGTAATCCGATTATTTTATCGTCAATTTTAAAGCTTACATGTGTACCGGCAAGATTATTTACAAAGGATAAATTGAACAAGCTGCTCTTTGTCGCCGCATTAAACTTACTGTCTGCGCTGATTTCCCGTTCATACAACTTTTCATCTATACCCGTCTGCGCATTATAAATTGCAACTTCCGGATTGATGCGCGTGTATTCCACGTTTCCGCCTGCTGCCATGACACCCATCGGCGCCGCTACAGGAAAAAGGAGAAACAGCTGCACAAAAGCAAGCATTGTCGCAATCATACTCTTAGGATTCACTTTGCTTCTTTCCGCTAAAGATTTTATCATAGATATTTCCTCCTTATTATGTTATGCGTTTTGTTAAGTTAAATGAAAGTTGAGACCTTGAACTCCTTATGGTATAATGGTTTTATCACAAACCCGAATACCTCCCTGAAAATCAGAGAAAGGAGATCAAGATCTCATGGATAAAATTATACCACATTGTTGCCC